>CBDULX010000008.1:0-31387 GCA_965368175.1 uncultured Gammaproteobacteria bacterium | reverse complement strand
CCAGCTGCTCAAGAATTATGTCGTCCACATCCAGACCACAGCGACGGACACTTTTAATAATATTCTGTGCTGCACCCACCGCACCAGTCACCAGATGCACCTTGGCCTCCAGACGAACCCCGGACATACCAATTGGCTCACGAATACCTTCCTGGTCATCAACAATAAACTCCTGCGGCAGTATGTGCAGGATGCGTTGATCTGCTGGAATTGCCACAGCCCTTGCAGCATCAATTACCCGATCCAGATCAGATTCACTCACTTCACGATCTTTGATCGCTACTATGCCATGCGAATTAATACTTTTTATATGACTGCCTGCAATACCTGCATAAACTGAATTAATCTGACAGCCTGCCATTAATTCAGCTTCCTCTATCGCTCGCTGTATGGATTGCACCGTGGATTCGATATTCACCACCACGCCTTTTTTCAGTCCCCTGGATGGATGTGATCCCAGTCCGATAATGTCTATCCCACCGCTACTGGTGACCTCCCCAACTATGGCTACCACCTTGGATGTACCTATATCCAGACCCACTATTAAATTTTTGTCTGTTTTCTTATTCATAGAGTATTAAACTCCCCGACCCTGTTTTTCCTGTTTCCAGGCGACGGCAAAGCCGTTGGTGTAACGCATATCCACATGTCGAATCTGTTTCACCTGTTTCATCAACTTAATCTGGTAAGCACTGGCAAATCGCTGTACTCGCTCATGCCTCATTTCTCTACCCAGTCTCAACTCCATACCTGACTCCATAGTGACATTCCATGAGCGACGAGCATCCTGTTCCAGCACTCTTATTCGCAATCCAATATCCGCCAGCCAGGCCTGCAAACGAGCCAGCTCTCTGAGCATGACCTCATGCTGTCCTTCCGGCCCGTTAATTTTCGGAATCGACATCGATTTATCCAATGTCTCCGGTTGAAACAATATTGCCCTTGAACTCAACAACTGGTCTTCACCCCAATAAGCCACCGGCTGCTTCTCAATAACCCGTATTTGCAAACTGTCTGGCCACTGACGACGGATGGATACATTCTCCACCCAGGGTAATATGATCAACTGATTTCTCAGATGCTCCAGATTCACCGTAAAGAAACCCCCACTCACATAGGGCATGGCCTGCTGTTTTAATTGTTCATGAGACAGAAAATTAAACTCGCCTTCAATGAACACATTCTGAATCGGCAACACTTCGTGCTCTCCAAGTGTGTTTTGAAGTAGATGCCAGCCACCGATCAAAAGACCTATCACCAGTAACTTGCGCCATACACCGCTGGCCAGCAGTTTAAATAACCGCTGTTTCCACAGGAATTGTCGCTGCTGCCGGTTACCTTTAACTGCCTGAGAGAACTTTTTTGCCATCAGCTCATCGATCCTTTAAGGATATCCATGACCAGTTGTTCAAAGCTGAGTCCCGCCTGTTTCGCCGCCATGGGTACCAGACTGTGGTCCGTCATGCCCGGCACCGTATTCACCTCAATCAGCCAGGGATTTTCAAACTCATCCAGCATAAAATCGACTCGCCCCCAACCTTTGCCCTGCACAGCGTCAAAGGCCTTCAAAGTCAACACACCCAGCTGCTGTTCCAGCTCAGGCGCCAGCCCACAGGGGCAGTGATACTGGGTATCTTCATCCTGGTATTTGGCCTGATAATCATAAAAATCCCGCGCAGTTTCCAGTCGAATCATTGGCAGTACTCGGTTGTCAATTACCCCAGCCGTGTACTCATTACCCTGGATAAATTTTTCAGCAATCACTGAAGAGCCACAGACCAGTGCTTTTTTCCAGGCCTGAACCATATTTTTGGCATCAACAACCTTACTCATACCGATACTGGAGCCTTCCAGTGAGGGTTTCACCATCAGCGGTAAACCCATATCCTTAACGGCCTGCAGGCAATCCTGCTCTGACGCCAGCAGACGATATTCCGGTGTCGGCAGGCCAATGCCATGCCACAATTGTTTTGTGAGCAATTTATCCATGGCCAGTGCCGAACCCAGTACCCCGGTTCCGGTATAAGGAATGCGCAAAATATCCAGCATGCCCTGAATTTCTCCATCCTCACCACCCCTACCGTGCAGGATATTAAATACCCGGTCGTAACCACCCGCGATCAATACCTGACAGACCTGGCGGTCTACGTCTATGCCGTGGGCGTCCACGCCCTGTTTCTTCAATGCAGACAATACCGCCTGACCGCTGTTCAATGACACTTCCCGCTCAGCAGACCAGCCACCCATTAACACGGCCACTTTGCCAAAACCTTTCATCGTTCATACTCCCCGACAACTCTGACTTCCGGATGCAATTCTATCCCCGATTGTTCCTTCACCTGAATCTGTACATATTCAATCAGGTTTTCCACATCAGCAGCCTTTGCATCACCGATGTTAATAATAAAATTGGCGTGTTTTGGTGATACTTCAGCACCGCCAATACGCTTTCCTTTAAGCCCTGCCTGTTCGATCAGTTTTGCAGCATGATTATCAACAGGATTTCGGAACACCGATCCGCAACTTGGCAGGCCAATAGGTTGAGTTTCAGCACGTTTATCCAGCAACTGACGCACATTTTTCGCGGCCTGTTCAGCATCCCCCGATTCAAACTGAAATATGGCGGATACAAACCATTCCTGCTCATGCCCGATCACGGTTCGATAACCAATTTCATAGTCTTTTGCAGTACGCCTGTGCAGATTCCCCTGACGATCCAGTGTCATCACCGACTCAACACAGCGCCAGGTTTCCCCCCCGAAGGCGCCAGCATTCATCGCCAGTGCACCGCCCAACAGCCCGGGAATTCCTGCAAGAAATTCACCACCCAGTAGATTGTTTCTGCTACAGAATCTTGCCATTTTGGCACTGCTAGCACCGGCGCCGGCCTGCACACGACAATCATCCATCAGTCGAATCTCGGACAAACTGCCTTTTAGCGCTATCACCGTGCCGCGTATGCCCCCATCACGCACCAGCAGATTACTGCCCAGTCCCAGCCAGATCACCGTCTCATTCTCCGGCAGTGATTTCATAAATTCCGCAAGATCATCAAGATCTGCAGGTGTGTAGAACTGATCCGCCGGACCACCAATCCGCCAGCTAGTGTGTTTCGACATGGGTTCGTTTAATTTAATCACGCCCCGTAAACCGATGTCCTTAAGCGCCGCCATCATTGGCTCACCTCCATCAGTTTCTCACCCAGTTCAGATGACAGTCTGCCAATACTACCGGCACCCAGTGTCAGCAACACATCTCCGTCTTCCAGGAGGTCAGACACAGCCGCTGGAATGTCTTCAAAATCTTCAACAAAGACCGGGTTAACCCGGCCACGAGCTCGAATAGCGGCACAGAGTGCGCGTCCATCCGCGCCGGTTATAAGCTCTTCGCCAGCTGCATAGACTTCAGTCACCAGCAACACGTCGATATCCGCCAGCACCCGCGCGAAATCCTCGAACAAATCCCGTGTACGGGTGTAACGGTGAGGCTGAAATGCAACCACCAGTCTACGATCAGGCCACCCTGTACGGCAGGCCTCCACTGTAGCGGCAATTTCAGTGGGGTGATGACCGTAGTCATCCACCAGCAGCACAGTTCCTTTAGCCGTCTTCACTTCACCATACTGCTGCATACGCCGACCTATGCCCTGGAATCCGGCCAGACCTGATTGTATCGCCCTGGAATCGACTCCCAGCAGATGCGCCACAGTAATCGCTGCCAGTGCATTTAAAATATTGTGCCGACCTGGCAGGTTGAGCATCACTTCAATCGGGGACTCATAATCCGGCAGGCTGACTTCAAATGCGCACTGCATACCATCGCAATGAATATTGCAGGCCTTGACGTCAGCATCATGTTCGATGCCGTATGTAATAACTGGGCGAGACACCTGGGGCAGCAATGAACGCACTTCGTCATCATCGAGGCACATCACGGCATGTCCGTAGAAAGGCAGATGATGCAGGAAATCCACAAACGCCTGGCGATAGCGCTCAAAATCACCATCATAGGTTTCCAGATGATCCGCATCGACATTAGTAACCACAGAAATCATCGGTTGCAATAACAAAAATGACGCATCGCTCTCATCCGCTTCCGCCACCAGATATCGACCGGTACCCAGTTTGGCATTAGTCGCAGCACTGTTTAGCTTGCCACCTATAACAAATGTAGGATCGAGCTGACCTTCAGTAAGTAAACTGGCTACCAGGCTGGTGGTCGTAGTTTTACCATGGGTGCCGGCGATGGCAATGCCATAGCGAAAACGCATAATTTCAGCCAGCATTTCTGCCCGGCGAATAACCGGGATATGTCTTTTACGAGCCGTAAGTACCTCTATGTTATCTGCGGGCACAGCGGTAGAGATCACCACCACTTCTACATCACTGATATTGGCGGCATCATGCCCCTTAAAAATACGAGCACCCTGATCTTGCAGGCGTACTGTTGCAGCATTTGATCCAAGATCAGACCCGCTCACCTGATAACCCAGATTTAGCAACACTTCGGCAATGCCGCTCATACCTGCTCCGCCTATACCCACAAAATGGACTCGACTAATTTTCCGCATGGGATGGGTTTCAATCAGCATGCGCCACCCCCTGCCAGTAAACACTGATCGGTGACCATATTAGTGGCTTCCGGCATACCCAGACTAAGGGCTTTTTGCGCCATCGCCTTTGCCTGGCTGCGACTGAAACCACTGAGAATTTCTACCAGTTTTTCAACTGTCATTTCTTGTTGGGGCAGTAAAAGTGCGGCTCCAGCATCGCTAAGATAATGAGCGTTCGCTGTTTGATGATCATCCACGGCATAGGGATAAGGCACCAGAATAGATGCAACACCTGCTGCGGATAATTCTGAAACAGTCATCGCACCTGAACGACAAATTACCAGATCCGCCCAGCCATAAGCTTCGGCCATATCCTCGATATAAGCATCAACCTGAGCCTCTATACCGGCATTTGCATAGTTCATTTGAGCCTGCTCAATATTTTTCGCACCTGCCTGATGACGAACCTCAGGACGTTGATCGGGATTCAGTTTTGCAAGCGCCAGTGGAAGCAATTCATTGAATCTGGCCGCGCCCAGACTACCGCCAAAAATCAGCAGGCGAAGGGCACCGCTACGATCATCAAAACGAGTAGCCGGTGATTCGATTGTGGCTATGGCCTTACGTACCGGATTTCCGACATGCATCGTGTGTTTGCTGAAACTACCCGGGAAGGCCGCCATCACCCTGCCTGTTACTTTTGCCAGCAGGCGATTGGTTAAACCGGGAATCGCATTTTGCTCATGGATCAATAAGGGTTTTCTCAGCAGCCAGGCCACCAGGCCACCAGGGCCAGAAACAAAGCCCCCCATGCCCAGTACTGCGCAGGGATTACGCTTCAACATGATGCGCATGGCCTGTGCACAGGCCAGCATCAAATTGAACGGCGCCAGTATCAATCTCACCCCCCCTTTACCTCGCAAACCATTAACACCCAACCAGTCCACCGTAAAACCCGCCTCTGGTACAAGTCGTGCCTCAATACCTTTTCGTGTACCTAGCCAGACGACTGATACACCTCGAGCCCGCAACTCATCGGCCACTGCCAATGCAGGGTAAACATGGCCTCCAGTGCCTCCTGCCATAATCATTACCGGTTTGTTTCCAGTCCCGCTCATGCCGCTTCCTCAAATGTTTCTCGCAGAGTCCCTGGTTTGCGGCGTGAGGATTTACCCGGTTTTACTGATGAACGTTTACGAGTCACCGCCTGGGACGAATTGCACTCATAATGAATACGCAATAAAAGCCCCACGGCAGCGCAGCAAACAATCAGACTACTGCCGCCATAACTCATAAATGGCAGGGTCAATCCTTTAGTCGGCAGCACCCCCATATTCACACCAATATTGATAAAAGCCTGCAACCCAAGCCAGATTCCTATGCCATAGGCCAGGAAGGCTGAGAATTGATTGCCATTTAACTCAGCCCGTCGTGCAATCATAAAACTGCGCAATACCAACGCGCCAAACAGAGAGATCACCACTGCGACCCCAAACAAACCCAGCTCTTCGGCCATTACGGCAAACACGAAATCGGTATGAGCCTCAGGCAGATAAAACAGTTTTTGCACACTGCTACCCAGACCACTGCCAGTCCAGCCCCCTGAACCAATGGCAATTAATGACTGAGTTAACTGAAAGCCACTATCAAAAGGGTCAGCCCAGGGATTGATGAACGTGGTGAGTCGTTGCAGACGATAACTCGAACTCAGCACCAGAATCGCTGCCGCGCCACTGAACAGAGTAATAATCGCGGCAAACTGCAGTAATTTCACACCGCCCAGGAACATCATTCCCATCACCGTTGCCATAACCACAACCGAGGCGCCAAAATCCGGTTCCATCAATAGCAGTAAACAGGCCAGGCCAACCATGATCATGGGCTTTAAAAAACCCCATAAACTCGAACGCACTTCTTCACCATGACGTACCAGATAACCCGCCACATAAATCATCAGTAGCAGCTTCACCAGCTCTGACACCTGGAGATTAAAAACCCCCAAAGGTATCCAGCGGGTTGAGCCATTCACGGTTTTACCTATACCAGGCATAAATACCAGCAGCAGCAGGAAGAAGGCTAAACCAAGTAATATCAAACCGGATTTTTCCCAGTACACCAGTCTCACTTTCAGCATGAACAAAATGATCAACATGCCTAAACCGGCGGCTATCGCCTGTCGTTGTAGATAATAAAACGGCGAGTGCAGCTGGCGATCAGCCACAGTAATCGATGCCGATGCCACCATGACCAGGCCTAATGCCAGCAATGCAACAACTATGCTCACCAGTACTGGATCAATACCATCCATTACACTGTTCTTGTTGCTATTAAATCTGTCAGGCGCAATGGCTAGTCCGATACTCATCGCAATGCCTCCACCGCTGCAACAAACATGTCACCTCTGTGCGCGAAACCTTTAAACATATCAAAACTGGCACAGGCCGGTGATAACAACACGTAATCACCTGCCTCAGCTGTACGAGATGCCAACTGTACTGCCTGCTCCATTGTCTCGGCGCGCGTAATAGCCACTACGTCAGTAAACGCCTGTTCAATTTTTCCAGCATCCTGACCTATTAGAATTATGTGCTTTACTTTCGTGGACACGGCGGGTTTCAACACTGAAAAATCGGCATCCTTAGCCTGTCCACCAGCAATTAAAATCAGGTTCCTGGTTTCAGTTAAGCCATCGATTGCGGCCAGTGTTGCACCCACATTAGTGCCCTTGGAATCATTGAACCAGCTAACGCCATCGATATCCGCTACCCATTGGGTTCGGTGGGGCAGCCCGGTAAAATTTTCTATCGTCTTCAGCATATCTTGCACAGGAATACTGGAAGCCTCACCCATGGCCAATGCCGCCAGCACATTGGCGGTGTTATGACGGCCACCAAGTTTCAACGCACTTTCTTTAATCAGTTTTTCAACCCCACGACACAACCAGATTTCGCCATCCTGCTCACATAAGCCGTAATCACCTGCCTGTGGTTGATGCAAAGTAAACCCCATCACATTGTTAAGTCTGGATGCAATCTGTATTACATGCTCGTCATCGCGGTTCACCACCACATGTTCAGCACCTTTAAAAATACGAGCCTTGGTTCTGGCGTATTCCATAAAGCTGGGATAGCGATCCATATGATCGGCACTCAGGTTCAATACCGTGGACACCACTGGCTTCAAACTTTGCAGAGTTTCCAGTTGAAAACTGGATAACTCCAGCACATACAGCTCAACCTCATCGCTTAACAAATCAAGAGCAGGCACACCGATATTCCCACCCACTGCGACCTGAATACCCGCCTGTTTTGCCATCTCCCCCATTAACGTGGTGACCGTGCTTTTGCCATTGGAACCGGTAATCGCAATCACCGGCGCTTTCACTTCACGTGCAAACAGTTCGATATCACCCACCACTTCTATGCCTTTCTGCATGGCATGCTGAATTACAGACTCGGTGAGCGCTACACCGGGACTGACTACCAGCTGACTGGCATTTTCAAACAGTGACAGATCAAACTCACCCGTGACAACTTTCACATCTGACAATTGATGCTGACATTGATCGATACCGGGCGGGTTTGCCCGACTGTCTGCAACCACCACGTTCTGTCCTTTGGCTGCCAGATAACGAGCCACAGACAAGCCGGTAACACCCAGTCCAACGATCAGGGTGTAGGTTTGCGCTCTGTTCTCAGTCAATGTCATTGCCGTTGCAGTCATTAGTCTCGTTTAAACCTTAACGCACCTTCAATGAGGCGAGCCCAATCAGTACTAGAATGACCGTAATAATCCAGAAACGGACGATCACCCTTGGTTCTGGCCAGCCTTTTAATTCAAAATGATGATGCAGAGGAGCCATCCGGAAAATTCTGCGACCTGTAAGCTTGAATGATGCCACCTGCAAAATTACCGACACAGTTTCCATCACAAATACACCGCCCATAATCACCAGTACCAGTTCCTGTCTCACCAGCACTGCAACCACACCCAGTGCGGCACCCAGTGCCAGTGCACCAACATCCCCCATGAATACCTGAGCGGGGTAGGTGTTGAACCACAGAAAACCCAGGCCAGCCCCCATCAGCGCACCACAGAACACCACCAGCTCACCGACACCGGCAACATAAGGAATACCCAGATAATCGGAGAAGTTAATATTACCCGTGACATAGGCGAACACGCCCAGAGCACCGGCCACCATCACTGTCGGCAATATTGCCAGGCCGTCCAGCCCATCAGTCAGGTTAACCGCATTACTGGTTCCCACTATGGCCAGATAAGCCAGTACCACAAAACCGGCGCCCAGTGGAATCACCAGATCTTTTACGAAGGGTATGATAAGTGAGGTTTCGATGGGGCTCTGTGCTGACTGGTATAAATAAACCGCCGCCACCAGACCAAATACAGTCTGCCAGGAATATTTAACTTTTGCAGATAATCCCTTACTGTTGCCATGCACCAGTTTCTTGTAATCATCAACAAAACCGATAGCACCAAACAGCAATGTCACCGACAGAGCCACCAGCACCTGGCGATTGCTGAGATCACTCCATAACAGTGTACTGACAGCCACCGCGATCAGGATCAGGGCACCGCCCATAGTCGGTGTACCGGATTTCGAAAGATGCGTTTCAGGGCCATCGTCTCGCACTACCTGACCAATTTTGTAGCTTGCCAGTCGCCGAATCATGGTTGGGCCAATCCATAGCGAAATCAACAGGGCGGTTAATGCCCCCAGTATTCCCCTCAGGGTTAAGTATCGAAACACATTAAAACCACTGTAATACTGTTGTAGATAATCAGCCAGAATAAGCAGCATTACGCTGTCCCCTCGGTTAATGCCTCGACCACTTTTTCCATCCGCATGGTGCGAGAACCTTTTATCAAAATATTTACATTTTCATGTAATGCCTGTTTGATAAACGCAATCAACTCATCCTGTGTAGAAAAGTATTTCCCCTGCTCACCAAACGCCGCTACTGCTGCCTGGCTGTACTCACCTGTCGCCAGTAGTTTATTAACATTCATGCTACGGGCATGCTGACCGGCCAGACGATGCAACTGTTCACTCTCCGCACCCAGCTCGCCCATATCCCCTAGCACTAGCCAGTGTTCACCGGCCAGGGTCTTTAACACATCTATGCCTGCCTTCAGTGAGCCGGGATTGGCATTATAAGTATCATCGATGAGACAAACCCCCGAACCTGCCTGGATAATATTCAACCTTCCCCTGACAGCCTCAAATGTCGATAACCCCTGTTTCACATCTTTTAAATCGGCCCCTGCGGCCATAGCTGCGGCGCAGGCAGCCAGCGCATTCATGGCATTATGCCGACCGGGCACTTTGAGATGAATCTGACAGCTTCCCAGTGCGGTATTAATACTCAGTTCGCCACCCTGATCGTTGGCCTGCCAATCACCTTTTACATCGGCCTCATGCTCCAGCGAGAAACGCATTACCTTTTTATCGGCGCAGAGTGATGACCAGTAGCCAGCAAAATCATCATCGGCATTGATAATGGCTGTACCTGTTTCCACCAGACCGCTGTATATTTCGCCTTTGGCTTCAGCCACACCTTCCAGCGAGCCAAAACCTTCCAGATGAGCCGGTCCGGCATTGGTAATCAGAGCCACATCGGGATGACTGATGTTAGTTAGATATTCAATTTCACCTCGATGGTTCGCGCCCATTTCGATCACTGCATAATCATCATCGGCCGACAGTTCCAGCAGGGTCAATGGCATACCAATTTCGTTATTTAGATTACCCTGGGTGGCCAGCACCTTACCCTTCTGCTGTAATATGGCAGCGGTCATTTCCTTGACCGTGGTTTTACCGTTACTGCCAGTCACACCCACGACCACACCAGAATATGACTGACGCCAGGCAGCGGCCAGCCTGCCCAGTGCCAGTTGACTGTCTGTCACCCTGAGCTGAGGCAGGTCCACTTCCTGATACGCTTCAACCATGGCCGCCACTGCACCCTTTTTACCAGCCTCGACTACAAACTGATGACCATCAAATCGTTCACCTTTCAAAGCCACATACAGATCTCCGGCCTGAACGCTTCGGCTGTCCTTCGATACATGAAAGAATTCACAGTTGGCACCCCGAATATCGCCATTCAGTAATTGTGCGGCCTGCTGCAATGACATCATGATCCCGCCCCCAGTTGGTCGGCTACAATCTGTCGATCGCTGAATGGATACCTGATATCACCAACAATCTGGTAATCCTCATGACCCTTACCGGCAATCAGTATTATGTCCTGCTCAGAGGCCGATTCAATGGCACGGATAATGGCCTGTTGGCGATCACGGATGACTTCTGACTTCTCTGGATGCTTAAAGCCAGCCTGTATATCCTCAATTATTTGTTGAGCATCCTCGGTTCTCGGATTGTCATCAGTGACGATAATATGGTCGGCATAAAGTTCGGCCGCAGCCGCCATCAATGGCCGTTTTCCCCTGTCTCGATCGCCACCACAACCAAATACACAATATAATTTTGCTCCGGCATGATGCTTCAGGGTTTGCAAAACCAGCTCCAGAGCCTGCGGAGTGTGAGCGTAGTCCACCACCACTAATGGCTGATCCTTAACAGAAAAGCTTTCCATTCTACCCGGAACGGTATTCAGTTCGGACAGTCTCGCCACCGCCTGCAATAATGGCATACCCTTAATCAATAATACTGCCAGGGTCGCCATCACATTCGATACATTGAATACACCCAGTAGCCGTGTATTTAACGAAACCTCACCCCTGGGCGTGTCCAGGACCATGCTCAAACCATGACTATGAGCCTTGATATCCTGTGCGGTGATCAGGTAATCCGTCATATCATCGGGTATGTCCGCCAGGCTGTAGCCCCATGTCACAGTTTTGCCCTTGAGCTCACTCGCCAGTTGCCGTCCAAATTCATCATCCAGATTGAGCACCACCGCCGATAAACCAGGCATGAAAAACAGTTGACGCTTGGCAGCCCGATAGGTCGCCATGTCACCGTGATAATCCAGATGATCCCGCCCCAGATTGGTCAATACCGCGACATCAAAAGACACTGCATCGACCCGACGCTGATCCAGCCCATGGGATGAGACCTCCATTGCTACCTGACCCACTCCCCGCTGTTTATATTCTGCCAGCAACTGGTGCACCTGAATCACGTCCGGTGTGGTATGGCTGGCCTTCTGTAATTGAGAAATCAGACCATTACCCACCGTACCCAGAACAGCGCTGGGCTTGTCTCGACCATCCAGTGCCTGGGCAATAAAATGACTTACAGATGTTTTGCCATCCGTACCGGTGACTCCAACAGTAAACAGGTCTACGGAAGGGTGACCGTAAAAACGGCTGGCTATGGCACCCAGTTTTTCAGACAGGTTCTGCACCGGTACACATGTCACCCGTGTTATCAGGGATGACAGTATTTGCTGGCAATACTGGTCGGATTTTCGATCGCACAGTATCGCTACAGCACCTTTTTTTACTGCGTCGCCGGCAAAAACCAGGCCATGATCCTTCTTTCCGGCCAGTGCCACAAATAGGTTACCCGTCTGCACTTTACGGCTGTCCAGGCAGAGGCCAGTCAAGGGAATATCCGGCAGATAATCGGGATCTACAAATCCCGACATTAACTGCTTTAATGTCATCGCTTCTTCATTCAGACTAATCGCTGCCATCATGCCTGACCCCTCCCGGCTTTTTTACTAGCCAGCTTGAGGTTATCCGGTGGAATATCCAGTAATCGAAGAGCTCCGGCCATCACTTTGGAAAAAACGGGTCCAGCCACCTGGCCGCCAAAATATTCGCCGTTGCTGGGTTCATCCAGCATCACTACCAGTACCAGACGGGGATCCGACGCGGGTGCCATTCCGGCAAATATCGACTGATACTGATCCTCGGCATAACCACCGGCAATAAATTTATGTACTGTGCCGGTTTTTCCTGCCACTCGATAATTAGGGATTTGCGCACGCCAGCCTGTACCTTCGCGAGTGACTACTTTTTCCATCATGTCGCGCACCTGTCGAGCCGTTTTTTCACTCATGACCCGCACACCATCAGGCGGCTCTTTTAACTGTAAAAAACTCACTGGATATACCAGGCCACCATTCGCCAGTGAAGCATAGGCGCGGGCCAGCTGCAGGGGCGTAACCGCGACACCATAGCCAAACGCCATAGCCGCGCGCTCAAATTCACCCAGATGTGCAACATTAATTTTTCCACTGGATTCCCCTGGAAAACCACTTCCCGTAGTCGCTCCAATCCCCAGATTGATATACATATCCAGCTGCTGCCCCTGATCCAGTGACAGTGCTACTTTACTGATACCCACATTGCTGGATTTAAGGAGAATTCCGCCAAGATCAAGCTTGCCATAATCACGATGATCTTTGATCAGGTTACCCTGAACACGCATAAATCCGGGAGAGGTATGCACATTGTCATCAAAATTCCAGCGACCGCTTTCTATGGCGGCAGCGATAGTAAAGGGCTTCATAGTCGAACCCGGCTCAAATACATCTGTCACTGCCCGATTGCGATAAACTCCTGGTTTAAGCTGATTACGATTATTGGTATTGAATGAGGGCAGATTGACCATGGCCAGCACTTCACCGGTATGCACATCCAGCATCACCGCCGAGCCGGCCCTGGCGTTATGCTCCCTTACCGCCACCTTTAATGCCCGGTAAGCCAGATACTGGACCCGTTTATCCAGACTGACAGTTATCACCTTACCCGGCTCAGAGGCCTTGATCCGCTCCACATCATCAATGGCTCGACCCAGGCGATCTCGGATAATTTGTTTGGCTCCTTCCTTGCCACTCAACCAGCTGTCATAAGCCAGCTCCACCCCTTCCTGCCCCTTATCATCCACATTGGCAAAACCCAGCACATGAGCGGTAACTTCACCAGCAGGGTAATATCGTTTGTATTCACGCTGTAAATAAACGCCTGGCAGGCCCAGTGCCAGTACTTTTTCTGCCAGATGGGGTTCGACATGTCGTTTAATATATAAAAATTCACGCTGCTGAGATCGACTCACCCGCTGTTTTAACGCTTCACCATCCAGTTCCAGCATGCCAATCATCTGATTCCAGTACTGCGACTCAACATTAAACTCTGCCGGATTTACCCACACCGAATCCACTGGTGTACTGATGGCCAGTGGCTTGCCGTTACGATCATAAATATCACCGCGATGAGCTGGTACCGTTACAGTTCGTAAATGCCTGGCATCCCCCTGCTGCTGGAAGAAAGACTGGTTCATTACCTGCATATCCAGCGCACGCCAAATTAACCCGAATATGGCCAGCAAAAACACTGACATCACCAGGTAACGGCGAAAGCGACAATTAGATATGTGGCTCATCTGTTTCATTGTTTTATATAAACAACCTCATCTGCATCGGGCAGCTTCATATTCAGTTTACTTACTGCAATACGCTCTATACGACCATGGGCCGACCAGGCACTCTGCTCCAGCTGTAAACGACCCCATTCAATATTCAATTCGTCCACCTGTTTATTCAGTTGCTGCAACTCCACAAACAGTTTCCGGCTCTCATGGCGACTGTAAATAACTCCCAGGGCCGATGCGACCACCAGCACCAGCAACAGTGCCAATATCACCAGCATCTTCAACTTACCCGCTCCAGTACCCGCAACACCGAACTGCGTGCACGGGGATTGGCAGCTATTTCCTTTTCCGTAGGCTTAACCGCCCGACTAACCAGACGGAAAGGCTGGGCAATATCCTTTTGCATTAGAGGGAGGTCTTTAGGCATTTGAGGCCCACGGGCCAGATCACGCATAAATCGTTTTACTATCCGGTCTTCCAGTGAATGAAAACTGATAACAACCAGCCTGCCACCTATTGCCAGCATATCGACAGCAGATTGCAGGGTTCGCTCAAGCACTTCCAGCTCGCGATTAACAAAAATCCGAATGGCCTGGAAGCTGCGTGTGGCCGGGTGCTTATGCTTTTCTTTTTTAGGCACTGCGGCACTGATCAGGTCCGCCAGTTGTACAGTGTCATTAATTTCTGTATTTACCCGAGCTTCAATAATGGCATGGGCGATACGTTTGGCAAAACGCTCTTCACCGTAGCGCCTTAGAACTGTGATCAGCTCATGCTCTTCCACCGTCGCCAGCCACTGTGCGGCTGACTGACCAGCTTCCGGATTCATTCTCATATCCAACTTCCCGGGTTTGAGAAAACTAAATCCTCGAGATGCGTCATCCAACTGGGGCGATGACACACCAATATCCAGCAATATTCCATCAACCTTTTGCCTCATTCCGTGGCTGGCAACGATATCACCCAGTGACTCAAAGTTACCATGTACAATTTCAAACCTGGCATCGTTCCCAAAGCGTTTCTTCGCCGCGGTTATCGCCTCCGGGTCCTGATCAATCGCCAGTAAACGACCATTTTCACCCAGCTGGGTTAGAAGTGCCGATGAGTGACCACCGCGTCCGTAGGTTGCATCGACGTAAAACCCATCCGGCTTTACAGCCAGAGCAACCAGCGACTCTTCGAGCAACACTGGCTGGTGTGTGTAGCCCCCGGCCATTACAGGGACAGATTTTCCAGCGCAGACGGTAAGCCCGAATCGTCGGTATCAGCCTCTTCCAGCCAGGCATTCTGGTTATCATTCCAGGTCTGCTCATCCCAGATCTCGAACTTCTTACCCTGCCCGATCAGCACAATTTTTTTATCCAGCTGAGCATAATCGCGCAACATATTCGGCAAAAGTATGCGTCCCTGACTGTCCAGCTCAACCTCGGTAGCATGCCCGATCAATAAACGCTGTAGCAAACGGGCCTGCTTGTTTAAACTGGGCAAACTTACCAGTTGAGCCTCGATCACTTCCCATTCAGCCAGGGGATACACCAGCAAACATCGATCCCTATCCACAGTCACTACCAGCCGTCCACCACAGGTCTCCTGCAAACGATCACGATAACGAGCAGGCATGGCCATACGGCCTTTCGCATCAATCGCCAGATTGTTAATGCCACGAAAAATCATGCTGTTTTCAGTAACCGCTCATTTTGCACATTATTTGATCAAAACCACCCATTCTCATTCGTGGTAGAAGTAAATATGGAGACCACTGTCACCCACATTCATCCACATTCCCCCACTTTTTCAAACTATAGGTACCACACCCCCCCACTGTCAAGTAAATTTCTACCGCCCATCGAGTAAAAAACACTTACCAGACAATTACTTAGGGAGTAAACCATACATAACACATGGAATAATAGGCAATAAGCTATTACAACTCATGAGGTTGCGAATGCAACTTAAGAACTTACTTTAAGTTTGAGTGTTTAACGGAGATTTACAGGAATTTGTGAACCGCTTGGAAAACCTGACGGCATGCAGTGATTGAAACACAATAAAAAAATGAAGTCGGCCTGTAAGCCGGGTTCTGTCCAGCTTGCGCTGGGGTAATCATTCATCTGCGATGCATGTCACCATGCACCTCTAGCAACCTACCCAGAAGCAACGTGGGCCACGCCTTTGCTTCTCTATTTGGTCTTGCTCCGGGTGGGGTTTACCCTGCCACAACGATTACCCGTTGCGCGGTGCGCTCTTACCGCACCATTTCACCCTTACCTACCACCTATAAAGATGGCAGGCGGTATATTTTCTGTGGCACTTTCCGTAGGCTCACGCCTCCCAGGTGTTACCTGGCACCCTGCCCTGTGGAGCCCGGACTTTCCTCCCATTGAACCAGTTCAACAGGCGATTACCCGGCCGACTTCAAGAACAACTATACCACAATCAGTGACCGTGTCGTTTGTTCCATTCGGCCATCCAGTCCATCACCTCTTCTATGGGCATAGGCCGGGCAATGTGGTAGCCCTGGGCGACATCACAACCCAACTGTTTGAGCTTGCGCATTATGGACTGAGTCTCCACGCCTTCAGCCACTACTTTCATATTCAGGTTGTGCGCCAGATCGATGGTCGACTCTACAATAGCCCGCGCCTCCGGGTCTTTTTCCATTCTCATCACAAAGGACTGGTCAACCTTGAGCTCGGAGAACGGGGCCCGATATAATTGCACCATAGAGGAGTAACCGGTACCGAAATCATCGATAGATAACTGGAAGCCTTTCATTCTCAGTCGCGTAAGACTATCCAGGGACTTGGTCAACTCCTCCATCAAGGCTGACTCAGTGACTTCCAGAATGAGCAATGAATTATCATAGAACCCCCTGTTCTCACCAATTTCATGCAAACGTTCAGGCAAATCCAGGGATTTAAACATTGCTGCTGTCATATTGATGGATACGGTTTGCTGCAAGTCATGCTTTACCCAGTTTTCAGTCACAGAGTCGAGCAGGTTCCAGGTCATATCCTCGATTAAGCCTGATGATTCAGCCAGTGAAATAAACTGAAAGGGTGGCACCAGCCCACGATCGGGATGACGCCAGCGCATTAACACCTCATATCCAATGACCCGGAAATCTTTCAATGACACCTGTGGCTGGTAATAACCTATAAACTGATTTGCCGCGATTGCCTCACGTATTTCATCGATACTAATCAGATTACTCTCTGACACCTGTTGCTTTTGTGTTTTGTCCTGACTCAGGCTTGAAGACACACCCAGCAGCAGTTTTCGTAACTCAGATGGATGGAACGGCTTCTGCAAAGCACCCACAATATTCAAGCCATGCTCTATGGCCAGCTCATGGGCTGAATGCAACACACTCTTATCAACACCGCTTATCAATACCAGCACCGACTTGCATTCCATACCCGCCAGCAATCGAATCATCTCTATGCCATCGAAATCCGGCATAAATAAATCCAGCACTATTACAGCCGCCCGATCATCATGATGCGCCACAAATTCAGACGCATGAATATAATGAACCGCATCAAATCCAGCGGCATCAGCTACATCCTTCACCAGCTCCCCCATGTTGCTCTCATCATCCACCACAATCAATCGAGGCCGCTCTTCCCCATTGTCATGAACTACATAATCCCCGGACTCTGACATAATCTTGTCTACATCGATTGCCCTGCCTTTGATGTAACGACCCAAAGGCATATCCATGCTTGCAATATGACCTATCAGCCAGTGCCGCAAAAAACTCAGCGTCGATTTATGGTCAAAAATATCCACACTCTGTTGATACACCTTCAACAGATCAGTGGCCATTTTTAGCAGCATTTCATGCACCTGGTGGTGGTTACTATAACCGGGATAATCACAGGCCCTCATAAGAGCTTCCTCGCGCCTGAAATGCTCTCCCGTATAATGAATAAGTGCTTCCAGTAATTCACCTGCTTGTTCTTCAATGCTGCCATTCTCAATGGCTTTCCCATAATCATCCAGCATGGTTAATAATTGTTTGTGATCGTCATCCATATCATCATGACCAATAAGCAATGAATCATCCCATTCGACTATGTCGACATCATCATGCTTATTAAGCTCAATACTGTCGGATAATTCATCATGGCCAATCAATTCCGCCACTGCTTTTGCCAGCTCGGCTTTGCTATAAGGCTTATTCAGCATGATCCAGTTTGCATCGAATGACTGCGATAAGTCCCCAGTAAAACCAGATGTTAACAGCACCTTAATATCTGGTCTTAATTCAACTGCCCGCTCAGCTAACTCATAACCACTGACTCCTCCCGGCATAATGATGTCGCTGAATAATAAGTCTATTCGAGTATCTCCCTGCAACACCTCGATCGCTTCGACACCATTCTCAGCTTCAATTACCTGATAACCAAACATCTTAAGCAACGCCACTGCCAGTTCCCTGAGTTCCTTCTCATCATCGACCACCAGCACAATCTCACCACGACCAATTTGTGCCGATAAATCTGAAACACTCTGAATCAGGCCATCCTTGCCTTCATAATCAAAATAATAACGCGGCAGGTAAATATGAAAAGTAGTACCTTCACCAATCTCAGAATAAAAAGTAATCATGCCACCAGAACGCTGCACAAAACTGTACACCATTGAAAGCCCCAGACCGGTACCCTTACCTTCCTCTTTAGTGGTGAAAAAAGGATCAAAAATCCGATCATGGTATTCCTTTTCAATCCCACATCCCGTATCCCTGGCAATAATATGTACATAATCCCCAGGAGCGAAGCCGGGGAAATACTGGATATGCCCCTCATCAAGCATATGATTCTGGGTAATAACACTTAAGGTGCCACCATTAGGCATGGCATCACGTGCGTTGATCGCCAGATTGAGAATTACATCTTCAAGCTCACCCGAATTAACTTCTACCGGCCAGAGATCATCCGCCAGCTCATAATTAATATTAATGGTTGGGGTCACTGATTTAGCAATCAGCTCTTTCATTTTTTCAAGCAAACTGTTGACTATAATCGGCTCTTCTTCCAGCTGATTCTGCCTTGAAAAATTCAATAATTTTCGCGAAAGATCGATACAACGTCGAGTTGCCTTATCAGCCGACACCACCCAACGATAAGGCTTTTCCTGTCCCATGGTAAAATCAGCAAGAAAATCAAGATAACCCTGAACCACTCCCAACTGGTTATTGAAATCATGAGCTATGCCTCCGGTTAACTGCCCCACTGCATCCATCTTCTGCGATCGACGCAATACTTCATCGGCATAAACCTGCTCTGTAATATCAAACTTGAATCCCTGCAGTCGTGCGCCAGTCTGGCTATTTTTAACTACCTTTATATCATCACGAACCCACACCATACGACCATCGGCTGATAACATACGATATACAAATTCATGATCTTTTAGATTATCTATGGTGTCACGATAAATTCTTATCGCCATTTCCTTATCATCAGGGTGTAAATGATCGATCCAGAAATTATCACGATACCAGTCCTCCAATGGATAACCCAAAACTTTAACCGCCTGAGGCCCAACAAAAATAAAGCGCCAGCTTTCAAGATCCATTTCCCAGGGTATGGCAGTAGTCGTTTCGACCAGGCTTCGATAATGCTCCTCTGTATTGAGCAAAGCCTGCTCAACCTGCACCATATCTGTCACATCCTGCACAGTGCTTATTACACTTTCCAGCTCGCCATCATCATCAAGCACACATTCGCCCCTGACATGTACATAACGGATAGTCCCATCCTGTAGCAATATACGATGGGCCATTTCATAGGGTTTTTTTCGCTCTATCGAATCTTTGTAATTTTTAATAACCCGTACGCGATCATCTGGGTGCACAGCATTAACAAATGCCTCATAGAAAGGCCTGCTGCTATCCGGGACCTCCTGATACATATGCAACAATTCATCGCTGCAGCTTAATTCAGATGTATTTACATCAAACTTCCAGCTACCTACCTGGGCAATATGCTGTGCCTGCTTCAACTGCTCTTCCGACTCCTCCCGTTGCTTTTCCAGTACTTTCTGATGAGTGACGTCATGTATTAATTCCACATACTGAATAATGACACCATGTTCATTCATCAGGGGCGCGGTCACCGCTTCAAAATATTTGCTTTCACCTGATAGCGTCACACATTCAATATTTTCGCGCTCAATCTTCCCACTTGCCTTTGATTTTCTGGCACCACACTCCCGAGCTGGATCAACACCCTGAAAAAATGACTCACAACTGTTGCCCTGTATTTCTTCCAGACTACCAAACCAGGATTGAAAGGCCCCATTTGCCCAAAGCACTCTGAATTCGGGATCCAGCAGCAACACCCCTGCATTTACACCTTCAACAATCTGTTCGAATTTCAGTTTTTCAGATGACAGTGCATTAGTTGCTTTTACCCGCTCAGTCCCCATGCGTAATGTATGGACACCAAAACCTATATCATTTGCCAACTCTCGAAGCAATGCCACTTCCGAATCATCGAAAGAATTAACTTCATCAGAATAAATCGATAGCACCCCAATAAATGTTTCCTTCATTGGTATTGGCAAACAACAAATAGATCGATAATTTCTTTTTAGCGATTCATCACGACAAATTACAAATCTATCATCAACCTGCGTATCATTTACTATACATACTTCATTCTCTTTAATCGCAAGGTAAGCAGGATCAACCTTACCTTCATCTACAAAATAACTACTGGTTAAATATTGTAAAAACCCTTCATCATGACCAGCGTCCGCGACAGGTAAAATATGCTGCGACCTGGATTGTTCCGAAAAACCAATCCAGGCAAAACGATATCCACCATCATCTACCAGCAACTGACAAATGTTCTGCAACCATTCTCGTTCACTTTCGGCTCTCACCATCGCGCCATCTACTTTAGACATTACTTTTAGCGCACGAGTTTTTTTTGCCAGTTCATTCGAAGTATGTTTATAGCCAGTTACATCAATAGAAATCCCCCCAACACCAGACAACTCACCATTCACATTCTGAACTGGAAATCGTTTATTTAAATAAACCTTATGCTTGCCTTCTACTGATACTATCTCTTCCGCCTCAAATGGCGCCATATTCTGAATTGTTTTCTGTTCACTTTGCTGAAAGCTCTCTGCATTCTCAGCAGAAAACAGATCGAGATCGGTTTTACCAATCACATCTTTTGCAGATATACCCATATTTTTTTTGAATTGACGATTGGCTATTAGATAACGACCCTGTATATCTTTCATAAAAAACATTGACGGTATATTATCGATGATCGAAGATAGTTTGGCCTCATCATATTTAACAACAGGCACACCAGTCCAGCGTCGAAAAGCATAATATATCAGGATGCCAAATAACGATGTCCATAACACCAAAAAAAACACAACTTTACTTAAATATTTTTCCAGCATTGCCTGATCAAACTTAACCATAATATAGAATTTATGATCATTGATGATCAACTCATCCTCAACAGGATCAGAAACTGAACTTACACCTGTTCGCTCAAGGCTCAAGCTTTCGTTGAGAGTTGAATTTCTAATAAAGACCTGGGCAAGCCTGTTATCCTCTTCATACCAGTTTCTGATTAATTGAAAACCATCGGATATCAGTACTGGTTCTAACTGCTGGTTAATGCTATTAATGAGTACCAGTTGATTATTCACATACTCAACCAGATGCTGTCGCTGAGACTGCTTCAGGAAGCTATAGATAGATATATCAAGAATAATAACAGACAACATCAGCAGACCAGGCAATGTTATTTTTGTGACTTTGTTTTTGTGCCATTCTGACATCAAGTACAATCCGTCATTTTCTCGCTAAAACCATTTTATAATTACTGAATTACAGACTTATACCAAACACAAGGCAACATACTCAGGTAAGATGGAAAAGTCAGGACTATAAAGCGCCAAATCCGCTGGTTAAATAATCAATACTAAATAACATAGTCCACAACTATCGAGTTTACAGGGGAATTTGCTGGAATTTTCAGGTTTTTCATTGTCTTGATATCAATACCGCAAAGTTTCACATGAACATACCTGTCTATGCTTACTTACTTATATATTTCATTAATGGATGTATGCTGGATTCTGTCAAAATAACGTGCGCGATAAAGCAGTCGGTTCGAGCCTTTCCCATCGTTAAAGCCCGACCTGTCATGTAACACATTATTCGATACCAGGCCCATCCCTGATTGCAGCAAACCTCTGTATTTCCAGGGCAAATCAGCCTGCAACAGACTTTCCAGGGCAGCCACTGCCGTTCTTAAAACCGCATTATCCTTCCACAGGATGCTACGCGTCCTGGCGGTATACCGCATATGCAAGTCACCACTTTCCTGATGCACAGAGAATACCGGTCCACTTACTGCCTGCCGTTGCGCTTCTCCATCTGCATCCTGTCGTGGAGGAATCGTCATGATATCCGGCTGCATGAGCTGATGGATATATTCAGGGTTTTCGTCACGTAGCAAGATATAGGCTATTTCATGGTCTAGTAACTGATTTTCCCCACCTTCACTCGCGGGCTGCACACAATGTAATAACAGCCCATGAATTTGTTCATCAGGCTTATTATAGTATCCATCAGTGTGCCATTTTATTGGACGATTGGTATAGGGGATATACTGGGGATGATCCCCCTCATCATTGACGGTAAGCGATGTAATTGCATCCTCATCCGCCAACCAGTTGTGGTTAATACGTTTCAATCCAAACTGCGCTCCCAGCATTTCTGGAACCTCCTTGTCCTCTTCTATAACAGGCGATGAATACAAAACCATATTGGTCTTCTGGCAAATTTTATGCATCGCCTGGTACTCTGAAGGAGTCAGATTCTTCGGGTCCTGCACCTCAACCACCAGATCCCCAAGCGTCTGTGGATATGCCTCCAGTTTTTGCTCACGCCAGCGCTGATAATCCTGATTATTATCCAGATCAAACGGGTTCATAGCTCACTCTCCTGATTCATTGAAGCATAATTGCTTAACCGGTACCTCCAGTTGACTTGAGTCAATATGTGTAACTTTCACATAATTTGTGCCATATCAAAACAGCTAATTTAACTAACAGTAATACTTAAAAAATTATGATTAACATAATCCAGATACAAAGGTGAGGATATGAGTGGCTGGGGATGCCCAAATGATGTCAATGGTATATGCCAGAAAGTCCTGCAGCGCAAATGCGACCCTGGTATGAAAGGCTGCATTCTGGCAGGTCGCTTTATATTCAGCGACAGCAGCAAAAACACCCGTGCTGCTGAAAAGCGAAAAGACAAAGCCCAGGATAAATAGCTCGGCAGAGCCAATCTGACTCCAAGGAACCTCTGATTAAATCTAGTTGAATTTAGGCTGCGATAAAAGTGATTAGATTTTTCACGAAGTGAGGCGGAATAGTTATTCTATTGCAACGAACTTCGGGGAAAATCTGGACGCTTTTAGCCAGCGTAAAACAATCACGACTTGATCAGAGGCTCCCTAGACCCCAGTCGTTATTTTTTCCTTAAAATTTTCCCCAGCAGACAGTTGAGATAATGACGACGCGGTAGAAATGCAATCGGATTTGAGCGTCTTACCCCCAGGTGTACCCGCATTTCATTTAAACCTGCGTGCTCTGCCTCGATATCCAGTCCTTTATTCAGCGCTGTCAGGGTAGCCAGTCGGTTCCGACAAAACCACTCGGCTCGCGCCAGATTGAGGAAATGATCCCCCTCGGCTTCACCTTCCTCGATGGCTTGATGACATAATTGTAAACCGGATTGATCTCCGGCCAATACATTGGCCAGACCCAGATATGACTGGTATTTACTAAAATTGTAATGTTGATTAGGCGTCAGGCTGCAAGCCTGTGAAAAATGATTTACAGCTTTATTTATGTCACGTTGGCTTAAGCAATCAATACCAACGATAAAGTCGTAACAACAGGTACTGTAATCATTGTAAATGGTTTTCAGTTGATTCATGGGCATCATCTCCTTATGATAAAATTGACCATCCTGATCAAACACCTATATTATTCTATAGAATTCAAGTGTCAACTACCAGCTGGCCTTTGCCTCCAGAAAACTTTCAGCCTTATACCTTTTGTTAGGTACATAGCCCTTCTCCAGAGGCTCCCCGGCTCCCACAAATCCAGAACCAGACTGGACAGTGAGTCTGCCCTCGAACATCATCAGATACCTCAGAAAACGCAGCATAATTTATTCCAGGCACAATGAAGAAAGCCACGCATACGCGTGGCTTTCTTCAGGTACCGAGCGGGTACCAGGCTCGTCAAAAATGGTTTATTTTCGAAGTAACTTGCCCACGGCATGATTTAATGGATGACTGCGAGGCAGGAATGGCATAGGACTCCTGCTACGTACACCCATTTCCTTACGGATCGCACGCAATTCAAGATGATGCGGCTCGATTTGCAGGCCTTTTTTCAAGGCTATCACAGCCAGCTTACGGTTTTTGAGGAACAGCTCCGCACGTGCCAGATTGAGAAACACATCCCCATCGTTGATTTCACTTCGTGCTGCATCACGGCAAAGCTGAACTCCGGAGCTATCGCCGGACAATACCCGCGCAAGACCGCAATATGAAGCATACTTGTTGTGATAAACACTGCTCCGACCTACAGACTCATAGGCTTGCTGTAGACGATCCACTGCTTCGGGGATACATTGCTTATTGAGGCGCTCAAGACCACGATTAAATTCTGTCGATGTATCACGTGTATTGTCGTGAGCCAGATTAAGTCTCGAACCGGTATTTTTAGTCATAACAGTTTGACCATTTATTTATTAAACTAATACACCAAACACAACAGCTGGTGCTTATATACATGATTGTAGACGTAGATCGCAAATAGTCCAGTAGTACTTTTTCCCATTCCCAAGATTTACGGCTAAATTGTGAACTATTTGGATTTTCATCTGACTTCTCGCATAAAATTTGATTTTTATCTATTTTTACAATTAGTTACAATCTTGATCATTGAAACTAACTGGCAATATTTGCTTTTTTTTAAGTCACTTGTCTGAATAATTATCGGCATTAATAATATACTTTACTATTTTCATCTATTCCACTCACATATTATAAATTATCGTAATAGATAGATAAGCAAATTATATCATCTTTAATCCTGCTCACTCCTGATTCTTGATTGCCAGGCCTCGTTTATAGACCTGATTTTTTTTAAGCCCGGTTATACGAGCCACCAACTGGCTGGCCTGCTTTACCGGCAACTCATCCATCAATACCTTTAACATATGATCAAGCTCCATATTAAGCCCTTCTGACTCTTCAGTTCGCGTATCTCCTTCCAGCAACAACACAAACTCACCTTTTTGCTGATTACTGTCAGACTCCACCCACTGCAGCAATTCAGGTAAATTCGATTGACGAATGGTTTCAAACTTTTTAGTCAGCTCACGAGCCAGTACCACAGAACGCGATTCACCGAACACCTCCAGCATATCCCGTATTGAATCCACAATACGGTGACTTGATTCATAAAACACCAGAGTCGAGGTGTAATGACTCAGAGTATGAAAAAACTTTTTACGAGCTGTCGATTTGCTCGGTGGAAAGCCGACAAAATAAAACTGATCGGTGGCCAGCCCGGAGGCGGACAATGCCGCTATGGCGGCACAGGGCCCTGGAACAGGCGAAACAGGTATCCCTGCCTGTTGCGCCGCCTTCACCAGACGATAACCGGGATCGCTCATCAACGGTGTCCCGGCATCGGAAATCAAGGCTACGCTTTTCCCTTCCAGCAAACGCTGTAAAATACGTTCTGTTTGTTGTGACTCATTATGATCATGATAAGCCAGCATAGGTCGAGATATATTGTAGTATTGCAGCAACTGCCCACTATGTCGGGTATCCTCGGCAGCAATCAGATCTACCTCGGATAGAACCTCAATCGCCCGCTGGCTGATGTCCGCCCTGTTACCGATTGGTGTAGCAACTATATAAAGTGAGGCCTGTTTCATTGACAGTTGAAGCTCCAGACAAGATACTCTGAAACGCAATCATAACACCTGTACTCAAAGACCATTGAACATGCCTTTAATTTATCAAACTATTCAGCGATTTTTCATCTATCTGATACTAACCGGATTGATCAGCGCCTGTAGCTCAATCAGCAGCAAAACTGACAAACTGGGAAACATCGATGACCTGGGTGAACGAATCGACAGCACACTATTCAAGATTACTCCCGAGCAATACCTTGATATGGCCGATAATGCCACGGGGCAGCAACGTTACCACTACCTGCTCAAGGCAGCAGATTTATTCAGTGTATTACGAGAATTTGATACCGCTGAGGCCCAGTTAAAAGCCATAGATATAGAACTGGCCAGTACCGACCAGTTACGCCAGCTGCAGATCATGCATGCTCGTATTGCACTGGGCAAAGGTGATCCAGGAAAGGCTCTTGCCCTGCTGCAATTCAGCGATGTTCTACCCCGCGACCTGCAGGCTGAAGTCTATAAAATCCGCTCCAAGGCATTTATGGATGCCGGTTTTCCACTGGAAGCGGCTAAAACCCGTATCCAGCTGGACACCATTATTATCAATCCGAATGAAAGACAGGAAAATCACCAGATGATCTGGCAAACCCTGTCCCTGTTACCTGAAACCACTCTGGTACAGCTCAGCCAGGCGCCTTTACACTATGATTTCATGGGCTGGGTGGAACTGGCGAAGGTAGCTAAAAAAGGTCAGATTGACTGGCAACATATCCAGGATGACATATTAAAGTGGCGCAACCGCTTTCCTAAACATCCGGCAGCCAGAACATTCATCCAGCAACTGGGCCATCAACAAATCGAGCTAATGGACCGGCCCACACACATCGCGGTTCTATTGCCCTTTAGTGGCCCTTACTCCAACATCGCATCCACTATTCGTGAGGGCTTCCTGTCAGCCTATTACAAACACCCGGACCAGCAATTACGACCCCAGATCAGCTTCATCGACACCGGCAGCAATCCGATGGCGATCTGGAACTACTACCGCACAGCTGTAGAGGCCGGTGCTGATTTTATTGTCGGACCTTTCGCGAAAATGGCAGTAAATAGCCTTGCCCAGACAGATGAGCTGGAGATCCCCACACTGACTCTGAATTA
The DNA here is from genome assembly GCA_965368175.1 of uncultured Gammaproteobacteria bacterium. GTDB lineage: Bacteria > Pseudomonadota > Gammaproteobacteria > SZUA-229 > SZUA-229 > CBDULX01. Next base: position 4,315 of record CBDULX010000008.1, on the reverse strand, counting down.
TGCGCAACTCCCAGATTCCGATTATAAGCCTGTTAACAATCTGTTTCAGTTTGGCCTGCTACCAGAGGATGAAGCACAGCAAACCGCTGAGATGGCCTATCGCCAGGGACAAAAAATGGCCGCTATACTGGTGCCAGAAGGGGAATGGGGCCAACGCCTGGCACTGGCTTTCAAATCCAGATTCGAAGAACTGGGCGGGAGCATCATAAATAGTGAAATCTACACCCCGGGTAAAAATGACTTTAAACGCCCCATACAGAATTTATTAAATATTGATGAAAGTGACATGCGCCATCGTCGCTTGCAGCGGATATTGCGAACCGGCCTTAAATTCATACCCTACCGGCGCCAGGATGTGGATATGATTTTCATTGCCGCCACGCCAAAAGACGCCCGCCAGTTAAAACCCCAGTTCAAGTTCCACTATGCAGGCGAACTCCCGGTTTATGCGACATCTCACGCCTTCACCGGCACCATCGATAGCTCGGCAGATCGTGATATCGACGATCTGTACTACTGCGATATGCCATGGATCCTCAGCCCGACACCACAATTAAGAGATACCCTTCAAACTTACTGGCCGGATCAGCAACGTTACACCCGCTTTTTCGCCCTGGGTGCCGATGCCTACAACCTGATACCATTCCTTGGACGGCTGCAGGCCAAACCCTATGAGCGATTTTCTGGCCAGACCGGGAACCTGCACCTGGACAAGAACAATCGTATCCACCGGGAATTACTCTGGGCACAGTTTGTTAGCGGAGTACCAACACTGATCGATATTAACGCCTTACCGGAAAAATTTGCGCTTGAGCAAAGCGAACCACAATAAACACCTGCATACAGGACAACAGGCCGAACAGCTGGCCTGTGACTATTTACTGCAACAGGGCCTGACTCTGGTCGAACGTAATTACTATTGCCGCATGGGTGAAATCGATCTCATTATGCGAGACCAGAACAGCCTGGTATTTATCGAGGTACGTTATCGTAAAAATAATCTGTTTGGTAGCGCTGCTGAAAGCATCACAACAAAAAAACAGGATAAACTACAGAAAACTGCCTTACACTATATACAGCAACACAAATCCCGGCAAAACACACGTTTTGATGTAGTGGCTATAACCGGCCATCATCCAGAACAAATTTTGGAATGGATACAGAACGTATTCCAGTAAATGATTGCATTATGAATTTGTTAGAACAAATCGAGAAAAACTTCAACGACAGTATCGACACCAAGAAAAATGCTCTGAGTGTGCTGAAAAACCCCATTGCACTTGCCGCCCAGCATATGACCCTCTGCCTTCTGGCTGGTGGCAAAATAATGGCCTGCGGCAATGGCGGTTCTGCCGGAGATGCTCAGCATTTTTCATCGGAAATGCTCAACCGTTTTGAAATGGAGCGCCCTGGCTTACCTGCCATTGCACTCACCACTGATACTTCGACTATCACCTCCATTGCCAATGACTACAGCTACGAGCTGATATTCTCCAGACAGATCCAGGCACTGGGCCAGAGCGAAGACACATTGCTCGCCATCAGCACCAGTGGCAACTCAGGCAATGTGGTGAAAGCCATTGAAGAGGCCCATAACAAAGGCATACCAGTGATTGCACTCACTGGCAGAAATGGTGGTGAAATAGCCTCTAGACTGTCTGGCAACGATATCGAAATTCGAGTACCTTCCGAATCCACTGCTCGTATTCAGGAAGTCCATTTACTCACCATTCATTGTCTGTGTGATCTGATTGACCATCAGCTTATTGGCCAGTGATTGACCCCTCATTCATCAAGGCCATTGGCCGCATCCTGACAGAAGATGCAATACTCTCCGACCCTGCGGACTGCCTGCCCTATGGTTATGACAACAGCAGACAGCAGACCACACCGGCCATGGTGGTGTTTCCCAGCAACGTACAACAGGTGGCTGATATAGTCCGTCTCTGTAATGAGTATCTATACCCAGTCACTGCCCGCGGCCGGGGCACAGGTACTGCCGGTGCAGCAGTACCGACCCAAAATGGACTGGTAATGTCATTTGAGCAGATGAACCAGATTATCAAACTGGATGTGGACAACCGAGTGATGGTTGTCCAGCCGGGAGTCACTAACCAGCAGGTACAGGATGCCGCATCTGAGGCCGGTTTTTTCTGGGCACCCGACCCTACCAGTGCCGCGTTCTGCAGCGTAGGTGGCAACCTGGCCTATAACTCAGCAGGCCCGCGAGCAGTGAAATATGGCACCTGTCGCGAAAATACCCTGGGCCTGCAAGCCGTAACAGGGGACGGTCGCATCCTTAACTGCGGGGTATACACCACCAAAGGCGTGGTGGGTTACGATCTCACACGATTGATTATTGGCTCCGAGGGTACCCTGGCTATCATCACCGAAGCCACCTTAAAACTTCTACCCAGGCCAGAAACACGCCGTACCTTAAAAGCCACCTATCGAACCATTGAAGCCGCCGCCAAAGCGGTATCGTCTATCATGGCTCAGCCAGTCACTCCCTGCAGTCTTGAGTTTATGGATGCTAATGCACTGAACATGGTGCGGGATTACTCCAGCGTGGAACTGCCACAGGACGCTGGCGCTATGTTAATGATTGAAGTGGATGGCAGCCAGGATCACATCGAACACAGCGTTCAGGCTATAGAAAAAGCTTGCATCAACGACGAACATATAGACACCCAGTGTGCTCGTACAGAGCAGGAAATTATCGCGCTCTGGCAGACCCGTAAGGCCCTGTCGCCATCATTGCGTAAAATCGCACCCAGAAAAATCAATGAAGATGTCGTCGTACCCGTTTCACGCCTGGCGGAACTGGTCAACGGCCTGGATCAGTTAAGCCAGCATTATCAGATACCGATAGTCAATTTTGGACATGCCGGCAATGGCAATATCCATGTCAACCTGCTGGTGGATACCAGCAACAAACTGCAGATGGACAATACTATGCCCTGTCTGAACGCTGTATTTGATCTGGTAATCGATTTGAATGGCACCCTGTCAGGCGAACACGGTGTAGGCACTGAAAAAAGAGATTTCATCAACAAGGAACTGTCGATTGATGAGATCGATTTGATGCATCAGATCAAGGCCCAGTTTGACCCCAATAATCTGCTTAATCCTGGTAAAACTATTCCTGATCGACAATCAGGCCATTAACCCAGGATCAATCAATCGCTCTACTTGACGACTCGTAGTTTTGGCTTATCAGGAGAATCATCATCGGACCCCGGTCCGCCGCCTGGTGGCTCTGGCCCAGCACCCGGCTCCTCGGTGAACATCATACCCTGACCGTTTTCCCGGGCATATATAGCCAGAACAGCATCTATGGGCACATAAATATCGTTAGGTTTACCACCAAAACGAGCGTTAAAAGTAATTTCCTTATCTCCCAGAGTCAAACTTCGCACTGCCATCGGCGCGATATTCAGTACAATCTTATTATCCTGAATATATTGATCGGGTACATTGACACCGGAATAAGCAGCATCAACCAGCACATAGGGGGTTACACCGTTATCAACAATCCATTGATAGAGTGCTCTTATAAGATATGGGCGACTGGAGGTCATCCTGTTATTCCAACATACTTCACAAAATTTAACCACCGGTGGGAAACCCCGGTGGTTATGAATATTTTAGAGCCGTATTTCTCGCTCAGCTTCAGATAAACTTTGCTGGAAAGTATCACGACTGAATATGCGATCAGCATAATTCAGTACCTCTTTTGCCTCCGAGGGCAATTCGATACCCAATGCCGGCAGACGCCACAGCACGGGTGCAATGGTAGCATCAACCAGACTGTATTCCTGACTCAGAAAATAAGGTTTTACACTAAAAATTTCCGACGAAGCCGTAATACTTTCACGCAACATCTTCCTGGCCTTGGCAGCCGCTTTTTCACCACGATTCAGGATATCGTGCATCAAAGGATACCAGTCTGTTTCCACCCGGTGCAGTGCCAGACGTGATCTGGCCCGTGATACTGGATCAACCGGCATCAACGGCGGATGTGGGAAACGCTCATCCAGATATTCGATAATGACCCGTGAGTCATACAGTACAAGATCACGATCTACCAGTGTTGGAACTGTATTATAAGGATTCAATTCAGACAGATCTTCTGGAAGATTATTAATATCAATATCGATAGTATCGAAAGTGATATCTTTTTCAGCTAGAACAATACGTGTCCGATGACAGTACGGACAGATCGGTGAAGAAAACAGATTCATTACAGATCTACGATTTGCGAGGGCGTTTGACGCCATGATTAGCTTGCCTTTAAAAAAATCTTTAGCCATAA
>CBDULX010000007.1:0-33123 GCA_965368175.1 uncultured Gammaproteobacteria bacterium | reverse complement strand
AACTTATAACTTATAACTTATAAATCACTCATGGATGCGGGGCCCGTTCTCGCCTCGGTAATCTCCTTCGTAACTGCCCGGCTGTTTGATGTTGCGCATTTCATCCAGGATGGCTGAGCGGTTTTTAGGATTAAGTTGCTGATACAGCATCAGCAAATCTGCCAGGTTGTCATCATCGGTATAAAAAAACGCAGTGGGAACATTCAGTACTTTCGCCATATTGCGAACCATTGGAAACTTGGGAAGATGAGTGCCGCGTTCATACTGGTTCATGACCGCACTGGCATTGGATTCCTCGATGCCGGTCAGTATACCCAGCCGTTTTTGTGACAGTTCAGCTTTTTCCCTGGCCTGTTTCAGGCGCTTTGCGAAAGGTGCGGGTGAAGTCATAAGAGCTCTATAGATCCAGTCAATTCATAGAGCTAAGAATTACTTAGTTTTGCGGTCTTGAATACTATGAAATACATAGTATACTAAGTATTGCATAGTTATGTGTTCATAAATGATGATCTGACAGGAGCTACCCATGAAACCGGGTGATACAGACAAGACGATATCAGCAGAGGACTTACTCAAAGCACTGGCAGGTGATGACAGGCAAAGCTTGCATCAGCTGGATGGTCGAAATATTAAACCCACCATTGATTTTTTGAAGGCAGCGAGGAGGAGGCTGGATGCACTGCTAAGCAACGATACGTCAAAGTCTGGTGAGAGTTAAACAATTTTCATAACAAGGAGTTGATTATGACTGATGCAGAACAAAATGGGATTACAAAATCCAGCAGGATGCTGGCACTGGAAGTAAGAACCATACTGGATGTGATAGTAGGGCTGGCTGGCGGTAAGGGTGATGAAATCGAAGATCTCAGCAAGGAAGAGCTGATTCATTTTCTGAATATGGCAAGATCTCGCCTGGATACTCTCAGTTACAAGCTGGATTGACGAGACCATACTTAAGCTACTCGCTCAATAGGTAATCAGAGGTTCCCTGGCTGTATGCGGGCCGGTTATTTATCGGCCCGTTTAAATTCCCTGTGCTTGCAGTTCGGGCACTGCGGAATTTCACTGGTGGTTTGAAACTGTACCTGATGATCACAGTCGGTACAGATCAATGTGCCTGGTCCAGTGATTTCTCCGGCATGGTAGAGGTTAATCTTACAACTGGAGTGAGACAGTTGTTCTAGCTCCAGCCTGGTTTTATCGGCGACGGACAAGAACAGCTCCAGTACTTTTTGTTCAATGATGTCGATGTCCAGCATCAGCCATTCACTGAACTCCTGGCTGGTTTCCATTAGATATTCGGCAGCATCATTGATATCCCGTTTGATGTAATTGCCGATTTCCTCGGCTTCTTCCAGGGTGATTTCACCCAGGTGTATGGCCTGTTTCCTGGCCATGTCGATGGCTTTTTGCAGAGTAGGAACAGCATGAGATTCTGCCGTATCAATACTGTCTTTTACTCTCGCCATCATCTGGTTATAGGCATCAACCAGTGATTGATCATCTTTATCGACCGGTGCAGGCATATACTTTCCTCTTTTAATACCTGAAGTGACGGATTCAGGTAATGCTATGTTTCCATGCTTATTCGACTCATGTATCCTTCTATCTTTTATATAGCCTAGTCTGAAGGGCTCTGTACCCCCATTAAGCCAATGATCATGCAAGAAAAATATAATCCACAACAAATTGAACGAGAAACCCAGGAATTTTGGGATAAAAATCAAACGTTTAAAGCGACCGAGGACACAAATCAGGAAAAGTTTTACTGTCTGTCCATGTTTCCCTATCCCAGTGGCCGACTGCATATGGGCCATGTTCGTAACTACACCATTGGCGATGTGATTTCTCGATACCAGCGGATGCTGGGCAAGAATGTACTGCAACCCATGGGCTGGGATGCCTTCGGTCTACCAGCGGAAAATGCGGCCATGAATAATCATGTATCCCCCGCCAGCTGGACCAGAGACAATATCGACTATATGCGCCAGCAACTGAAATTGCTTGGTTTTGGTATCGACTGGTCCCGCGAGCTTGCTACCTGCAATTCAGATTATTACCACTGGAACCAGTGGCTATTTTTGCGCTTGATGGACAAGGGTATTGTTTACCAGAAAACGGGCTCCGTGAACTGGGACCCGGTGGACCAGACGGTGCTGGCCAATGAGCAGGTGATCGATGGTCGCGGCTGGCGTACCGGTGCCCTGGTGGAAAAACGTGAAATTCCCATGTATTACATGGAGATTACCCGTTATGCCGAGGAGCTGCTCAAAGATCTGGATCAGCTGGAGGGCTGGCCAGAGCAGGTAAGAACCATGCAGAAGAACTGGATCGGCAAGAGCTATGGTGTGCGGCTTGGTTTCCCCCATGACATTGACGGTGGCGGTACCCTCTGGGTATTCACTACCCGTGCCGATACCCTGATTGGGGCAACCTATGTGGCCGTGGCGGCTGAACATCCCCTGGCTGAGCTTGCAGCCCGGGATAATTCAGAACTGGCAGCCTTTATTGAAGAATGTAAACACGGTGGTACGACAGAAGCGGAGCTGGCCACGCAGGAGAAAAAAGGCATGGCCACAGGTTTTAGTGTGTCCCATCCTCTGACCGGAGAAGCCCTGCCTTTATGGGTCGCCAACTATGTGCTGATGACATACGGCGAAGGTGCAGTGATGGCAGTGCCCGCCCATGACGAACGTGACTTTGCTTTTGCTCATAGTTATGGTTTGCCAATAAAAGCCGTTATTCACACCTCTGCCGGTGATGAAACACCGGCACCCTGGCAGGATGCCTATGCCGAGCATGGTACCTGTATCAATTCGGGCAAGTACGATGGACTGGAATTCGATGCGGCGACTGATGCTATTGCAGCCGATCTTTCAGCGAAAAATCTGGGCGAGAAGAAAGTAACCTGGCGCCTGCGTGACTGGGGTATTTCCCGGCAACGTTACTGGGGCACACCGATTCCGATGATCAAATGTAATAGTTGCGGTGATGTGCCGGTGCCCGACGATCAATTACCCGTTGTCCTGCCAGAAGATTGTGTGCCGGACGGTTCGGGAAATCCGCTCAATAAGTATGCTGCCTTCCTGGATTGTGAATGCCCTGAATGTGGTGGCAAAGCTCAGCGTGAGACGGACACCATGGATACTTTTGTGGATTCATCCTGGTATTTTTCCCGTTACACCTGCCCCGATGCATCCACCATGGTGGATGAACGAGTCAATTACTGGATGCCGGTGGATCAATATGTCGGTGGTATAGAACATGCCATTCTGCATTTGCTGTATTCCCGCTTCTGGACCAAGGTCATGCGTGATCTGGGTTTGACCGAGGTCGATGAGCCATTTAACAAGCTCCTCACCCAGGGTATGGTAGTGGCGCCAACCTTCTACCGTGAAGGTGATGATGGGCGTAAACAATGGATTAATCCTGCCGATGTTGAGCTCATCTCCGATGATAAGGGACGTCCTCAGTCCGCCACCCTGGTCACAGACCGGCAGCCTGTGGAAATTGGTGGCATAGAAAAAATGGCCAAGTCGAAGAACAACGGTGTCGATCCACAGTTGCTGATTGATAAGTACGGTGCCGATACGGCCCGGGTGTTCATGATGTTTGCCGCCCCGCCGGAGCAGTCGCTGGAATGGAACGATTCCGGGGTTGAGGGCGCCCATCGCTTTCTCAGGCGCCTGTGGGTATTTTGTTCTGACAATGCCACGTTTATAAAACAGGGTGCGACTGCAAATGTTGATTTTGCACAGGCGGGCGATACGCAGAAAGCCAGCCGTCGTGAAATTCACAGCCTGCTGAAACAGGCATTATTTGATTTTGGTAAATACCAGTTCAATACGGTGATTGCCGCCGGTATGAAAATGCTTAATGTGTTGAATGAAATGCCCGCTGCTGGAGCCGCTAAGGGCTCAGCGCCTTCAGCGAATATACGAGATCATATATTAAACGAAGGCGTTTCTATCCTGTTGCGGATGTTGTCACCAATTGCGCCACACATCTGCCATGATCTGTGGATAAAACTCGGTTATGGTGACAATATTCTCCATGCGCCATGGCCTGAGGTGGATGATCTGGCCCTGGTCAGGGATTCCATCGAGCTGGTGGTGCAGGTGAATGGGAAGTTGCGTGGGCATATCCAGGTTGCGGCGGATGCTGATAGAGATACGATTGAACAACTGGCACTGAATAATGAAAATGTGCAGGCTCATATAGTGGATAAAAGCCTGCGTAAAATTATTGTAGTACCAGGACGACTGGTTAATCTGGTGGTGGCCTGATATGCGTTCACAAAAGACACTGATCCTGTTCAAAGCTTTTCAGACTGATGGACTGTGGCTGGTTATGCTGGGTTCTGTGTTCCTGTTTCTGCATGGTTGCGGTTTTCATCTGCGCGGCGCTTATCCTTTGCCAGAATCCATGTCCGCAACTTATATTAAGGCCGGCAACCAGAATAGTGAGCTGGTGCGGCACCTGAAGCGAACTTTGAAAGCCAGTGATATTGAGCTGGTGGATAATGTGCAACAGGCTACCAGCATTCTGGATATTGGTGCAGAGAAGCAAGGCAAACGTGTAGTGTCGGTGGATTCCAGAGGTCGGGCCCGTGAATATGAGTTACGCTATGAGGTCAGTTTTGAATTGCAATCGGCTGAAGGTCAGGTCGAACTCGAGCGGCAGGCACTGACACTGGTCAGGGATTTTTTGTTTGATACCGAAGATGTCCTGGGCAAAGGCCGGGAAGAGGCCACTCTGGTTCGTGACATGCAGCATGATATGGTGCGCCTGATGATGTTACGCCTGTCCCGGCATAAAAAAACATCACACAATGGCGGCGCTTCCTGTCAGGGTGCTGACTGCGAGCCCGCTGAGTCCAGCCAGTGAAAGTACGCCCCGATCAACTCACCCGGCAGCTGACGTCCGAGTTTCAACCGATTTACTTCATTCACGGTGATGAACCATTGCAGCAGATGGAGGCCGCCGATGCTATACGCGCTCGTGCCCGTGAACTGGGTTACAGCGAGCGTGAAGTAATGGATGTGGAAACCGGTTTCGACTGGAATCTATTACTCGATGCAGCGAACAGTATGTCTCTGTTTGCTGAGCAACGTATTCTGGAATTGCGCATGCCCACAGGCAAACCGGGCAAACAGGGTGCGCAGGTGCTGCTGGATTATGCCCAGCGCCCGGCAGAAGATGCCGTGTTGATCATTAGCAGCGGCAAACTTGATGGAAGCAGTAAAAACACCAAATGGTTCAAAGCTCTGGATCAGGTCGGAGCGATTATTCAGTGCTGGCCGGTAGCGGTACATGAGCTGGCGAGATGGATTGAACAACGTATGAAGATTCGCGGAATTATAGCCAGTCCCGAAGCAGTAGCCTTGCTGGCGGAGAGGGTGGAAGGTAATATGCTGGCCGCTGCACAGGAAATTGAAAAACTCTATTTAGTGCACGGAGAGGGTCGGCTGGATATTGAACAGATGACCGCTGCGGTCGCGGACAGTGCCCGTTATAACATTTATGATCTGGTGGATTCGGCACTGACCGGTGATTTACCCAGAACCACTCGCATTGTCAGCGGCCTGAAGAGCGAAGGCGTGGAGCCAGTACTGGCGTTATGGGCATTAAGCCGTGAAATACGCAGTCTTACCTCCATGGCCGAATCGGGTATGTCAGTGGATGCAGCCATGGCCAAAGCACGTATATGGGATAATCGTAAAGTGCTGGTGCGTAAGGCCTTAAGCCGGCATTCGGAAACGCGATGGAAACAGTTTTTAAAACGCTGTGCCCGCATCGATCGGGTGATTAAAGGTGTCGAGTCCGGTCGCCCCTGGGATGAACTGCTTATGCTGAGCAGCCAGATTGCCCAGTCTCGTCGCTGAGAAAAATCAAAAGCCAGAAGCTTCATATATTTGATCAGAGGCTCCCTGGATATCAACAACCCAGAATCACAAATATTAAACAAAACAAAGTTCAGGAATTACAGTTAATGAAAAAATATCATGTATATGGCATAGGTAATGCACTGGTGGATATGGAATTTGAAGTTGTGGATGATTTTCTGCAAGACATGTCTGTGGACAAGGGCCTGATGACCCTGGTAGATGAAGGTCGCCAGCATGAACTGATCAATCATCTGGATGCCTTCGATGGTAAAAAAGCCAGTGGTGGATCAGCCGCCAACACCATCATTGCGGTGAGTTACTTTGGTGGTAAGGCATTCTATTCCTGTAAAGTGGCCAGTGATGAACTCGGTGATTTCTATGTGCGTGATTTACAGGCCGCCGGTGTTGATTCCAATGTGGGCGATGGCCGTAAAGACGGTATTACAGGTAAATGTCTGGTATTAGTGACGCCGGATGCAGAGCGAACGATGAATACGTTTCTTGGTATTACTGAAACCTTCTCGGTGGATGAGCTGCATCTGGATGCATTGCTGGATTCGGAATACCTCTACATAGAAGGTTATCTGGTGACTTCTCCCACCGGTCGCCATGCTGCTATCGAGGCGCGGAAAATTGCCAGAGAAAATGGCATAAAAACAGCTCTGACATTTTCAGATCCAGCCATGGTGGAATTCTTCAGGGACGGTCTTGTTGAAATGCTGGGTGACGGTGTGGATTTATTGTTCTGTAACGAGCATGAGGCTATGAGCTGGGCCGATACAGATGATTTAAATCAGGCGATTGAATCTCTCAAATCTATTGCCAGGACCTTTGCAATAACCCGGGGTTGTGAAGGTGCTGTATTGTTCGATGGTAAACAACTGATTGAAATTTCACCCCACGACATTAAAGCAGTGGACAGTAATGGCGCCGGTGATATGTTTGCCGGGGCATTTATCTATGGCATCAGTCACGGTCACTCCTTCTATGAAGCCGGTAATATCGCAAGTCTTGCTGCTGCTAAAGTGGTCAGCCAGTTTGGTCCCCGACTTGATTCAGCGACTCATAAGCAAATTCTTGACATAGTTCTCGGTTAACTGGCTCCTTCATGCTTTGAGCCGTGATTCCTGCTAAAGTAATTTTCTGTCATTACTACTATTGGATTTCTAAGTGTCTACTCAGCAGGGTGGCGGCAAGCGTGCCTCAATTCCTGGGTTCTAATGGATTCGGGTTGCGCAATTTAATGGGAAAATCAGAAAAAGCGACTATTATTTAATCAATAACTTATTTATAAATGGGGAATCGCTGTATTACCGGTTGATATCAGGTCAAATCGGTTTCAGAAGCAAACTTATGGATAAACGACAATCAGCTCGCAGGTCAATCAGGCTTGATGTCCAGATTGGTATTCCTTCGGGTAAAACTTTTCAGGTAAATAGCCGGGATATCAGCGAAGGCGGTATGTTTCTATTAATGAAGGCGGAACAACAGCCGCCGATTGGTGAGATGGTGAGCATTCATGTCGTCAATGGGTCACAGGATCAATTACCCAGCAGTGAGGCCATTGTGGTGCATCGACTGGCTGATGGAATTGGTGTGGCCTTTATCTATATAGAAGAAGATTAATTAACAATAATTTATGAGTAGTGTGGCTCGGAAACGAGCAGCGAGGACATGTTTTAAATGAGCGACGAGTCAAAGACCACAGACCAGCAGGAAAAGCCTTATGATGATCTGGTGGCGGGATTAAAGGACAAACTGGATTTCTATTTCTCCAGTCAAATCGTTTCATTATTCAAAACAGCAGACGAATCACTGTTCGATGCTGCCAATGCAGCGACAAGTATGGATGAGCAAAACAGGATGTTTGAGTTCATGAATGCTTTACGTGTAGAAAAAGAAACTATTGAAAAGAATTTCATTAGTGAATTGAGTCTCTTTATTCGGCCTATTTCTGAAGCCAGAGGGGCTCCCAGGAAAAAAGAAGAATCAGACGAGGGTAATCAATTAGGTCTGATTGAGCAGGACGATATGGATGAAATGGTCGCCCTGAGTACAATATCCGGAAAAGCAGACAGTGATTGTCGTGAGGAATTGTCACATCTCGAAGCACGTCTGGGGCATCTTGCGCAGCAGAATAATTCTATTTTCCCTCCAAAGGCTCTGCAACCCAGAAACCTGTGTGATGCATTTAGAGAAGCTATTGAGACCTGTGATTTTGATATCAGGAATAAACTTATCTTCTACAAGTTGTTTAACAGGGAACTCATCCTTCCACTTAAAAAGCTTTATAAAGAATTGAATGAAACAATGATTGAGGCAGGTATCCTGCCACAGATTGATTTATCTGGAAAAGTTAAACGTACGCCCCAGGCACCACTCCCGGAAGACAATAATTTTGATGAAGAACCACAGTCTGATGGTGCACCCACTAGACAGGGTGGGGGTTCTCGATCAGCGGGTGGGATGTCCGGGCAAGCTGGTGCGGGCGGTTCAGCCGGAATGGCCGGCGGTGGCACTGGGCCAGGTGGTGTGGGCGGTTCAGCCGGAATGGCCGGCGGTGGTGCTGGGCCAGGTGGTGCGGGCGGTTCAGCCGGAATGGCCGGCGGAGGCGCTGGACCGGGTGGTGCGGGTGGTTCGGCCGGAATGTCTGGCGGTGGCGCTGGGTCAGGTGGTGCGGGCGGTTCAGCCGGAATGTCTGGCGGTGGCCCTGGGCCGGGTGGTGCAGGCGGTCCAGCCGGAATGGCCGGAGCAGGTGGAACAGCCGGTCATGCCGGTGGGAGCGGATCGGCGTCCACTGCTGAATCTGGCGATGCTGGTGGAGGTGGTTACACTGCCGGGCTGCCCGTGAGTCAGGTCAGGGAAAGTATTAGTAACTATGTTGGTGGCGAGCCTACCAGGTCTGATGATGCGGTATCAGGTCATGGAGGCGGTGGCGGTTATTACACTCACAACGATGTGGTATCAGCCCTGTCCTCCTTGCAGTCGGAGGCTCCTATGGTGGCTCCGGGAGCGAAGCTGGAATTTAATGCTGCAGCCATCAAAAAAGCAGTACTCACCAGTATTGGCGAGAAACATGGTGGCGTGGTTGATAAACGAGTTAATCATGTCTCAGAAAAAACCATTGATTTCATTAAACTGATTTTTGATGCCATTATTGCTGATAATAGTATCACCGATGCCATTAAGACCCTGTTGTTGAGTTTACAGATTCCGGTGATCAAAGCGGCGATGATTGATGCCAATTTCTTCGTTGACGACTTTCATCCCGCCCGTCAATTACTGGATAAACTGGCCGAAGCCGGTGTCGGTGTTTCTGATCACAAGGATTTGATCTACATCGGAATCGAGAAAATCGTTAGAAAATTACTGAATGATTATGATGAAGATGTCACTGCCTTTAAGCTTGCGCTTGAAGAATTACAAAAACTGACAGGGGCGCTGACGAGTAAGGCCAAGGAGCGGGAAGCCCTGGCACAGCGTCAACTTAAACATGCCCTTGCCCGGAATGTGGTACTGCAGGAAATCCGTAAAATCACTTTGGGACATGAACTGCATGTAGGTGTTCATGAGCTGGTGCTCAGAGTCTGGCCTAGCCTGATGTTCAACCATTTTCTCAATTTTGGCAAAGCCAATGATGAGTGGGTTGAAATGCTCATGATACTGGACAAACTTATCGAGAGCGTTCAGCCGTTAACCAATACTGCTGAACTCAAAGCACTGGGTCTGGGCTACGAGGATATTATTTCAGCGGTTGGAAATAAGCTGAGGCTAAGCAAGCGCACCGAAACCCAGATTAAAGAGATACTCGATGGACTTAGAGCAACCTATCTTGAATTGATGGCAACCTCGGATTTGCCGGATCTCGAGGAAGTGCATGAAGAGCCTGTGGAAGAGGTGGCAGGTTCTGAACCGGCCAAAGCTCAGGCCGGAGTTGCTGCTGTTACGGATAAAAAACCTGAGATAGAGCAGGCGCCAGAAACAGAGATTGAAAATGATACGCCTGAGAAAATCGCCCAGCGAAAAGTGGAGGCCCTGCCGGAAGATGTGAAGCCCGGGGCGTGGTTTATTGTTTATAATGGTGATGATAAACCCGTGCGAAGACTCAAGCTGGCGGTAATCCTGATTCAGACGGCCACCCTGATGTTCGTCGATCATCTTGGGAATATCGTGATTGAAAAGGATGCAGAGGAATTTACCGAAGAATTGAAACAGGATCTGTCAGGAATCATTATGCAGCATTCAGTGTTCGATCGTGCATTGAACTCAGCTCTGAGAAGCATTAACTAGTAAATGCTCAAATATACAGAAGTTGTAAGTTATAAGTTGTAAGTCGTAAGTCGTAAGTCGTAAGTCGTAAGTTACAAATCCAAATCTGAATCTGAAGCTTACAACTTATAACTTGTAACTTGTAACTTATAACTCTGTTTTCAGCCATATCAAAAAAGCTCCAAAAACGTTATTATTAACCCCTTGTATTCAAGCTAATCAACGATGATTTTCAATTATGACTGATGATGTAAGCCGTTATATACGACAGCTGGGGCAGCAGGCCCGTGAAGCTTCCGTGGGCATGGCCCGGGCCAATACCGGTGATAAGAATCGGGCCTTGCTGGCCATTGCCGATGCTATTGATGCGGCTGCCGATGAACTGAAAGCAGAAAATGCCAAAGATCTGGCATCAGCCAGGGCTAACGGTCTCGATGATGCCATGTTAGATCGACTGGAGCTGAATGGCGGCCGCATCGCCGCTATGTCTGAAGGTTTGAGGCAGGTTGCCGGTCTACCGGATCCCGTCGGTGAGGTTAGCAATATGGCTTATCGCCCTAGCGGAATTCAGGTGGGCAGGATGCGGGTGCCTTTGGGAGTGATCGGTATCATCTATGAGTCACGACCCAATGTAACCGCCGATGCAGCAGCACTGTGCCTGAAATCCGGGAATGCCACCATTTTGCGTGGCGGCTCCGAGGCCATAAATTCCAACAAAGCTGTGGCGAAGTGTATTCAGCAGGGACTGGTAAGTGCAGGCCTGCCAGAACAGGCTGTGCAGGTGGTGGAGACTACCGACAGGGCTGCAGTGGGGCAGCTGATTACTTCGAACGCCTATGTTGATGTCATTATTCCCCGTGGTGGTAAAGGCTTGATTGAACGCATCAGTAAGGAGGCTCGGGTGCCGGTGATCAAGCATCTGGACGGGATTTGTCATGTTTACATCGATGACAAAGCGGATTTCGACAAGGCTATCCGGGTAGCGGTGAACTCCAAGACCCATCGATATGGAGTATGTAATGCTATGGAAACATTGCTGGTGCATCAGGCTGTGGCTAAACAGGTACTGCCTGAACTGGCAAAGCAGTATCAGGCTAAAGGCGTTGAGCTACGTGGTTGCGAGCATACCCGGGATATAATCAGCGGCATCCATTCGGCCACTGAAGAGGACTGGAGTACTGAATATCTGGCTCCTGTGCTGGCCATCCGTGTAGTGGCCGATATTGATGCTGCAATGTCACATATTAATCACTATGGCTCACACCATACAGACTCGATTATTACTGAGGACTATACCCGGGCGCGTCGTTTCCTGCGTGAAGTGGACTCCAGCTCGGTAATGGTGAATGCGTCCACTCGTTTTGCCGATGGTTTTGAATTCGGCCTTGGTGCAGAAATTGGTATTAGTACCGACAAGTTGCATGCCCGTGGACCCGTGGGGCTGGAAGGTTTGACCTCGCAGAAATATATTGTGCTGGGTGATGGGCATATACGGGAATAGTTGTAAGTTAACAAGTTACAAGATTAAGTTTGTAGTTATAAGTGGGCAGTTGTAAGTTAAAAGCATTCTGATTTTTTGTCGTCCTCTGGTGGTAATGACAAATTAATCAGGGTGGCCTTGAAGGTAGATAAACAGTCCTGGATGCGCTAAACATTGGAATATTTGCAGGATATGGTTTGTGAAACTGGCGGGATATTTCTGAATAGCTATTTTAAACAGGCATGGCTGGAATGATTGGCATTTTAGGCGGTACCTTTGATCCGATTCATTATGGACATTTACGTACTGCTTTAGAAGTTATGCAGGTGCTTGGCCTTAAACAGATACGTTTTATACCGAATAAGGTTCCACCCCATCGAGACCAGCCCTGGCTGGATGCCGAACTAAGGCGGCAACTGGTGACGCTGGCGATTGCCGACGTGCCGGAATTTGTGCTGGATGAGCGTGAGTTACAACGGCAGGGAGTCTCTTACATGGTTGACACGCTGGAGGATTTGCAGCGGGAATTTCCGGACCAGGGGCTGTGTTTGATTATGGGTATGGATGCTTTTGCCGGTATTACCCATTGGCATCGCTGGCAGTCTATACTGGATCTGTGCCATCTGGTGGTGATGACCCGGCCTGGCTGTCCGCTGGAGGATTTCGGCGAGTATCAGCCATTGATTGAATCACGCTTACTGGATCGGCCAGAGCAACTATCCCCCGGTCAGTCGGGGCAAATCCTGTTACAATCGGTGACTTTACTGGATATATCGGCCACCGGAATCCGTCGCAACCTGGCTGCCGGACGAAGTATCCGTTATCTGGTACCGGAACAAGTTAGAGAGATACTCGAACATTATGCAAGCAGATGAATTGAAACAGCTGGTGATCACCGCCATCGAAGACCTTAAGGGTGAAGATATCCGTGAACTGGATGTCAAAGGCAAAACCAGTGTTACCGATATTATGATTATCGCCAGCGGCACCTCCAGCCGCCATGTTAACTCCATTGCCAATAATGTGGCGGCGGAAGCCAAACATGCAGGTGTGATGCCTTTGGGTGTGGAAGGTGAGGAACAGGGCGAGTGGGTACTGGTGGACCTTGGAGATGTAGTGGTGCATGTGATGCAGCCCCATATTCGCGAATTTTATGATCTGGAGAAACTCTGGGATATTGATGCCTCAGAGGAGCGTAACGTTATTTAATTTAATTAATGAAAATACACCTACTGGCAGTCGGCCAAAAAATGCCTGCCTGGGTTGAGCAGGGATATCAGGAATATGCACAGCGATTGCCTGCCGAAGCCCAGCTTCTCCTCAGGGAGATAAGCCCCGGTAAGCGGGGCAAGAATGCCGATATCAGCCGTATTATGCAGGAAGAAGGCCAGCGGATTCAGTCGGCCATTTCGAAAAATAATCATATCGTAGCACTGGATGTGAAGGGCAAAGCCTGGAGTACTGAGCAGCTGGCCGCACGTTTAGGTCAGTGGATGCTGTCCGGTCAGGATGTTGCTTTGCTGGTAGGAGGACCGGATGGCCTGTCTCAGGCGTGTCTTGATCAGGCCGACGAATACTGGTCATTATCCCCGTTAACTTTTCCTCACCCGCTGGTAAGGGTCATCCTGGCCGAACAGCTGTATCGTGCCTGGTCGGTGTTACGCAACCATCCTTATCACAGAGCCTAGAAACATAAGACTATGAAATTGATTACTCTGGCATCCGCTTCCCCCAGGCGTCAGCAGTTGCTGGATCAGATTGGTGTTCAATATCGGCTGTTGCCGGTGGATATTGATGAGACACCAGGTAGCGATGAGTTACCCCAGGATTTCGCCTGTCGTCTGGCACTGGAAAAGGCTCAGACGGGTTACCTGCGCCAGACTGACAAACTGCCTGTGCTGGGTTCGGATACTATAGTTGTATTCAACGGAAAGATTTTAGGTAAACCCCGCAACAAAGAGGATGGTTTGGCAATGCTGGCCGCTCTGTCTGGGCACTGCCACGAAGTGATAACCGCCGTTGCTATGGTGGATGGTGAACAATCCAGCTGTAGTTTAAGTCGAAGTAAGGTGTATTTCAGACAAATGACCCCTGCTGAAACTGAAGCTTACTGGGACAGCGGTGAGCCAGCGGACAAAGCTGGTGGTTATGGTATACAGGGACTGGCAGCCCAATTCATCGAGCGACTGGATGGTAGTTATTCCGGAGTTATGGGTTTGCCATTATTTGAAACTGCAGAATTATTAAAACAATTTGGAATCGAGTTGCTGTGATGCAATATATTAGATCATGAGTAAAGAGATATTAATTAATGTAACACCACAGGAAACCCGAGTGGCAATCCTGGAAAATGGTGTATTACAGGAACTCTATATTGAGCGAAGCCGGAATCGGGGTCTGGTTGGTAATATCTATAAGGGTAAAGTATGCCGGGTACTGCCTGGAATGGAAGCTGCCTTCATCGAAGTGGGTATGGACAGGGCTGCGTTTTTGCATGTTTCCGATATTATTAATACAGGCTTTGCGAAAGAGTCAGTCAATGGTAATGGAGCGCGCCCATCCATTGCCAGCCTGCTACATGAAGGTGATGAAATCCTGGTGCAGGTCATTAAAGATCCTATGGGCACCAAGGGTGCGAGACTGACGTCTCATATCACTATTCCTTCCCGTTATCTGGTGTTCATGCCGAAAGCGAATAATATCGGTATTTCTACTCGTATTGAAGATGAAACTGAACGTGATCGCTTACGTGACATGCTAATGCTGCATGAAGAAATAATGGGTGATTCGGGCTATATCATTCGTACCGCTGCTGAATCAGCTTCGCCCGAATCTCTCGGTAACGATGTCACCTATTTAAACAAACTGTGGGAATCAATTAGCGAAACTTACAGCCATACTAAGGCTGGAAATGTTATTCATGAAGACCTGCCTTTGTTCATGCGGGTATTGCGGGATATGATTGATGACGACCTGGAAAAAATTCGTGTCGATTCCAGGGAGACCTGGCGTCGGATGAATGATTTCGCCACGCGATTTGTGCCAGAGGCCAGAACGGTCATCGAGCATTATCCAGGTGAGCGACCTATTTTTGATCTCTATGGTGTGGAAGATGAAATTCAGAAAAGCCTTGAACGTAAGGTGCACCTGAAGTCTGGAGGTTATCTGATCATTGACCAGACCGAAGCCATGACGACCATCGATATCAATACCGGTGCATTTGTCGGCCATCGAAATCTTGAAGAGACTATTTTCAAAACCAATCTGGAAGCGGCTCATGCTATTGCTCGCCAGTTACGACTGCGTAATCTGGGTGGCATTATCATTATTGATTTTATCGACATGGGGGAAGAAGAGCATCGACGACTGGTACTGAGGGCACTGGAAAAGGCACTGGAGAAAGACCATGCCCGAAGTCATGTCTGTGATGTTTCGTCACTGGGGCTGGTGGAAATGACCCGCAAGCGGACCAGAGAAAGCCTGGAGCACATATTATGTGAAGTATGTCCAATTTGTGATGGTCGAGGTTCGGTAAAGAGTGCAGAAACCGTATGCTATGAAATATTTCGTGAAATTTTGAGGGAAGCTCGCCAATTCGATGCACGTCAGTTGCTGGTACTGGCGTCACAGGACGTGATTGATCTTCTGGTCGATGAGGAATCCACCAGCCTGGCGGAACTGGAAGAATTTATTGATACCCCAATCAAGCTCCAGGTGGAAGCACTGTATACCCAGGAGCAATATGATGTGGTCATTCTGTAGGCCCAGGCTTAGCTTTTGATAGATATCTTGGATAAAAAAAGCCACATAATTCGTTCCCGTATTATCACTGCCATAGCCATTGCAGTGATATTTATGGCTGTGATGTTCAGCTCTCTGCGTGTCGCGATTCTCTATATTGCGGATTTCACCGATGAAATAGAACAGCTCATTAACGAGCATTCCGGTCTGGTAGTGGAGATCGGTAAAATCGATACCGATATTAAGTGGCTAACGCCGAGATTAAAATTGCTGGATGTCAGTTTACTGGAGATCAAAGGCTATCCACCAATTTTACAGCTGGATGAAATCGATCTCAGTCTGGACTGGATCAGTAGCATTGAGAATTTACGCCCAACTCTGGGTGAGGTGACTCTGAAGGGACTGGATCTGGCTGTACAACGCGATTCAAAAGGCCAGTTGTCAATACAGGGTATACAATTATCGTCACGAGCCAGTGGTGATGTAGTCGCGACTGCTGGCGCTGCACTACCCGCGCAAATTCAGGATTTTCTAGAGAGTACCTCACTCTATATACTGCAAAGCCGCATACTCTGGAAAGACGCTCATTACGATAATCGACAGATCAAACTTGAAAATGTAAATGTTTCTGTAATCAATCATGGAAATCGACATCAACTGGCGATTGATATGGAACTGCCCGCACGTTATGGCGAAGCCATGCAACTGATAGTCGACGTTGATGGGCCGCTTTACAAACCCCAGTTATGGCAGGGGCGAATTTTCGTTGAAATGAAAAAAATTCAGCTTCATCGCTGGTTCGAAGACTATATTGATGAGCTGGCATTTACCGGTAAAGGAGAGCTTGACGCTCGAGTCTGGCTGGACTGGGATAACAGTGAATTTCGACAGGTTGATGTCGAGCTAACTGGAAGCAGGCTGGCACTCAGTTTTCCAGAACGCAAGATCCAGAACTGGCAAATGGATCGTGTTAGCGGACGATTACAGTGGAAGGAAAGCGACAATGGCTGGAATCTTGAGGTGCGTGATTTCAAAGTGGCCAGACTGAATCAGGAGATAACTCCATCGGATATATCGGTGAAGATGGATAATCGGGATAAGACTTTACAGATGGGGGCTAACTTGCTCCGTTTGGAGCGTCTGGGGTATTTAATGGAACTACTGAATCTGCTGGATTCGGAAAATCAGCAGGACTGGTGGCACAGTATCGAAGCTCATCAGCCCAGGGGGGATTTGTATCAGGTGAATTTACACTTGCCCCTGAATAAACCGATGGAGAGTCAGGTTAATTTTCGATTCGAGGATATGGGATTTAGCAGTAAGGAATATCCATCTGTCCAGGGAGTGGACGGATATTTTCACTATCAAAATAATACTGCCCTGTTAAGGCTGGATGCCAGCGACACCGTCATGGATTTTAATGAGCTGTTTCGAAATACTATTGCTCTGGATACCCTCAAAGGTGATGTCTACCTGAGCCGTGAACTGAAAGCATGGCATATTCGCGCTCAGCAATTGCAGGCCAATACGCCTTATCTGGAAACGGCTAGTCGTATCCATGTGAAAATACCTGATGATGAACCAGTATTTGCTGATTTGATCACTCGCTTCAATAATGGTGATATCAGTCATAAAGGGCTCTATCTACCTACGGCCATCATGGGTAATAAAACAGTGGCCTGGCTGGATCGAGCTCTGGTGAGTGGACGGATACCGGAAGGTGGCCTGTTGCTTTATGGCAAAATTGACGAATATCCTTACATCAAAAATCAGGGCATGTTCGAAGTGCTATTTGATGTGGAAAATGCCGTGCTGGATTACCAGACGAACTGGCCGGCTATAACTCAAATGAACTCCAGCATTCGTTTTCATAAACGCGCCATGAATATATCGGGTGAGGCTAAGGTTTATGAGGCTAGTTTAAAAAATACTACGGTTGAAATTGAAAACCTGTCCAAAGCTCACCTGTCTGTGGATACCAGGATCACATCGCCATTACCTGATCTGTTGAGATATATCGACAATAGTCCACTGCAGGGTATAGTTGGAAGTTATGTTACTGGAATGAAAACGCAGGGGACATCCGGACTGGTTCTGAATCTACAAATCCCACTGGTTGGGGATAAATCCGTTCACTTCAATAGTCGACTCACTTTTCAGGGTAACGATATTCTATTACCACGGGAAGGTTATCAATTTAAAGGGGTTCGTGGGAACCTGATTGTTAACGATCAGGAAGTACGTGCTGATAACCTGGTTGCGAGTCTGGATGGCTATCCTGTCAAGGCTTCGGTGGCCACGGTGAAACATGAAACTGGAAAAATGACCCGTGTATCCGTGGCCGGACATATTCCGATCTTAAGTTTACTGGCTCCCTTGCCTCAATTGAAGCCATATATTAGTGGTGAATCGGACTGGAAGATCAGGGTTGATATTCCCTATGAACACGACATCTCATATCTTGACGTTTATGCTGAATCAAGGCTGGCGGGTATCAGTACCGAACTGCCTTTACCCTTTAAAAAAACGGATGATATACAGGCCCCTTTCAATCTGCACCTGGGTTTATTGAAGGGTGGTGAGTTGCAACTGGATATGGAATTTGAAAATCATTACAGCCTGAAATCAACGCGAAAGGATAATTTATGGCGAGTTGATATGGATTCTTCGATATTGAAAGGTAAGGCCCGTTTCAATCAGGACTTCAGTATTGATTACCCAATAACTCTGGATATTGATGTTATTGATCTCGCAGCATATCTTAAGCAGTCGGAAGAAGACAGAGCATCGGATACGAGGCTGGATGTTGGTCCAGATTATCTGCCTAATATTCAGTTGCAGGCGCACAAAGTTATCTGGAAAGATTTACAGGTAAACGACGCCAGTCTGGAAACCAGACGCAGCAAACTGGGTATGGATATCAATCATTTCGAGATGCATGGCCCGGCATTGAGTATCATTGGTAATGGTAGCTGGCACAGCAGCTGGCTACATAAACATGTGACTTCGCTGGAAATGAATATCACCAGTAATGACTTTGGTAAATTTTTGACTGAGGTAGATCTTACCGATGGGGTTAAAAAAGCCAGTGGTCAGGCCAGTATCAACTGGCAATGGTATGCCGAGCCTTATAAATTTGACTGGCGCATATTACATGGTGAAATGTCGCTTGATTTTGAGGATGGGCATCTACTCGATATCAATCCAGGGGCAGGGAGAGTACTGGGTTTATTGAATTTTGAGACCCTGTTATCACTCGATTACGGAAATCAGGTTTCTGAAGGCTTTGCTTTTGACTCAATAGAAGGTAGTTTTACTTTTGCCAATGGCAATGCCTATACCACGAATTTGAATATTGATAGCAAGGTGGCTGAAATTTCTATGAAAGGCCGAATAGGCCTTAGTGCAGAAGATTATGATCAGATAGTAACAGTGCTGCCAGGGGTGGGTAGTACTCTGACGGTGCTGGGTGCAGTGGCGGGAGGTCCGACGCTGGCAGCAACCGTGATGTTTGTACAGAAAATCCTCGGTATTAACCGATTAGCAGAATATAAGTATTCGATCCGGGGCAGTTGGGAAAAACCCGAGGTTAAATTATTGTCGGCCCCGGAAGAGACTGATCAGGAAGCTCCTCCACAGCAGTGATTAGCAGGAGTTAAGGCAAATGAAGATTATGAATTTTAAATCCATCCGCTTTCTGGGACTGTACCTGTTTTTTTTCTATGCAGGTGGTGTTATGGCGACTGAGTTTTCCGTAACTTTGAAGGCTGAGCTCTGGGATATGCCCCGGCATGGAGAATCTCTGATAAAACAGCCAGAATTAGGTAAAATGGTCCATTATTGGAAAGATCAGCCGGATCAAATCATTGAAATTCGGTATCCTGGCGGCGAAGAAGGTGAAGTCTGGGTTCGGGAATTAATGGACTGGTTGGTCGCCTTGGGAATCCCCTCTTCAGCAATGACACATTTGCCCGGGAGTGGGGCGGAAGATTTAATTAACCTCGTATTAGTTCAGGGGATAAAAAAGAATGAGTAAGATCGCTGCAATTCAGATGGCATCAGGCCCGAATATCCAGGCAAACCTGGAAGAGGCTGCAAAATTAATTGAGAGTGCCGTAGCCAGGAAGGCGCAGCTTGTTGTCCTACCCGAGAATTTTGCTGTAATGGCGATGACCGAGCAGGAACGAGTCGGTTATGCTGAAAAACCGGGCGCAGGGATTATGCAGGAGTTCCTGGCCAATCAGTCCAGGAAACATGGTATATGGCTGGTAGGTGGTACCATCCCTATGGTTTGCGAGGTTAAGGGTAAGGCCCGTGCTGCAAGCCTGTTGTATAACGACAAGGGTGAGCAGGTTGCCCGTTATGACAAAATTCATATGTTCGATGTGCTGATTGAGGACAGGCTTAGCAACGAGAGTTATAACGAATCAAAAACCACAGAAGCAGGAAGTGATACAGTCGTCGTAGATACTCCATTTGGTAAAGTTGGCATGGCGGTTTGTTATGATTTACGATTCCCTGAGTTATTCAGAACTATGAATGATCAGGGTATGGAAATTTGCGTATTGCCCTCTGCATTTACCGCCATTACCGGTAAGGCTCATTGGGAACCTCTGGTGCGCGCCAGGGCCATTGAAAATCAGTGTTACATGATTGCTGCAGCCCAGGGTGGTTTCCATATCAATGGTCGAAAAACCTATGGCGACAGTATGATTGTTGATGCCTGGGGTAATATTCTGGGGCGCTTACCCTCTGGCTCAGGTGTCGTGGTTGCAGAAATAGACCGGGATTTTTTGCAAAATACGCGCAAAAATTTCCCTGTGTTAAAACATCGCCGACTGAATTGCAAGATCAGTAGCAGCTAATTCCTGGTCTCCAGGGTTCCTCTGAGCAGGTCGTAATTGTTTTATGCTGGCCAAAAGCGTCCAGATTTTCCCCGATTTCGTCGAAATAGAATAACTATTCCGCCTCACTTCGTGAATCATCTAAACGCTTTTATCCTAGCCTGTTATAACCAGGCTTAATCAGAGGTTCTCCAGGAACTTTGAATCGACGCACCATGCCGTTCATTGCATTACTCAGAAATGTGTATTGTAATGAAAATGCACATAATACTTATACAGCCATCGCTGGCTTTTTATTCAGGTCTAAGCTTTATCCCGATCAAAGTTTTTACTGATATAGTTGAGTGCGTCTTTCACCGCTTTTTCCACTTCCTTATTTATTTTGTCACGCTCGCTGGTTTTCATATAAAACGCCATATCAACTTCATGGCGCATATAACGAGCCGGTAGTTTGGTTAATGCATAACAGGCGATGTCGAGAAAAAATTCTTCGTCTTTGTCCGGAAATTCCGGGATGACATGATCCAGCAGGTATTGTTCAATCAAATGTTCGTAGTAATTATGAATACTGCTAAAGTCCATTGTGGCACCTCTGGATTAACTTATGGAGCCTCTGATCAAGTCTATGATGCTTCAGGCCTCGCCTGGAAGCCAGAAGCTTCATATACTTGTACAGAGGTTCCTTATTCTTTTCAAAGTATAGGAAAAATAGCAGGCTTATTCAGACAGCTCACGAATATATTTGAAAATCTGACGAGCAGCGGCAGGTGGTTTGTTTTGTTTGGCTTCTTTTAAGTAGTTACGATGCAACTGGCGCAGATACTGGCGATCGGCCTGTGTAAATTCAGTTAACAGTTCATCAATGGCCTTGTCTCCTGCTTCCAGTATCCTGTCACGCCATTGTTCGATACGTTTGAAGTGGACATTGTTAAGGTCATGTTTGTGACGAATTTGTTCGAGTCGATTGGCGATATCTTCTGCATCGGCATCACGCATCAGCTTGCCGATGTATTGTCTCTGGCGTTTCAGTGCGCCGTGTTGCCTGATTTTACGGGCGTCCAGAACAGCTTTATACAGGATTTCTGGCAGATTAAATTTATTTAGCTCTTCATTACTCAGGGTAATCAGGGCCTCACCCAGGCTCTGTAGCTCATTACATTCATTTTTACGCTGGGTTTTGCTCACCCATTCGTCGTTTTCATCGTAATTTTCAGTCATGGTTTTTGTCTTGTGAACTGGGATAGCTCCAGGCTCATCTGGAGTTTATTTTTTCTATAGTGCTCGACTTTTACCGGTATAAAATCCAGTTCCCTGGCCAGCCAGAAAATGGTGACCTTATCGTTTGAACCATGCTGACGTTTCAGCTTGATGGTATTATAATGATACTTGCCTAGCTGGATTTTCTGTTTGCCTTCATAACTGAATCTGTACTCACTTATTTCGTTTCCATCAATTATATTGTAAGTGAATGAATGACCGGTTGGGATGTCGGTCGATCTCCTGATGTCTTCTATCAAGGCCAGTTGAATCGATAGCCGGTCCCACAGAATGCTCTGATGTTTTAACTCGAATTTTTTATCGCCATAGACACCATTAATGTTTGCAACATACTGCTCTGACCATTTTAGATCCAGGTGCTGGTTTTTGTTTTTTTTATCCTTGCGTTTGAATTCATAGCTGCTGAGAAAAAGCTGAGTCTGGTTATCATTCAGGTATAGAGTGCTGGTTTCCTGCACTTGATCGTTACTGAACAAAGCTGCCATACCATAGGGCCGGGTGACTGACCTGTATGTATAATGATTATCCTGTCTGGATAATTGAAGACTCATTTCTGCGATGGTGGTGTTGTATTTTTCCAGACGGTACTCTGCCAGAAAACTTTCCGGTAATTTGAAGGCATAGGAGGAACTGCTGAGCAGCAATAATATTACGGCCAGGAGGCGGGCGGTATTATGCATGTTTAATGAATTTCCATTTTGTTGTTTATCCAGCGTGGTACGGTATTCAGGGGGGCGTTATCAAGAAAAGCCTGATTATTTTTGCATGACAGGCGTCCATTGGCAAACCAGCTTATTGCCATAGGGTAAATGATATGCTCCTGCTGCTGAATACGCTTTGCAAGTGATTCGGCAGTATCATCGGCATGTACTGGAATCACTGCCTGGATTACCAATGGTCCACTGTCCAGTTCGTTGGTAACGAAATGCACGCTAACTCCGTGCTCGGTGCTACCGGCTTCCAGTACTCGCTGATGTGTGTGCAGACCTGTGAAATCAGGCAGTAGAGAAGGATGGATATTTAACATGCGGCCTTCATAGTGGTCGACAAAATCTTTAGTCAGGATACGCATGAAGCCAGCCAGAATTACCAGTTCAGGCTGGTGGCTGTCAATCAGTGCTTCCAGTGCCTGGTCAAAGCTGTCACGGTCTGCATAGTCTTTATGATCCAGGACTTTTGCTGGAATGCCGGCAGCTTTGGCTCTCTCAAGACCTTTGACGCCAGGGCGGTTACTGATGACGGCACGAATTTCAGCATTTAACTGATGATTGTCGATGGCATCAATAATAGCCTGAAGATTAGTACCGGATCCTGATATCAGCACCACAATGGGTAAAGCAGTCGCGGGCATTATTCGATAACTACATCTGGCCTGCCGGGATTACTGACGATTTCACCCAGTCGAAAGGCTGTTTCACCAGCAGAAGTAAGGATCTCCAACGCCTGCTCGGCATCTTCAGTATCGACCACAAGTACCATGCCCACACCACAATTAAAGGTACGGTACATTTCGTTCATTTCTATGTTGCCCTGTTGCTGTAACCACTGGAACACTGCAGGCAGTTCCCAGCTGCTTTGATGAATCTGAGCGCGTGTGTTTTCTGGCATCACTCGAGGGATATTCTCCAGTAAGCCGCCACCAGTAATATGAGACATGGCATGGACGTCCAGTTGTTCCAGTAACAGGCGGATGGCTTTGACATAAATACGGGTAGGAGCGAGCAGGGCCTGCCCCAGGGCCTGGCCACCACAGTCCTGCCCCAGATCGGCCTGGCTGACTTCAAGTACCTTGCGAATCAGTGAATAGCCGTTGGAATGAGGGCCGGAGGACGCGATGCCAATCAGTGCATTACCGGCTTTAACCGAACTGCCATCGATAATATCGCTCTTTTCAACAATTCCGACACAAAAACCGGCCAGATCATAATCACCTTCAGCATACATGCCAGGCATCTCGGCGGTTTCACCGCCGATTAATGAGGCGCCGGATTGAATACAGCCTTCGGCTATCCCTTTGATGACATCCACAGCGACATCGGTATCAAGGTGTCCAGTAGCATAGTAATCGAGGAAATACAGGGGTTCAGCACCCAGCACCAGAATATCATTGACGCACATGGCTACCAGATCAATGCCAATGGTGTCATGCTTGTTCATTTCCAGGGCCAGTTTCAGTTTGGTGCCAACACCATCGGTACCTGAGACCAGTACCGGCCGCCGGTAACGATCCATGGGGATTTCGAACAGACCGCCGAACCCACCCAGTCCACCCAGTACCTCCGGGCGAATAGTTCTGGCGACATGGGGTTTAATTCTTTCAACCAGCTGGTTTCCCGCGTCTATGTCGACTCCGGCATCGCGGTAGTTTAAGGATGATTTCTGATCAGAATTGGACATTGTGAACCCGATTAAAACAAGTCTTTAAAGATGTGATATTGTACACGCTCACAGTTAAGGTAACGAATGAAATATGCAAATTAGAACGGCGGTCCTGGGATTAATTCTACTGTTAATTGCCCCACTTATGGCCCGGGGCGAAATTGTCAAACAGATGTTCGAGGTATCGCTGCCTGTGATTAATCAGGAAAAGGATATCCGTAATGCTGCATTTGAACAGGGATTTGTTGACGTGCTGGTGAGGGTATCTGGTAGCAGTCAGGTCGCCAGCCAGATTGACACCTCAATGGCAGCTCGTTATGTGCAGCAGTTCCATTATCAGCCGCTGGAACAACCGCCAGGGTCTGCAACTGCCTCGAAGGCCCTGACGACACCCAATATGGCTATAGAAATTCCTCCAGCCAAATACAATCTCTGGTTACAGTTCAATGAAGGTAAAATCAAGAACTTGCTACGGGAGAATTCATTACCTGTCTGGGGTAAGCAACGTCCTTCAGTATTGGTCTGGCTTGCCGTACGCGATGGCCGCACTCGTTATATCCTGCGTGATCAGGATGCCTCGGCTATCAAGGATACAGTGAACAAGGTATCGGAGCGCCGTGGTCTACCATTAGTCTGGCCGGCGTTTGATGATCAGGATCAGATGTCAGTGAGTTTTACCGATGTCTGGGGCAGTTTCTGGAAGCCGATTCAGCAGGCCAGTGAGCGTTATAGCGTTGATGCGATTGTGGTTGGTCGCATGGACTGGATGGATGGGAACTGGCAGGTTGACTGGTCGATGATGATGGATAATAGCTCAAGCAACTGGCACTTGAAGGCTCTGGATCTGGAACTGTTAATGGCCAGTGGGATTGATGTAGCCACCGACCAGATTGCTCGCCGGTTTGCGGTACTGGAAGATGTTGGTAACACAGACGAGTTGACTGTTCAGATTAACGGCGTTCGAGCGGTTGACACTTACGCAAAAATTTCACGATATCTGCAGTCCCTGGCACCGGTAAAAAGTGTATTTATCACCAGTATCAAAGAAGACATGCTAAGATTTCATGTCGGTGTAACCGGCGATCAGAATGATCTAATGAGGGTTATTGCTCTGGGTAAAACCCTGAGTCCGGTACAAACTATACGACCCGCGATTAATCCCAGAGATTCAGCCAGTCTTTCGTCCGAACAACCATCGACCAGTCTACTGACCTATACCATTAACTAATGACACTAAACGATTCACAAAAATGGATGTTTATTTTAGCCACTATTGGGCTTTGCTTCCTGCTTTATCTTTTGTCGCCGATATTGACCCCGTTTTTTGCTGCGGCACTGCTGGCCTATCTGGGTGACCCACTGGTCGACCGGCTGGAAATGCGCAGGCTGAATCGAACCTTCTCAGTGGTTATCGTTTTTGTAATTCTATTTTTAGTGTTGATAGTGATACTGCTGTTTCTGGTACCTATGCTGGAACAGCAAATATCCTATCTGATTCAAAACGTCCCCAAATACATCGATATTATCCAGAATAACCTGTTGCCGACATTGGCTAGCAAGCTGGGTATAGACCCACAGCTGCTGGATCTGAATATGTTGAAAAAAACTATTAGTCAGCAATTCGATAATGCCGGTGGGCTAGCGATGAGCATTTTCTCATCTGTAACTCAGTCGGGTTTAACACTGCTGGTCTGGATCGCCAACCTGGTGATGATTCCAGTGATTACATTCTATCTGTTAAGGGACTGGGATATTCTGGTTGCAAGAATCGACGAGCTGCTACCCAGAAAATACGAGCCGGTAATAGCCCAGCTGGCCCAGCAATCGGATGATGTGCTGGCGGCCTTTTTACGTGGGCAGTTTATGGTAATGATTGCTCTGGGAATGATCTATTCGATCGGACTCTCGATTGCTGGACTCCAGCTCGCATTGTTAATTGGTATGATGGCCGGCATGGTCAGTTTTGTGCCTTATCTTGGTTTTATTCTGGGTATTATTGCTGCATCGGTGGCCATCCTGTTGCAAACACATGAGCTGTTTCAGTTATTGCCGGTGCTGGTGGTGTTTGCTGTTGGCCAGGCACTGGAAGGTATGGTGCTGACACCTCTGTTAGTGGGAGACCGTATTGGCCTGCATCCAGTGGCGGTTATTTTTGCAGTGCTGGCTGGTGGACAACTGTTCGGTTTTGTCGGTGTACTTCTGGCCCTGCCAGTGGCCGCTATCATTGTTGTATTGCTACGGCATGCTCATGGCCAATATAAATCCAGTAGTATTTTTAACAACTCTACCAGCGGATGATGGCTAAACAGCTCATCCTTGACCTCAAGCTCAGGGAAACCCACACCCTCAATAATTTCATTGCCGGCAACAATCAGTTACTGCTGAGATTACTGGATACCATGGCGCAAAAACAGGGTGAACAGCAGTTGTTCCTGTGGGGTGCGCCAGGGGTGGGGAAAAGTCATTTAATGCAGGCAGCATGCCACCTGGCCACTGAAAACAGCTATTCAGTGAGTTATCTTCCACTTGTTCAATTGATCGATTACTCACCACAATTGCTGGATGGCATAGAGTCGATGGATCTGATCTGTATTGATGATGTGGAGCAGGTGAAGGATAAACCGGAGTGGCAGGAGCAATTGTTCAATCTGATCAACCGGGTGCGAGAAACCCGTAGCCATTTACTGTTTTCAGCATCACTGCCGCCCAATGAGCTGGATCTTCAGCTGGAGGATCTTCGTTCCCGGCTTAACTGGGGGCCGGTTATCAGTATTCAGCCTCTTGCCGATGAGGATTTACAAACGGCACTCCAGCAACACGCACGTAATCGGGGGTTTGAGTTATCAGATAATGTCTGTAGTTATATGCTGAAACATTACGCTCGGGATATGAACGGATTATTTAAAAAACTGCAAACTCTGGAACATGCATCACTGGCACAACATCGATTGATTACCGTGCCTTTTGTAAAAGAAGTGATTGGTTAGTCTGATTGTTACCCATCAGCCCTGATTCATACTTCACCTTTATATCTTAAATTGCCCAACCAGTTTCTGTAACTCATTGGATAATCGGGCCAGTTCCCCGCTCGCAGAAGATGTCTGGCTAGCACCATCGGCCGTTTCATTGACCACCATACTGATATTGACAATGTTCTTGTTAATTTCCTCAGAAACTGAGCTCTGCTGTTCTGCAGCAATTGCAATCTGGGCATTCATATCCTTGATCATAGATACCGCAGCGGTGATTTTTTCCAGAGAAGCGGCAGCCTGGGAGGAGTGTTTTACTGTATCTTCAGCATGATTCGAACTTTCATGCATGGCCTTAACGGCCGAACGCGCACCCAGTTGAAGTTTTTCTATCATTTCCTGTATTTCTGATGTTGATTGCTGGGTTTTGCTGGCCAGGTTACGCACTTCATCCGCTACCACGGCAAACCCCCGGCCCTGTTCACCGGCACGTGCCGCTTCAATAGCGGCGTTAAGGGCCAGTAGATTTGTTTGTTCCGCAATGCCACGAATAACATCCAGGACGCTGCCAATGTTTTCACTGTCATGTTCCAGCTGGCTGATGACAGTTGAGGCGGAGTTGATCTCACGGGCCAGATTTTCTATTAATTTCATGGTGGCAACTACGATGCTGCGACCCTCAGATGAATCGTGGTCAGCACTGGTGGCGGCTTCTGCCGCATGGGTGGCATGACGCGCGACTTCCTGGACGGTGGCTGTCATCTGGTTCATGGCAGTTGCCACCTGGTTGGTTTCTGACTGTTGTCTGCTGACACCTCGACTGGTTTCTGCAGTGATCGTCGACATTTCTTCAGCTGCCGAGGCCAGCTGTGTAGTGGAGCCGGAGACATGACTCACCATAAGTCTGACTTTTTCTGAAAAACGGTTAAAGGCAGCGGCCAGTTTGCTGATCTCATTAGTGCCCGATTCATCCAGTCTTCGAGTAAGGTCTCCTTCACCCTGGGCAATTTCATTCATGGCTTCAATGGTCTGGTTCAGTGGACGTCCGATGAGTCTGGACACCAGCCTGGCAAATAACAGGCCCAGAACCAGGGATAAAACCCCGATTATAAGGGTGGTGTTACGGGCATTGTTAAAGGCTGTTGAATAGACACTTCTGTCCATAGCGAATTCCAGAACTCCGATCGGATTACCTGAAAAGTCTTTGATGAGTTGACCATAAACCGCGAGTTGCTGGTCATTAATGGTCAGCTGTTTTGTCTGAGGGGATCCATTCAGTATCTTTATCATCTCATCATTGTTAAGCAATGATCTGCCTGACAGTGTAGAGCCGATCGCTTTGAAACCATCGGAAAATTGCGAGTAGAGAGAGATGTCTACATTAAACTTGTTCTTGAAATGGTCAAAGAAAGGCTGACCGAAGGACATGCCGAATT
Organism: uncultured Gammaproteobacteria bacterium; assembly: GCA_965368175.1. GTDB lineage: Bacteria > Pseudomonadota > Gammaproteobacteria > SZUA-229 > SZUA-229 > CBDULX01. Next base: position 4,839 of record CBDULX010000007.1, on the reverse strand, counting down.
CTACAGAGCCGATGTGCTGATTGTTGTGGAAAACAGGTGAAATGCCTCGAATACCAAGCCCGGCCACGCCTTTCTCCAGACCATGTACCCGTTGTTTCTGTTCATTGGCGGTGACTACGGTCTTGCGGAAAGATGACAGGTCGTCACCGAACTTTGTCGGTTTGTGAAGGCGCAGGAAAGATGTGGCGGGCGGTGTGTGATACTGGAACTGGCGGGCATTGAACTCTTTCTTCATAACCCCATAAGCGGGCAACAGCAAATCGGCCAGTTGCTGGCGTTGATTATTGGCAAATAGTTCAGATGTTATATCCAGACTGGCGACGAAAGTGCTCAGTGCTTCCGCCAGCCTTGCTTCTGATTCCAGTTCTGTGATGGCAGCTTCATACAGGCCTTTCATTTCCCTTTGTTCGGCGTTCCTGATGATATCGGAGATGCTGGAATTAACAACGGGTATGGCAATAGTGACAACCAGTAGCAGCACAGAACTGAAACCAATACTCAGTAAAGTGCCAATATTGATGTTCTTTAACATTTCAACTCTCTATCAACTGTAACAGGGCTTATTTTTAGGATTATGAATTAGAGTATAGTCAAAGATTTCAGTTGGGTAGCCGACGCGGCTTAAATTCAGCCTGGCAGACAAAATCAGGGGTCTTAAACGATTAAATCATGCTATATAGATTGCCCCGGATTATAGCGGTTTCTCTATGATATGGTGGTTTGTCAGCCAGCCAGGGGAGCTCTGATCAAGTATATGAGTGCTTCTGCGTGACCTGAAGCGTGGTGTTGCAAGACGCCGCTGGATAATTTATTCCATATTCATACTCGGGGTCCTGGCTATAAAGATGGGCTGCCAGGGAAATGATCGGTAGTATTAGTATATGCTGTTGCCGGTTGATGTTGGGCTGGCACAGTATCGTCGACGAAGATTGTTAATATACGTTTGATTAATAGAATCTCGATAGCAATAATAGCCTGTTAATTAATCAGGCTATTATTATCTTAGCTGTCGTAATGTTTCTCGATTATAGGGAATACTTCATCTCGTTCATAACGAATCCGGTCCCGTATTAAATGGAATATTTTTTCGGATTGTTCAGGGAATCCGTCCTGAGAGAGCTGACCTGAGGTGGTTTTGCACCAGAGTTTCACATAGCCTGAAAAATCTTTTTTTATTTCCCTTGCGCTTTCATGAAAGCGTTTGGCTATGTTGCTGATATCCGGATTATGGTGTCGAGCCAGCTCTGAATAAATGGTGTTATCCTCAAATACCAGGTGCATCCAGACTTTTTCATTAAATTTAGAAACCAGATCACAAACATAAGGGTTGCCGCGCAGATTCTGATGTTCAATCAGTGCTGAGAGCACATCGATTAATTCAGTGATCTCGGTATTCTGTTTTTTCAATTCATTCAGTGTGTACATAATCTACCTGTAATTCTGTGTTCTTTAAGGTGAATTGTCTTCATTAATGTTCTGCTGATTCAAGTCCTTTTCAGTACTGATTATTGTATTGGCTATGCCCTGGTTGCGGGCAAATAAAATGGCGCCAATGAAAAAAATCAGGCTGAACAGGCAAATTAATATACCGAACAGTCGGCTATCTCCAGCCGCGGCATACCATACACCTACCACAAAGTAGAGTAGAGACAGATAGCTCGCCCAGGCGTGGGTATAGGCTTTGCCATTTAGTATACCCTTTAATGGGAACATCAAAGGACCCAATTGTACAAGCAGAGTGATGGAAATGAACTCTGGCGGCAGTGGGTCGACCCACAGGTGCCAGCAGAATATGACCAGGATGAGTCCAAAATAACCAAACAGACTCATACCTCGAAATATAGTAATCGAATTCATGGATTAACCCTGTAATTTGTAGGCGGTTTCAGCAACACGTTGACCTAAGGCCATGCACAGTGTTTTCTCATCTTCACTCAGTGACAGTTTCTGTTTATCACTGGTTAGACGACTGGCTCCATAGGGAGTACCGCCGGTCGCGGTTCGTAACAACGCTTGCTCACTGTAGGGGAGCCCCATTAAAATCATTCCGTGGTGCAACAGGGGTAGCATCATGCTTAACAGGGTTGATTCCTGTCCACCGTGCATGCTGGCGGTGGCGGTAAACACGGCTGCCGGCTTGCCGATCAGGTCGCCGCTCATCCAGAGGCTGCTGGTGCTGTCGACAAAATATTTCAGCGGAGCTGCCATATTACCAAAATGAGTCGGGCTACCCATAATCAATCCCGCACATTCCTGTAGATCCTGTGGGAGAGCATAAGGTGCTCCCTGTTCAGGAATATCTGATGCTACGGCTTCGCATACCGGTGAAACTGATGGTACTGAACGCAGGCGTGCGCGCATGTCAGTGACTTCTTCCACGCCGCGTGCAATGGTGCGAGCCATTTCTTCTGTACTGCCTCCCAGGCTGTAATAAAGTACCAGGATTTCAGGCATTATAAAATCTCCAGTACATTTTCAGGCGGCCTTCCCAGCGCCGCTTTTTGCAGGTTGATGACAATTGGGCGTTCTATCAATTTAGGATTTTTCACCATAGCGTCAATTAGCTGGTCATTGCTAAGCTCTGTTGAGTCAAGATTGTTTTCTTTGTATTCGACTTCCCTGGTGCGCATCAGTTGGCGGGGTTCCATATTCAGCCGTGATAAAATGTCTACAAGCTCACTTTTACTGGGCGGTGTTTTCAGATATTCTACCACCTCGGGTTCAATACCCTGTTGACGAATCAGCTCCAGAGTTTGGCGTGACTTTGAACAACGAGGGTTATGATATATTTTGATCGACTGACTCATGATTAATTACTCAGTTCAGGAGGATGAGATGCAATATTCTAATACACTCTTTGTAAAAAGATGATATATATCACAACTCGAAAAATATATTTACACAAGAATACGCCTTGTCGCTTGACACCTTGAGTGTGCATTGCTACTTTCCACATTAATAAAAACTAGGATAACCCGTTCTGGAGAACCACCAATGAAAATGAATCTTTTAGCCAAGCCCTTTTTTATCATCATGCTTGTGCTCGGCCTGGCTGTAGGTTGTGCATCAACACCCGAAATTGCTGATCAGGCAACTGCCGAACAGGCCATTGCCGATGCCAAAGCCTCCAATGCTGAAGCACAGAATGTTGGCGCTGAATGGCGCGACACCGATGGCATGATTTCAGATGCCGAAGCGGCCCTGGCTGCCGGCGACTATGCCAAAGCTATTGATCTGGCCAACCAGGCCCAGCGTCAGGCTGATAACGCCATTGAGCAGGCTCGGGCAGAAGATGCCAGACTGCGTGGTGACGGTACTCTGACCGATGCCTCTGATGACATGAGTTCAGGATATGGATCTGGCTCAGCTGCTCGATATGAAGTAATGGGCGGCGACAATCTGTGGAATATTTCTGGTAAAGATGAAGTTTATTCAAATCCTTATCAGTGGCCACTGATATATAAAGCTAACCGCAGCCAGATCAAAGATGCTGACCTGATTTATCCCGGTCAGGTATTTGATATCGATCGTGATGCTTCATCTTCAGATATCGATGCAGCTGTTTCTCATGCCAAGTCTCGTGGTGCATGGTCAGTTGGTATTGTTGAAGCTACTGACGAAGCCTATCTGGCACAATAATGAATTGAAAAATTCATTTTTTTTAAAAGGCCCGCTTGCGGGCCTTTTTTATTTGTGGCACTTTTTAATATTCTGAGAGCTAACGGAGTGTAATTCGATGCGCTGGTTTATTTTGTTGTTCTGTTTGTTTGCGCAAACGGTATTGGCCGCTGATCAGAAGTTCTTCGATGAAAGCCTGGGGGATTTCTCTGAAGAGCTGGAGCTGGCGCAAGAGCAAGGCAAAAAAGGTATCTTGCTGTTCTTTGAAATGGATGAATGTCCTTTCTGTCATCGAATGAAAACCACCATTCTTAACAAACCTGAGGTGATTGCATATTTTAAGAAGCACTTTCTTATATTCCCGGTGGATATAGAGGGTGATATTGAAATTAATGATTTCCAGGGCAATACCATCACCCAGAAAGATTTTGCTTTCAAGAAGCATCGGGTGAGAGCAACGCCGGTACTGGCTTTTTTTGACCTGAATGGGCAAAAAGTGACTCGTTATACCGGTGCTACTTCAACGGTCGAAGAGTTCATGTGGCTGGGTGAGTATGTAGTGACCGAAGCTTATAAGACAACCAGTTTTAACCGTTTTAAACGGGAAAAGCGTAAAATATCTGGATGATCTATCTAGCCCGTGTTTAAGGACTGTTGCTTATGATGCCGGGCCTGGTGCTGGCGGAGAGTCAGCCGCCGTTGCCCGATCCGCTAACGTTTGAGTATGCAATTCAGCTGGCCGGTGATGTTCATCATCCCCGACTGATGCAGATGCAGGCGCGCTTACTCGAAGCGGATGCTGAGCTCAGGCAGGCGCAGGCCGGTTATGCACTGGAACTGGATCTGCGGCTGGAGGCAGCACGTATCGAGCCTTCAAAACTGGCCACCAATCAGGACCAGACCGACAGCATTGCCACATTGCAACTGCGTAAGCCCCTCTACGATTTTGGCCAGACCGGCGATAAAACCGAGGCGGCTGAGGGATTGCGACGGGCCGTAGAGAGCGACCAAAGCTATGTGGTACAGCGACGAAAAATCGATATTTCCCGATATTATTTTGAGGTATTACTGGCTGACCTGAAATATGCCTGGGACAATGAGGATATGTCCATCGCCTATATTCGTTACGATCAGGCCCAGGATCGACACGCACTGGGTGAAATATCCGATATTGAGCTGCTCAGTGCGCAGAATACTTATGAAGAAGTCCGTCATCGGCGT
>CBDULX010000006.1:0-33336 GCA_965368175.1 uncultured Gammaproteobacteria bacterium | reverse complement strand
GAACAGGTTCTGATCCTCGGGCATAACCATGCTTGAGCTTTTTGTAATATTTTTTGTTTGCCAGTAAAGGTAATATTTCTTTTATATCTACCCAACGGTTAGGGTTCCTGCCAAGTTGCTCTGCCAGCATGCGCGCATCTTTTAGATGACCATAACCCACATTGTATGCGGCCAGGGCAAACCAGATACGATCATCCTCATCGACTTCATCTGGAATACGTCTAATCATCCGTCTTAGGTATTTCGCCCCACCATTAATACTTTGCACCGGATCCAGGCGATTGGTTACGCCGACTGCTTTGGCCGTATTTAGCGTGAGCATCATCATCCCTCTAACACCGGTTGGACTTTTTGCATTAGGATTCCAGTGCGATTCCTGATAAGCCTGTGCAGCGAGCAAGGTCCAGGGAAGTTTATATTTAGTAGCCGCCGATTTAAAATGCTCACTGTATCTTGGCAGTCGCTGTTTTATTCGTTTTCGAAAACGCTTAACATCTACATAATCATATATTTCGAAATGGCCATAGTAACGTTCCATGATAACTGCCAGCTCACCATTTTCTTCTATTTCTGACAACCAGGAATCTACGCTGTTTTTCAGGCCTGACCATTTGGGTGATAAAACCCAGGCCAATGGCTGTTCTTCACTAACGGGAAAAGCAACAACAAGTTCCGGGTAATAGCGCCGATTTATACTGACAATATTCGAATCAGCCAGTGTACAGTCAATTTTATTCTGCCAGACTTTCTCCAGTAATTGCTCCGTATCCTCATCTTTAGTCACCATCCAATTCAACTCAGGTGTAGTTAATTTTAATTCATCCAGGGTTTCTATATAACTACTCCCTTCGATAACAGTAAGATTGCGATCAACCAGGTCTTCAACAGTTCGGGGAATGCGCTTACCCCTGCGACACACAACAAGTTGTTGTACTTGCTGATAGGGTGCTGCAAATATCACTCCCTGTTTTTTTCTCTGGTCTGTAACCGTGATGCCGGCAGCACCGATATGAGCCTTTTCATTTTCAATAGCTGCCAGAATTTCATCAATACTATCTACAATCTCAAAATGCACCTTAAGCTTATAGTGTGATGCAAAAGAATTGATAAGGTCATATTCAGGACCGGTAATTCCGTCACGACCTTCATACCAGGAGGTGGGTGCATTACGAGTAAGAACGACCAGCTGTTTGTTAATACCTAAATCATTAATACCACCCGTATCACTACATGAGAGCAGTATGAAGAATAAAATATTAACAATTACCATCTTTCCAATAATTCGTTTTAACAACATCAAACACCCACCTGATATCAGCTTATACAAATATTAAAGGTCTTTTATATAATTTTATTGTTAAGGAACCTCTGATCAGTCTAAATTTTCCAATACCGACATTCCTGGATCATGCCTTAATAAATTAGTAAGTTATTGAATATATCAGTAATCGGAGCCATTTCAGCCAGAAATTAATTGGATATAGTCTAACTTATTATCTTTTTATTGACACATACACTCCTATACTCTCTAATCCATGGCATTTATAACAGGTGAATTATGACATATAAGCTCGAATGGGAGCCCCGGGGGGTTTACTGGGAATATTCCGGGACTGTGACTGGCCAGGAAATTCACGATGCCAGCATTTTGATTTATGGTGACCCAAGATTTGATAATATCCGCTATAAATTAGTGAATTTTTTTAATGCAGAAACTATAGATATCAATGAAGATGAGGTCAATATGATAGCCTTCCAGCACAAGGCTGCTGCCCTCTCCAACCCCAGAGTCAAAACCGCTATCGTTATCAGTAACAATGTCATTTTAGCTAATAATTCTGCGAACATGCTTAAATTATTCATTTCGAATTTAACGGCTTCATCCTGGGAAGTAAAAGCCTTTCAAAATCTACAGGATGCAAATTCCTGGCTGGGTAGAGGGGTTCAGTAATCTCCAGATTAATTCACCAGCAGGTGAAAACTACCTGTATATCATCACAGTTCTATTTCTTCAGCATTTTGGAGAACTGTTCACAGGGATCTTCTCGATCATAACGTGGTGTAAGCCATATATAGTCGAAGGGAACTGTTTCTCCCTCCCAGGCTGTAAAATATTCATCTATAGTGTACTGATCAGGCAATACCTCAAAAAATCCAATCGATGTTATTTTTGCCTGTGGCTCTCTGGCCGCTAAATACACAGGTACAGCTCGATCCTTTCGAGTATGACCACTACCTGCAATTAGAACCCTGTATTTTTTGCTACTGTGTAGCAGGCTTAAGCTCATTCTCGCATCCCTTACTCTCTGAGCCAGAATCATCGGTGCTACCATTTTTTCAGGCAAGGCATTACAGTGACCTTTAATTACATCCTGCTCTAATTCACGGAGCATTCTCCCGGACAATGGCACATCGGCCAGTAATTTTTTTATCTCCCCCGGTGTCTGTTTTTCACCCTGTTTGATAATTTTTCGAATTGTCCCGTGATTTAAATTCGCCGGTAATAATTCGTACCCTGCCTGTATCACCTGTTCAAATATCCCTTTGTACATCTGTTCATAGTACCAGCCGGATTCAGCCTCATTAAGCTTATCCATAAGCACCGACAAAGACCTTATGTTCTTCAGGTCCATTTGTTCATATTGGCTGTCATCAATCATTTCGAAATGGACACTGGCCTCCACTCCTGCATTTGACAGTGCAGAGATTATCTCCGCCTGGTGCTTATGGTGACTGATATTGTCGTGGGTCTCACCCAGTAATAGATAACGGCTTTCCAGTAACCTCGGCAGTAATTGCTCCTGACCTATAAAGCTCGCCCGTTTTACATCCCATATCTTGCCAACCATTGGGTGATCGTTTTGCACGAGCCGGCCACTGTGTTCCTGATTCAATTTCTCCATGCAGCCACCAAGCATGGCTATAGTTAAAACTGAAGATGATAACAGTAGTAAATACCTGGTCATTCTGGCTTCCTTAGATAAAAGTATTTTCTATAAATAAGCATTCAATAATATGATAATATATTTCCACTAATATATTGTGGATAAATATATTTGATATAGCTCAAGTTATCATAAATTCTCTCAGCGCTGCAAAAGGCCTGGTATTAACTCATTTATAAATATGACAAAAATCAAAATATGACATAACTCAAAAGAGTTGGAATCATTCCAAAAAAAGGTTTGTAAATACCAAAAATTAAGCCATGCTATATATAAACAAACGCTAATAATGCAAGCAATAAACACGCCCGATGCTTCATAGTTAATAGAACTGAAGCAAAGATATATAACAGCCTATACAACACTACGAGGCCCCAGCATATGCCTGAACAGGTTAAGACAATCCTATATGTTCGATTACCCTGTTGGAAGATATATCCTGGTGGTGTGATCTATGTTGCCGACTTCATCCATAAGCAACGCCCCGAAATTAAGCAGGAAATACTTGATCTGGCTGTAATAGAGCCGACGCAACGCAAACAGGCACTCAAAACACATATTGAGTCCCTTAAACCCGATATAGTGGCCTTTTCATGGCGCAACATGCAGTCCTTTGGCCCCCATCCAGAAGATGATGCTCTGGATGTGGTTATGAATTTTGACCACTCTCCCAACCCCTGGCGCCGAATCAAAGCTGCATTTTCCGCTATCAGAATAATATACGACTACTCAGCCAGCCGCTTGCGTAATTTTGGTTTCATGCACATGGTGCGAAAAATGCTGCCCGATACCCGCATAGTAGTGGGTGGAACGGCTGTCTCCATATTCGGAAAATATGTGGCTAATAAATGCCCAACCAACAGCATCGTGGTTGTGGGTGAAGGCGAAGCCGCCATGCTGTCTATTATCGATGGTGAACAGATCACCATTGGTGAATGTTATTGCAAGAATGATAAGGGGGAGGTGAGCTTCACTAACCGTGAGCAAAATTTCAATCTTGAAACGCTAACCAGCGTCAATTTTGAATATGTAGAATCCATTTTCCCAGCCTTCCATCAATATACGGATGATTTTATTGGCGTGCATAGCAAACGTGGCTGCCCCTATCAATGCCACTTCTGCCTGTATAACAAGATTGAAGGTGCCCGACAGCGCTATCGGGATCCAGTTGAAATTGTCGATGAAATCGAAGCACTGAACAGTCGTTATGGTGTAAACAAAATCTGGTTTACCGATGCTCAATTCTGCTCAACCCGTCGCAGTACCCACCATGTAGAATTGATACTCGATGAAATTATTAAACGTAAACTAAAGATACAATGGACCGGTTATATACGGCTCAACTATCTCACACCAACCCTGGCTGAAAAAATGCTGGAATCAGGTCTGGCCAGTCTTGACCTGTCCTTCACCGGCACCCAGGAAGTCATTAATAGCCTGACATTGGGCTATTCACTGGAACAGCAAATGCAGGCATTCCAGATGTTCAAGGATGCGGGTTACACTAACCAGAAAGTAAAACTTTACATGCCGCTGAATGCGCCGGGTGAAACGGTGGTCACTTTGCAAAAAACCATAGACCGCATCAAGGAACTCTATCAGATGTTTGGTCGTGAGAATGTTTTGCCATTTATTTTCTTTATTGGCATACAGCCAGGCACACCGGTAGAAAAATATTTACTCGATAAAGGCTACCTTAAGAAGGGCTACAACCCGCTTTCCCTATACCCCTTCACTATCAAGAAACTGCTGTACAATCCCAAACCCCTGGGGCCGATCATTGCACGCAGTTATCTGAAAGCCGTTGATAGCCTGGACACAAACAGTGACTATGTGGGTCGAGCAACCATGGACCTGATTGAACAGGAACTGAAAAAACCTCAATTTCAGGCCAGTGTGGGACAGCTACTGGAGCCTATGGCCAAGGCTCATGAACACAGCTAATTCCACTCCCTGTTGTCATGAGAAAGAGACTAACTGAACTGATCAGTAAGTGTCCTGTCATCAAAATTTTCAATAATTCAGGCTGTATTTTTCTGTTAATAATTGCTGAAAATTTATTATAATGACTGTTTTATTACACAGAGCGGACAATAAAAATATCGTTAATTAATGAATCAATAATATAACCCCTGATAAAGGAGTCAGTTATGAACACCAGTTATAACTATGCTGATTTTATAGGTATGAACATTGGTTCTAATGCTTACCCTGAATGTCAGGATGATGACTTAAAGCGTGAATTTCCTGATTACGATATTAACAGCAACACTACTGACAATGAGCCAACAGGTAAACCCGGCCAGTCTGACTCAAACCCTTCACCCGCTATTTAGGTGGGGCCTTGCAAAAACACCGAACCCTGCAATATAGTCGATGATATTTTCCGTTGCCGGCTATACCAGCCTGGTGAATTGCTAAAGTACGTATCTAAATATTGCTACGTAGTGGCTAATACTGCCTGCCAGTACAAACAGATGCCAGATAGCGTGAAAATAATGGTTTTTATGATCGAGGACATAAAAGACTATACCTACGGTATAAAATAAGCCGCCCGCCAGCAGCCACATAAAACCTGCGAAAGACAGTGCCTCAAACAAGGGTTTAATCGCTATCAGGGATATCCAGCCCATTGAGATATAAATAATTAATGGAATAATTCTGCGACCTTTTGCGGCAAAACTATCAACTAATATACCAACAATCGCCAACCCCCATACCACACCGAATATTGACCAGCCCCAGGCTCCTCGAATACTAACCAATGTAAATGGTGTATAGGTACCTGCTATCAACAAATAGATAGCAATATGATCAAGCTTGTGAAAAATCACTTTAGCTCGCCCGTGCAAACCATGATAAAGCGTTGAAAAAATGTAGAGCAAAAACAGAGAAAAACCATAGATGCTAAAACTTACAATTTTCCATGCGTCACCCTTAATCGATGCAAACACAACCAGCACCACCAGACCCGCGAGAGCTGCGACTGCACCAATTAAATGACTTAAACTATTTAGTTTTTCGTTTCTTTGCATTTTGTATATCCAGTAAATTTCAATATAGATGGCTGCTGGCAGAACAGTCGGCTGAGCTTTAAAAATAATCACTCACAGCGATGATGCATAATCTGGCCGGATGTTAAAGTTGGACATTACCAGTAATCAAGAGATAATAGTATCATTCGCTTTCAACCCTGTGAAACTACTCAAATGAAAGCCCTGGTCTGTTTATTAATACCTGCCCTTTTGATTAGTACTCTACCCGTACTGGCTGCTGATAGCGATCAACTGATTCGCTGGGCCAATCGTTATTTTGCACCCTTGCCTGATGCTATGCCGGGGTCAGGAAATGATAGTGTAGAAAAAATAGGACTGGGAAAAAAACTTTATTTCGATAACCGGTCATCGAGGACTGATGATCTATCCTGTTCCAGCTGTCACAAGCTGGAAAATGGCCAGGCACTTACTCAGGCCGAACAGGAGGGCCTGAACACCTTTATCAAAGCTGATTGCACATCCCGCCATGATGGTGTGCTACTGGGAGGCGAGTCATTAGAAAAAAAGGGCAAGAAACAGCCCTATTCCAACCAGGGCGACCTGGGGCTTTACCACATCACCCAGAATGAATCCGATCGTATGGTGTTTAAAGTTTCTCAATTGCGAAATATTGCCCTTACGGGCCCCTATTTCCATGATGCCAAAGTTACCAGCCTGGTGGAAGCCATACGCCTGGGGACACTACAACTGGACAATAAACTCAGTGATCAGGATGAAACAGAAATAATCACCTTCCTTATCACCCTCACCGATAAAAGCCGGAAAAAGTAACCCTGCCATGAAAATAGGCGCAATCATAATTGGCGATGAAATCCTCACCGGTCGCCGTCAGGACAAACATCTTAAGCATATCATCAGTACACTGGCCCACAGGGGGCTGGAACTGTCATGGGCGAAATATTGCGGAGACGATGAGGCTCTACTCAGCGAAGAATTCCGACAGATCCATAACCACAATGACATCTGCTTCAGCTTCGGTGGCATAGGCGCCACTCACGACGATAAAACCCGTCAATCCGTGGCCGCCGCCCTTGAAGTACCCTTACAGCAACATCCCGAGGCAGTACATGAAATTGAAGACAAATATGGCAAGGCAGCTTACCCCTACCGCATCCTGATGGCCGAACTGCCACGGGGCGCCAATATTATTCCCAACCCTTATAACCGTATACCTGGCTTCAGTGTCGATCATATCCACTGTCTGCCAGGGTTCCCTGAAATGGCCTGGCCCATGCTTGAGTGGGTACTGGATAAGCGCTACCCGGAGCTCAAGGCAGAACAGCCAGTACAATTTATACTCACTCTCCCCGATGCCCACGAGAGCAAACTTATCGAGCTGATGACCCAGTTCCAGGACAGGCATCCAGCAGTCAAGCTTTCAAGCCTTCCCAGGTTTCTAACGAAAGACCAAAGAGAACTGGAGCTCGGTTTAAGAGGGATGCAAAAAGATGTGGAAACAGCGTATATAGAACTGAAATCAAAACTTAAAGAACAGGGTTATCTATTTACAGAGAAACAGTAACACTACTCCAGTGGCCTCTGAACCAGTCATACCAGAAGAAGCATTTATCCACGAAGATTTTCACTCTTAACCAGCTAAGAAACCTCTGATCTAGTGGATATTTCTGATTAATTCCTCCACAGATTGACCCCAGTCAAATACAAATGCTTAAGCAATTCATAATATGTATTTATTTATTCATTAATTTATCAATAGGAGTCAACAATGAGCGGTGCAGTATCAGGCATACTTCTGGTGGGGCTTATGGCATTAATTGGCATGGGTCTTAGTGCCTTCTTCACAAAAAAAACCATCATTAAATTGCTGGCATTCTGGATATCCATACTGGTGATTTCCATAGTGGGAACCCTGCTTTCCCCAGATGCATCTTTGTATAAATCGCTAATTGGTGCCGATAATAGTGGAATGTTCCTGGTGTATTATGGCTTTATTCTTGGGCTTGCAGCCAGATATGCGCTTTTCTATATACATCCATTCCCAATGAACAAATCCCAGACACATCATTCATAGATCAGCAATAAAAAGAGGCACCATAGTGCCTCTTTTTATATTACGTGCTGAGAATAACAATTCAGTTATTTAGCGCTTACCTGCGGCTCGATATATTAACCTTCAATCTCATCCACATCCATCTGACCGCTGATACGACGCCGAATGTGCGACCAGCACATACCGGTAGCCAGCAGACTGCCAATAATAAATAGAATAATATATGATACTGCCCGGATAGAATCAGCAGGAATTATATTCCAGTCAACAAAAAGCCATAATAGAGTGGCGAAAAAAGCAATGGCCAGCACGATACCAATCATACCCAGAGAGCGTCGGGTAGCGCGAATATAAATCGCCCAGCCGATAACCAGCACCACACCCGCCAGTAATTTTAGTGGCAGCATTTCATTCTCAAACATAAATATCCAGTTGATATAGGAATAGCCCTCAGGGTTATAAGTAGCAAATACCAGGATCCATGCAATCAAAAACCGTATTCCTATGCCCGCCCAGGACATTTCATATGTAATAGCCATACTTACTCCCGATGTCATTGTATTTGGATTGATTCACCTAAACACAGACTATAGCAATTTTTTGTCGGAAGGTATAAATCAATCTTTAAGGAACCTCTGGTTAAGTCTGTGCCTCGGGTTCAGTGGCGGATTCTGAACGCCTGCTTAAATTACACAGAGTCTTTCAGTCTTTAACATTACGGCCATACAGCTTCCTTAACTCATCCTTAGCCTGTTCAAGAACCTGTTTTTGCTCTGCTTCAAGATGCTTACCAGCACGATTAATATAAAAAACCAGCATTGACATAGCGGACTGAAACGGGGATGACTTACGCTGAGTACTTGAATCTGCTGAGGCCTTGAGTGACACAGCAATCTCCCTGGGGTCTTTCCAGGTAAATACACCTTGTTCGAGATCCAGAGCATGACTTTCCCGAGTCACTTTTTCAGACCAGTTTTCAGGCGTTTTTTGAACTCGTTTTTTCATAACATCAGGAATAGCAGGTATATGGCCAAATTGAAATAATCCAGGATCATTTATTTTTGCCTGATATATATTTCCTTTTTTACTGTTGCAATAACCTCATCAGATTTATTGACTACATTCACCGGAATATCGAAAACATACTTACCTTCACTATCAACTTTTTGTTTTATTTCCTGCAGTAGCTCATCTGTCAGAATAAATTCCGCTTTCAGCGTATTACGTCCAGGTTTTATAAAATCTATCTTTGCACCCTTATCCCAGACAATATAATCACGACCTAAATTATTGATCAGCATAATCATATAAAATGGATCAGTCATGGCATAAATAGAACCTCCGAAATGTGTGCCAACATAGTTTTTGTTATACCAACGCAATTTCATTGTTACATGGGTTTCACGATAATCAGAGCTTAAATAACTTATTTTTATTCCCGCCCCTAGAAAAGGCATCCAGAAATTACCTACGTGCCGCAATATCTTTGGTGGTATTTTACCTGCATATTTTTTTAATAGCTGAGCTAACATAGTGTATCTGATAAATATCGGATTATTTATCCAGATAATAACCCAAATACCCGCTCTGTTATAATCTGGTTACAAATAAATCAATTTAAATGATAATCATCAATGCTGCATACAGATTCCACTGCTAATAATTATGTATTTTCAATAGATCCCTTACTTAACAGGTGGGGACTTTTAACAGCCGATGCCGATATCAGGTCACCTGATATACCCCATTTGTCTCTGAACAGCACGATACTTACTCGCCCCAGACACAGGCATTTAACATCGTAACGGGAGACTTGTATCGCCAAATGCAAATGGCCATTACATATATTCAACCATAAAATTAAAAATGAAAGATTATTAGCTCACTGATAACATATACTTCCATCACCACTGGCCTTGCACCATTAACCACCAACAATCAACCTGAATTCTTTATGAACAGACACCCCATCAGTGTTAATGAGTACCACCAGCGCAGCAAGCATGCGCTGGATCGATACGCCCTCGGTCCCAACAACATGGACTGGGCCAACCAGCCCAGTCCATTTCGTACATTTGATGGATGTGATAAATTTAGTCTGCCATTAAATGCAGCCAGACTAAACACACTTTATCGTGATATTTACTATCCGGATAAAATTGATCCTCAGCAAGTTGACCTGAAAAGTATTGGCATTTTATTTGAACTGGCGATGGGTTTATCCGCCTGGAAAGTCTACGGCCAATCACGCTGGGCATTGCGTTGCAACCCTTCCAGTGGCAACCTGCACCCAACTGAAAGTTACCTGATATTTTCTGGCATAGGTAATCTATCTTCAGGCATTTATCACTACAACAGTTATCAGCATAATCTGGAGCAACGCTGCATTATCCCACCTCAGCAAAGACATGACTCACTAGCAGGCAATTCAATTTTAATAGGACTGTCATCAATTCACTGGCGCGAAGCCTGGAAGTATGGTGAACGGGCATTTCGGTATTGTCAGCATGATGTTGGCCATGCCATAGCGACTTTTCGTTATGCTGCGGCCATTCTTGGCTGGCAAGTACAACTGCTCGAACACTGGAGTGATGATCAGATTTCTACCTTGCTGGGTTTAAACCGTAAAAATGACTTTAAAAATGCGGAACATGAAGCGGCGGATGCAATACTCCAGATAACCCCATCATCAGATAGACCAGCCACTCTGGACCCTGATCAATTATGCAATCTGGTCAGGCATTCAGAGTGGCATGGTATCGCCAATTGCTTAAGTCCAGACAATCAGGTGCAATGGCCGGTCATAGATGAAGTTAGTATAAGCTGCCACAAGCCTGTGACTAACATAGATTCATGGGGCACCACTGCCTTACCTCCCTTGTCGGATTGCCATTGCGCACTGAAAGCCACAAACATCATCCAGCAACGACGCAGTGCACAGGCTTTTAATGGAACTAGCACGCTGCCCCTGCAGAAATTTTACCGAATCCTGGACAGCCTGCTGGTCAGAGCCGATACCCCCCCATTCGATGCTCTGAACTGGGAACCTCGCCTTCATCTGTTACTATTTGTACACAGGGTAGAAGGGCTTGAGCCAGGTTTATATGCATTTCCCAGATCCGGTGTCGGAGAACTATTAATGCGCAATCATATGCGCAGTGAGTTTAGCTGGACCAAAACAGATCAATGCCCTGAGCACATCCCCTTATACCAACTGGTGAGCTCCGAATGCGAGGAAGCCGCCCGAATTTTATCCTGCCACCAGGAAATTGCATCCGAAGGAGTATTCAGCCTTGCCATGCTGGCTGAGTTTGAAACCAATATTAAAGATACCCCCTGGCGCTACCGACAACTGTTCTGGGAATCGGGCATTATAGGACAGACCCTTTACCTTGAAGCAGAAGCCGCAGGTATTAGCGGTACAGGCATTGGCTGTTTTTTCGATGATGCAGTGCATACCACATTGGGTATAGAAAACACCGAGTTACAGAGCCTATATCACTTTACCCTGGGAAAAGCGGTGATCGATAGTCGACTGGAGAGCGAACCACCCTACAGTCATTTAACCGACAGGAGCATTTAAGAACCAGGGAAGCTCTGATATTAATTGATCCGTTAAATATTATATTCTTATTAAAATTCTAAAATAATTATGCAATAAGGTTTTCGATATGCCAGACAAAAAAATGACTAAACAGGAAGCTATCCTGGAACTAAGGAAAGAGGCCCAGGAGCTGGATGAAAAGGCTTGTGCGCTGTCTGAGTATGCCAGGAATGCCTATAAAGCCAAAATCAGACGCAAACTGGCCGATAGACTTGAGCAGGAATTAATAGAAGAAGCAAAAAATAAACAGTAAAAAATATAAAACTACGGTCTTTTACAGTAAGCAGTCTGGCCGGTAACAGCAGGACATTGCCTGGTCACCGGCCTGAAATCATCAGGCAACACTGCCGAAGGATTTATCTACTGCTCCTGCAGGTATCTTAAGTCCAGCGAGCCTGCAACCACCGGCAACAGGACCACCCGGCATAATTTTATACAGATATTTCATTCCACCTTTGGAATGGAATTTCTCTTCAAGTGCATCAGTAACCTGACGAAGATTTGGAAATTCAACTTTTTTGTAATATTCCTGCAACGCACGAACCAGTTCCAGATGGTCATCATTTAGACTGAAACCACTTTCACTGGCAACTTTTTCGGCTGCTTTAATATCCCAGCTATGTGGGGCATTTGGAAAAGATTTAATAGATGTACTCATTTTGCTACTCCCAGGGGGTTGTCATTAGACATGAAGAAGTAAAAAATCATTAAAAATTACTGTATCATATTTTATATTTTTTTAAAGAGTTAAACTCGTTATAAAAAATAAATATCTATCAATAACCATAATTTATACTAAAGATAACAAAAATATCAATTATTTTTTTAAATAAACCAATACTTTTTGTATTTAATAATATGTTTATATAATAATTTATTAACTAATTAATCCGCTGAGAATTCAAGAAAACGACTTTCCCCATGCTGATAAACTTCAAAAGATGATTCATTGATTTTGTATTTCGCAAGTGCCTGCTTAAGTTTTTCTGGCGGCTCATCCAGAGGCTCATCGGTTAATATAAACGTTCCCCAGTGCATTCCAACAGAATACCTGGATTTTATATCCATATGTATTTTTACCGACTCTTCCGGGTTAACATGATATGGCTTCATAAACCACCTCGGTTCATAAGCACCTATGGGAATTAAGGCCAGGTCAAAAGAGCCATAAAGTCTACCAATTTCCTTAAAGTGATCGGCATAGCCAGAATCACCGGCAAAATATATTTTATTGCCTCTGGCTTCAATTACCCAGGAAGCCCAGAGCCGTTCGAAAGCATCAAACAGGCTACGTTTACTCCAGTGCTGCACTGGCATAGCCGTGAATTTCACATCATCAATAATATAACTTTGTGCCCAGTCAAGCTCAACGACGTTTATTTTTTTTAGCCTGAGATCATCGAACCATGATTTCATTCCTAAAGGCACCAGAAATGTTAAAGTACGCCGTTGATTATGAATGGATAATTGCTTTATCGAATCCACATCCAGTGAATCATAATGATCATGCGAAATAATGACTGCATCGATCTCAGGTAAATCATCAATCGAAATGCCGGGAGCCACTACTCGTTGTGGCCCCGCCCAGCTAACAGGTGAAGCTCTGTGTGAAAACTGAGGATCAGTCAGTATATTCAAACCTGCATGCTGTATAAGGAATGTTGCATGACCAACCCACGTTAACGAGGTTCTATCCAGATTGTTAGTCAGCATTGCAGGATCATTTTTTACAATTGTAAAATTATAATCATCTTTATCGGGTATATCCTTGAATCGCTTTTCCCATTGCCATTTCCAGTATTCCCAGGCCCCCTTACTGGTATCATCATAATAAATATTCTTAAATCCATTTTCAGAATGATGAGCTTTTAATGGATCATAATGTGGATTAACTGAACATGAGGTCAACAGCATAAGGATACACAGCGCGATTAGTTTATAGATTTTCATGTGTTTATGTATATCAGAAATTTAATAACGATGTTAATAGTTCAGGCTTATTTGTTAAGCCATCAACCAATGACCATGAACTTATAACTTTCAATTTTTTACCAGCCCCAGCCACCAGTCATAAATTTTATCTGCAATGTCATGTAAATTCTCCAGCCGCTCATGAAGTCGTTCATTGATTTCAAGTGAGCTTTGTACTGACATTATATGCATCGGCAAACAATCGTTATAACGTTCCAGCCACTCCTGCACCATATTCTCGGTCATTTCCAGATGAAATTGCATAGTGAGAACATTACCCAATATATACCCCTGATTCCTGATATTGCTGCCAGTAAAGAGCGGAATGGCCCCTTCCGGGTTGCTGAACGTGTCTTCATGCCACTGGAATACTTCGAAGCTTTCAGGCAAGCTGACTGTTAGCGGTTCTGGTAGCCTGCCAGTATCGACCATAATCTGGTGCCACCCGGTCTCCATGCCAGGTGCCTCACTCACTGTTCCACCGAGCGCCTTGCTAATCATCTGTGCACCAAAACAGACACCCATCAGAGGAGTGCCATTTGTAACCAGCTGTTGAATTAATTTGAGTTCTTCGCTAATCCACGGATGATCGTCATTCACGCTATGGGGACCACCCATCAGAATCAGACCGGAAATATCCTCAAGCTTAATGGTACTCAGAGGCTGGTCATCAATATGAATTTTTTTGTAAGGCACCTGATGCTTATCAAAATAAATACACAGGTAACCCGGTGGCTCACATCGGGCATGGCAAATAATCAATATTGGTAACATAGGTAAATATATACAATAAGTATGGATTGAAAAGAGCTAATACATTTAATTTAAGGAGCCTCTGATCATACCCCAGATTGATTCCAGCTGCTGAAGGCCAGCATCCATGAAGAAATATCCGGGTAATGACTGCCCCGAGCCTGTAAATGCTGTCCCAGTTCAATCATCAGCTCACGAAACTCGCGTATTTCCATCTGCCAGGCCCAGTCATCAATACCCGGATTATCTGCCAGCGCCTCGTTAGCAATGGAACCGGCCCCTCCCCACATACGCTTTGAATTTAGCGCCCTATAAAACTCGGTTTCATCATTATCACCCAGTTCGATCAGTGAAGCGACCCAGTCAGCACTGTCACCCGAGTGGCTTGACAGGATATTATGAATTCGTTGCAAGCATGTTAGAACATCAATCGTGTGCATAGCTGAGACTACTGATAATAATACAGCCTGCTCTTTATGAGCCATATAAAAACAGCGATATATTTAATTATTATACCCCTATATATTTGATTATATTTGCTATTGTTACATCCTGGCTAATGCTGCTGCTTCAGAATAGCCATGTGTTTTCTGGTTAAATCCATTAACTTTGGAGTTAGCCCTGCATCTTCATAAATGGGGTCGCCCTGATCATCCCTGGCAATCACCTTCTGGCCCTGTACATAGGGCAAACAGGCCTCCACTTCATCCAGTGCAGCATTTAACAGATCAGTGATAATTATTTGCTCAGAAAGATTGGGATAGAGCTCTGTCAGGGCATGAATACGTGCCACATCGTGCAAATTAACCGGTAGGGATATCTGCTTCACCTCACGTGATTCTTTTGCATTAGCATGCCAGGTTAAAACAATGTCTTTGATTTTTTTCATCTCTCACCTGCCTTTAAATAAGGGCTACATCTCTCCTGGATCATAGTATTCCTGAGACATATAACCGCCAGGTATTTGTATTTTTCCTGATAAACTACATTAATAATTAACCTCAGGGGGATAAGTAATAAGTATAGTTAAACTATTGCAATTCTGTTTAAAAATAGCATAGTTTATCAAAGTACAGGAATTTGATTTGCTTTCATAAGGAGGCCCTCATGGACATAGCAAATACGCTCGAAAAATATCTCGTACAACACGACATTAGTTATGACAAACTTCCCCATCGCTATACCGTCACCAGCATGAACACTGCACTTGTAGCCAACATACCCGTCTATGAACTTGCCAAGTCTGTAGTTCTGGAAGATGATGATGGCTATATTATGGCCGTCGTTCCAGCCACCCGACATGTGAAAATCCGGGAGCTTAACCGACTACTCAACCGCAAGATAGGACTGGCCACCGAGGCCGAACTACAGGAATTATTTAAGGACTGCGATCTTGGCGCCATACCTCCCGTTGGTGAGGCTTATGGTATGAAAACCATCGTCGATTCCAGCCTGGATAATTGTACTGATATTTATTTTGAAGCCGGTAATCACGAGGAACTTATCCATGTTAATGCGGATGAATTCCGTAAGTTAATGCAAAATACACAACATGCTGACATTTGTATGCATTGATATACAAGTCTCTCCGGGAGAATACTAAAACAGAATATTTTGTCCAGGAAACCTCCAGTCAAGTCGTGATTGTTTCATGCTACAACCAGACTTACTCAGAGTTTTCCTGGTTACTTTTCTCTGCCCACTTTATATCTTTATAATTAAAATCATTCAGCAAGCTGGGTTTTATGATTTCGAAAAAAGGTGAAATATCAAAGTCACGAGGTGTAAATAAACTATGGTGACGGATATGCATGATTTCACGTTCAGCATGACCCGATTTCAACGACGGTAGTGTTTCTATAGTCGGTAGTATCGGATAACAGATAGAATGGAAGGCCTCTGCAATCAATGTAGAGCAAATTGCACGAGTTGGATCACCACTTCCCAGGGCAATCATTCGACGTCGCCAGCGCACTGGAACAGGCGGATTGGGTAACAGGTAGCGAACCAGATCTATAATATTTTGCATATCATATTTATGCCCGATACGATTGACTACATAATTTACCAGAATTTGTCGGTCTTCCTCAGTTAACTTTGACGGACGACATATGCGTGTATGCAACTCCTGATAGCCTGATAGAGGTACGCATACCACTCCATTTTTCAAATCAGCTTCAATCAGCACATCAGGATCATCCCCTCCCTGGTTGTACACATCGCCTACATAAATTGCGGCATGAGACCAGGTCGACTGAGTCAGATATTTTATAGCCACACTAATGCGCCTGTTACCGTCGACCAGCAACACATCACCAGGCTCTAGCGTCTTCCTTAAAATTTCAGATGGAGTAACTGCAGCCGCTTCATAGCCCATATAAGGTGCATTCAAATAAGCGGCAAGCCAGCTGGTCACTATATTCATTCAGAATCTCTAAATTATCGTTATTTACATGTATATATGCTATTAAATCGCATCATACATTAATTTACCCAGGTAACTGCTGATTAATTCTGGTTTAATCAGGCTGCGATGAGCGTTTAGATTGTTCACCAGCTAAGGCGGTAGTTATTCTATTGCAACGAGCTTCGATGAAAATCATGACGCTTTTGGCCAGGGAGTACCTGATCAAGCCCCCCCTGGAAACATTTGAATACGATTTCGGCTCTGAAGCTGCATTTGCCGTAAAAATTCGTCGATGAATAATCATAATATTTTATGTTACTGACAATATGTCGTTTTAATGGAACCCAGAATTAATTGGCATAATGTACAAACTATCCTACTATTAGCATTATGCTTCTGGCTAGTTATCTGGTTTAATAATTTTCCTGCTCTGTATAACTACCATCATGGCCAGCACCTGGAGCTCCCATTACAAATCGATGATTAAGAACCCCATGCATCGCTCTACGCTATTATTTCCACTCTGGGCCATTCTGCTCTCACTAGTTGCCTATATTTTCCCTGCGCTCTTTTTGCCACTAAAGCAGGCCATTATCCCTTTTTTAGTCATCATCATGTTCTGTATGGGGGTGACTCTCAGCATAGATGATTTCAGACGTGTACTCCGGTCACCCGGAGTGATTGCAACCGGGGTAATCATGCAGTACACCATCATGCCATTTGCTGCTTACTTCCTGGGAAAAGGACTGGGTTTATCCACAGAACTCATCATCGGCATGGTCTTATTAGGCAGTTGCCCTGGGGGTACTGCATCGAACGTTATGTGCTATCTGGCAAAAGCCGATGTCGCACTGTCCATTACCCTTACCCTGGTTTCAACTCTGCTGGCCATATTCGCCACACCTTTCCTTACACTACTTTATGTAGGCGAACAGGTACCCATTCCAGTTGTTGATATGCTGCTAAGCATATTAAAAATAGTCGTTATACCCGTTACACTCGGAGTAATATTAAACACTTTCTTCAGCAGACAGATTAAACCGGTGAAGCCTTATTTTCCGCTTATATCAATGATCGCTATCGTAATTATTATCGCGGTAATTGTGTCACTTAACCAGAGCAAATTATCCAGTATTGGTTTAATCGTGTTTATCAGTGTGGTCTTGCATAACGCAGTGGGGTTAATTAGTGGTTATGGCATATCACGTGCACTGGGTAATAATGAAAAAACCAGTCGGACACTGGCTATAGAAGTGGGTATGCAAAATTCAGGACTTGCAGTTGCGCTTGCCACCCAGTATTTCACAGCAGTCAGTGCTCTGCCAGGAGCTGTATTCAGCATATGGCATAACATTAGCGGGTCGTTATTAGCAGGATTCTGGGCAAAAAAACAACTTATATCACGCAGTGAGCATTGACTAATTTCTTTCTAATTTAATTTATTACTATGTATTCAGTAGCTCATCTAAAGTCGAACCATCGGCATTTTCACCCATTTCCACAATAATCGTTTCCTGTAGCGGAATTTGTTCAGCTTCCAAGTGTGGAAACAACTGATCAGCGATCTGCAAAACAGTGATTATCCCTTTCTGACTATTCTCATCTATAGACATCTGCGCCTGTGCAATAAGATGTTGAAGATAGGCTTTATATATTTTTATTCGCTGCTGCTGTGGCATACTTTGAAATTCTTCGGTGAAACTGAGATGGATCTCCCCAGTCTGTGCCTCTGCATTTTCATTAAAACCTATATTAAACGGAACTTTAATCGTCATTAGAATGTTGCCTGTTGTAGTCAGCCAGATATAAATTTTCGGAAAGTATCAATTCAGTAATATGAAATATTAACAATTGCTCGACTTAAAGTATTACTTTTTACGACGTCGCTGTACCTTATATTCAATAATAGTTTTAGTAATGGATGAAAGCGGAATATTGTCAACATTACTGAATTTATCTAGTGCATTTGAAACCAGTGAAACAACATCATCGACACTGTCATTCTGCTGTATATCTGCTTCGGTTATTATTTTCAGGCCAAGCAGACCGCCATACTGAATTTTTACCAGCGCATTATGAGGCAGTGTTAATAAATCGTCTTCAAGATCCATCGCCTGCAAAGCGGCTGTCTTGATAGCATTATGCAATGCGCTACAATTTGCGTGTGCAGCCTGGTTTTTACAGGCTATTTCTGCACCTCCCCGGCGAATAATTTCTTTAGCGTTACTACAGGCAAAATCATTTTTTATCAGAGGCGCACTAAACGGGCAGAGTAAATCAGACATACTTATAAACCCACATAAATACAATGTTTAAGCGGCCTCTATTTAATATAAAGAGACCTGCCCTTGTTAATTACATTCATTATAAGGACAATGACTGATACTTGTCACCCAGCATATTCCTGCACTCATAGTCCAGAATTACTTTTTAAGCCTCTGATTAACTAGCCTTCTGGAATTATCTTTAGCTTTATAAACAAATAAACGATGACAACCATTATCCAGTTGCCACCGTTGTTTTACAGCTTTGCCTTATGCAGTAGCTGCTCAGATATCAGGAGAATGCCCCCTGGTGCTCCACATTAAAAGCACGTAATACCAGACTAAATGCACGATTATTGGCCGCCTGTACCACTGCATCAAAAATATTTCGATCACTCCAGCCGCTCATTCGCACTTCCTTAATATCCTGTTCACTCACCTCCTCCGGGGTGTTAACAGATTTAAGCGCCAGAAGTAGCAAAGGAATTTCATTTTCAGCTACAGGTGCCGCTTCCGGATTTGACCGAGCAGCGCGGATGACATCAAGCTCAAGCCCCATATTGGTCAGAAATCCTTCATTCAGGTCGATACAGTAACTACACTGCGTCTGCCATGAAGACAGATAGCGAATCATAGTCATCAGGACGGGTGATAATTCTGTACCTCCATTAAAGTAGGAAATATTAGCTGCAAAGGTTTCCAGCAACGGTGGACTAAAGCTAAACAGGCGTAGCCCATCCGGTATAAAACCGATATGATTTTCAACGGCTCCTAATACCCCTGCAACCCGTTCTTCTTCACCTGGGGGAGCGATGGGGTAGATGAGTGGAATATCCTTGTGTACGTCATTTTTTATTTCTGCGTTATTCATTATTTTAGTTCTCCTGGTGTAAATACTTCATTATAGATGACCGGTCGGTCAAGTTCTGACTTTAAAAAAATGATCTGTGGCATCACACCTCCTTCTGTTTACGGATTGGTAATTCGAATATCTGCCATAGCAGGCAGTAACTGATGGATGACTTCGGCATCGTTTTGAGTCTTGGCTAACAACAGTACACCTTCGAAATAGGCGAGCATGGCCTGAGCGGTGGCATCCACATCAATCTTATGAATGTCACCCGCCGTAAGGGCCTCCTGCAGGACATTAGATATATGGTTTTTCAGCTTACCGAAAATGTGGTCGATTTTTCTTCGTATGGGCTCATCCTGAGTAGCGAGCTCGGTGGCCAGGTTGCCAAATGGACACCCGAGGATCTGGCTGGTTTCTTTCTTGATCTGCTTCTGAAACTCATAAGCCATATTTGTCAGTCGAATCAGCCGGGAAAGTGGTGGAATATCCGCGATAAAGGCCTGGTCGATAATATTTTCTTTCATACTGACGTAGAAAGTATCCAGTACCTCCAGAGTAAGCTCCTGCTTACTGGGGTAAAAATGATAGAAGCTGCCTTTCTTCACACCTGCATGAGTACAGATGGCCGCCACACCAACATCGGCATAGCTTCGGGAATGAATCAGTTCTCTGGCGGAAGCCAGTATGCGCTGTTTAGTGTCAGTTGTTGAGGCCATGTCAGCGATAATATAGTTGACCGGTTGGTCAAGTCAAGCACTTAATACTATTTATACAGAAAAGCACATCACAACGCTCAGTCATCACCACCGAACAGCAGCCAGGCCTGCATTAGTTAAACTGAAATGCTGATACACAAGGCTGTGTGTCAGGAATACAAAAAATGGAACCTTTTCTCCACTAGCGTCGTTTTAGATAACAACATCAAGCACATAAACTGGAAATATTTTATGAATAAAACTTTTTTAATTACAGCATTTATAAGTTCAATCCTCAGTACTTCTGCATTTGCACATCATCCTGCCGCAGATATCGTCGATCCAGAAATTTATTCAATGATCGATGACAACGTTGCCGATACCCCCCACGCCGATTTAACATTTGAAGATATGGGTCGTGATATGGATGCAGTGACTGCTGCACAGGAAGGCCTTACAGAAATGGATCAAATGAGAGATGATGTAAGCATTGACATTGATACTGTCCCAGAAATTGACACCATGACCATGCTGGAAAATATCGATCCTCAAACTATCGATTAAGTCCAGAGTAATACAAAACTCATCGACAGGGGCAAGTGGAAGAATATTTCCTTGCCCTTTTTTTGTATGTATAAATCAGGATTTAACACAACACATCGAACAGACTGTTGCCTGCCTAAACCTGTATATGTGTCCATGCACATAGCCGGTGTTATTCACGGACTGCAATCGAAATAATAACCATACTAAGGGCGTATTCAAATATGGAATGATCATTAATGGATCGAGACTGGTCGTTTTTCAACTCAGTAATAAATTTTTTCAAACTTTTTTCAATCACCTTGTTACCCATAAAATCAACAAACACAAGCTTAGCCTGCTCTTTAAGAATGACCGACAACTTTAAACGACGTACCGGGTGTTTGTAATCGGTGAATACCTCAAACCATGTATTAGGCCTGATAAAATCAGCCATTTTTTCGAGCATTATTTCAGATTCTGCCGCCTGCTTGTCTAAGGGACTTAATTCAATGTCTGAAAGCTCAGCACTATTATAATCATCGAGAATATTATAATCCAGTTCACCACTGCCGGATTCATCAGGGCTATCAGTATGAAACTCAGATTCAGATAATTTTTTTATGTAGTAGTTGTTCAAATTGCTGGTAGCAATAAATATCTTTTCCTTATTCTGATGACTGTTATCCAGGCAGGATCGCATACTGTTTACAATACCTTTATAAATACTCCTGAGCGCCAGCCAGTCTTCGCGTGTGTTAACAGGCCTAAAGCTTTTAACAAGCAGACGTAATATCCCAATTACCTCACGCCATTCAATACTTTCTTTACCATAGTTATTGAATCGTTGATACATCAATGTCGACCAGTGGCTCAAAATCAGTGGTTGTATCGCATTAGGAATAGGAGTATTCAAGGTATAGTATTGAAGCTCTTTTAAAACAAGCTGTCGGGTGTATTCACGAGTAATGAGCTGCTGACTCTGCTTTTCGGTTTGTTCATGCCTTGTTTTCTGAATATTACTCAGCCGATCCAGGGATAGTTTTATTGTAGCAAAGACTTCCAGGCTTTGACCAAAACTCTGCAATAACTGCTCGATAATATATTGCATGGTCTTATAGACGGTATTTTCCTTATCTTCTATACCTATGCCTATATGAGCAATACTATTGAGCACATATCGCGCTGGATGTTTCTCTGTATTAAATATTTTATTATCAAGCAATGCAACTTTAATAACTGGAATCTGCATTAACAGCAGCAGGTCTTTTATTGCATCTGAAATATTATTATCCCTTAAAAACGCACTAAATATCATTTCCACAAAATCGATAGTTCGGCTATCTATCTGATTCATTGATTTTGGAATAGCCACATCATCCAGCCTGGCTATGTTATTCATTAATGTCGATTTGAAAGCGTCGGTATTAATATTAACAGTTTGCCCGGAAATGTATTTAGGCTTATAACTTAGTTGCATATTTGTCAAAGCATTGACTATATGTTCGCGGTTATAGTGTTTATTTTTGCTTGATGGTGATTTAACTCCAGAATTAGAATTTTCTATGTCATCTTTAAGAATGAACTGATTAATTATTTTAGAAATATACTCAGGATCAGATATGTAATCAGGTGTGTCTGACCTTGGATCTATATTAAACTGTATATCTGGCTTCTGGTCGTCAGTACTCATGTATAGATCCGCATTGTAATTACTTATGGAGCCTCTGATTAAGTATAAGATGGCCTCTTATATATAGCTGAGCAATGTGTGGTTATCAATATACTAATTCAGGGCCAGCACCATTAACTCAGGGTGCCAGTCTTTCAATAAACCAGTTACCCGATTCATTTTTCCTGTATAAAAAACGGTCATGTAAGCGGCTGTCCCTCGCCTGCCAGAACTCGAAGGTATTAGGTTTAACCCGATATCCACCCCAGAATGGAGGTAATGGCACTTCGTTATCAGCAAACTTCTGTTTCATACTATCGAACATCGACTCCAGCAAAGAGCGAGATTTAATGACCTGGCTTTGCCCCGATGCCCAGGCTCCGATCTGGCTTCCACGCGGTCGCGTTACAAAATACTTCAGTGATTCTGCAGTCGAGACCTTTTCTGCCACACCGGTAATCTTCATCTGGCGCCCCAGTGGATGCCATGGAAACAACAGGCTAACTTTGGGATTCACTGCAATTTGTTGCGCTTTTCGACTTTCGTAATTAGTAAAGAAGACAAAGCCTTTTTCATCAAACAATTTCAACAGTACAGTCCGCTGCCAGGGCTGACCACCTGCATCGACCGTTGCCAGGATCATTGCTCCAGGTTCATGAATACCAGTTTCAATGGTCTGCTCATACCAGACTTCAAACTGCTTGAAAGGATTCGCATCCAGCTCACTGAGCTTGAGCCCTGTTGCCATTAACTGCTGGCGTAATTCATCTGTATTCATTCGACTATTTTCTTTAATTTTATGGACTATGAAGAGTGTATTGATCCTGTCACTGGATTGTGGCGTAGCTAATGCGAGGCCGATCCATTGACGAAACTGCCGTATTGTATAATGTTGTAAGCTTTATTGCTTGCTGCTGTCCTGAATAATGCTGGATTATTTAAGCAGTTCCGGCCTTACCATCCAGTTGAGCTGCCACTGGTTATTAGCATTGTGCTCCAGGCAGATTAAGCTTCCAGGTTGAAATGCAGTAACCAGCCTGTCTTCATCGTCCACCAGTAAATGGGATGTCAGTTTAGCCATAAATGGCAGATGCCCAACAATAAGGGTATCCCGATCCCAACTTTCACTCTGCCAGTCAAAGGCCCGCGGACTGTCGTTGGGATTTATCAGACCGCTGGCCTCCAGCTCCAGTTCCGGCGCAATACTTGCTGCCAGACGTTCCGCCGTCTGCTGGGCACGTAACTTACCACTGTGAATCATCCGCTCCACACGTATGCCCACCTGTACAAGAAACTTCGCCAGACGATCAATGTCGGCCTTGCCTTTTTCACTCAGAGGCCGCTCAGCATCCACCTCCTTTGTTAAGGCCTCACCATGTTGTACCAGATAAAGTTTCATGTTCATCACCCTTTGATAATATAGCTGAGTTGACCGTCAGTTAAATGGTGCTTCAGGCATCGCCAGAAACATCATAGACTTGATCAGTGGTTCCTTAGTTTATTACATCGAGTCGATTGCTTCACTGTTGCAGGCTCAAAAGCTACTGACGCTTTCACCTCAGCACAGATTCCAGAACGTCCCCAGCCAGGCGAATAAGCTCTGCCCGGCACAGCAGACAGGCATATGAAATTTATACTCAGCGCTTTGAACGTTGCTCGAATCACAACTGGCGATGAGGCATCTATTGGTTAACGCCAGCCATGGATTGATTGTGATCTCTATCACCATGAT
Organism: uncultured Gammaproteobacteria bacterium; assembly: GCA_965368175.1. Lineage (GTDB taxonomy): Bacteria > Pseudomonadota > Gammaproteobacteria > SZUA-229 > SZUA-229 > CBDULX01. The sequence goes on along the minus strand of CBDULX010000006.1, from coordinate 8,851 downwards.
TCATGGTTTGTGGTTTAATTTTTATCCACTAATTTTAGCTACAGGTACATTTTTTTCTTGGGTTGACTAAACTCATATTAGTCCGAACAGATATTCATAATTTCATGCTCAAAAAAATAAAATCTGATGACCTAAGTATAGGCATGTATATAAACAAGCTCGAAGGCAACTGGCTTAAACATCCGTTCTGGAAAGCCTCTTTCAAACTGGCTGATATTAAGGATATCAATACTATTAAAAACTCAGGTATTTCTCATGTCTGGATAGACACATCAAAAGGTGACGATATAGATTCCATTCAGCAGTCACAGCCCGAAGCGTCAGGCCAGCTAGAGCAGACAGCTGAAGCTGTCATAACACGGGTTGCACTTGATAAAGAGATTGAAACCGCCCGGGAAACCCTGGCCAGGGCGAAGCAGGCCACTATCGATATGTTCAAGGACGCCCGCATGGGTAACTCGGTTAGTATTAAAGAGGCTGCCCCACTGGTCGATGAAATATCACAGTCCGTGGCACGTAACCCATCAGCCATGCTCAGCATTAGCCGTATGAAAAACAAGGATGACTACACCTATCTGCACTCGGTAGCCGTATGCGCGCTAATGATTGCACTGGGCAAACAGCTGGCATACAAAGGTGATCTGCATTCTTTAGGCATGGCCGGGCTGTTACACGACATCGGAAAAATGGGCATTCCCGATGAAATACTCAACAAACCCGGAAAACTCACTGACCAGGAATTCGAAATCGTAAAAGCCCATCCCCTGCAGGGCTGGGAAATTCTCAAACAATCCTATGGTGTCGATGAGCTTGCCCTTGAAGTCTCGTTACATCATCATGAGCATGTCGATGGCAGTGGTTACCCCGATAAACTCTCCGGTAAGAATTTATCACTGGTTGCACGCATGGCTGCAGTTTGCGATGTGTATGATGCCATCACCTCAGACCGGTGTTACAAAAAAGGCTGGGAACCAGCCGAAGCCCTGAAGAAAATGGCGGAATGGAAAGAGGGGCATTTTGATGACACCGTGTTTAAGGCTTTCGTCAAAACAGTCGGTATCTATCCCACCGGCACACTGGTGAAATTACATTCCGGCCGTTTAGGCATAGTGACTGAGCAATCTACTGAAACCCTGCTTAAACCTAAAATAAAAATTTTTTATTCCAGTTCCAGTCATGCACCGATACCGCACAAAATTGTTGATCTGACTCGCTCACAGGAGACCATAGACAGTATTGAAGACCCCGAAACATGGGGTTTTTCCAGGCAACGCATTATTGACATACTGGCCGAGTAATCAAGTGGGTATTTTCACACCAATGCCCCGTTTACCTGCTTTTCCAGTCGACATCTAAAAACCCGGAAATTTTACCAATCAATAATTACTTACACCGGTTGCATCAATTGCTCCGGGAAGGGTGAAAAATAATACTGTTGGGCCATATAATCATTGGGGAATCGACGCAGATGGTGCTGTAATAAAACCAGTGGTGTCACTCGGCTAACCTGCTGTTGCCGATAATTTTCAAACCAGGTCAGTAACTCGGCCTTATCCTGCTGATCAAGTTTTGTTTTGAGATACCCAAGAATATGCATGAGCACATTCACGTGCTGGCCAGGCGTAGGCCTGATTTCCATGATTCGCATAAATTTAATAATGTATTGTTGACGTATTTCCTGTAGATTTTTTTTATTAACTCTGGCAACCATCTGCCCCAGCTCTCGACTGAGTATTGAGCTTTTTGCCATTAATACCAGTTTGTAATTCTGGTGAAAATCACGAAATCCTTCCAGATTATTCTCGTCCTGTGCTAGTTGTCGCCAGCGGTAATGGGCATACACCCGTTCCAGAAAGTTTTCGCGAATATTTTGATCATTCAGACGACCTTCATCCTCAACCGGTACCAGTGGGTATTGCTGCCTGAATGCCTTTGCGAAAATACCCGTTCCGTTGCGTTCTCGCATGCCAGAATTATTATCATAAACAGGTACTCTTTGCGGGCCACAACTGGGTGAATCTTTCTTGAAAACAAAACCATCCAGTTGATCAAAATCTCTAATTCTTTGCTGAGAATAGGACTCCATATCCTGAGTCAGATCATGTTGCGGGTTTTTGCTAAATACCAGCTTAACCTGCTGCTGGAATTTACGCAGCTGAACAGGCGGCCTGGGAATACCCAGTCCTAATTCAGCTTCTGGGCACACTGAGAGTAAATGAAAGAATTTATCACCAGCCTCAACCAGAAACTGGTTTTTTTTATGGCCGCCGTCAAAACGTACCATTTGGCCTAATAAACAGCCACTGACACCTATCTGGGGTTTGTCATTGTAATTCATTGTATTCTCCAGCAAATTACTTATACAAACATTATACATACAAGCCTTGTTTGTACAAGTTTTATATTATACAATTCGCATAGATTTTTCCGGATAAACAGTCAATGAATCAGTACCCTATACGCACGCTTTCCGAACTAACCGGTATCCCGACCACGACATTACGAGCCTGGGAAAGACGCTATGGGCTTCTAAAACCCGCCAGAACACCTAAGGGGCATAGACTGTACAGCAGTGAAGATGTTGAATTAATTAAGGAAATTTCAGCTTTACTGAAAAACAACCACACCATCAGTGAAGCCATAAGAATTATCAGGGATCCAGATCGCAGTCACTCGCCCAATCAGTTACCGGGAGAAGATCACTGGATTGGCTACCAGCAGGAATTACTCAAATGTATTGAGGTCTTCAATGACCAGAAGTTAGACAGAGTGTACAATGATGCCCTGTCCATCTATCCCATCGATATGGTGAACGAACATGTCATCATCCCGGTACTAAAAACCCTTGGCGAACAGTGGCAGGACCGAGAAGCCGGTATTGCCGAAGAACATTTTTTCTCTGCTTTCCTTCGTAACAAGCTGGGCGCAAGATTTCATCATCAGAGCCATGGCTCCAGAGGCAGGCAAATCCTGGTCGCCTGTCTCTCCGGTGAATTCCACGAACTCGGCGTACTGCTTTACTGTATTGCGGCCATAGGCCGTGGATACCGAATTTTGTACCTGGGCACCAATATGCCGCCCCAGCAAATACCAGCTGTGGTTAACCGGACTCATGTTGCCGCAGTACTGTTTTCTGCCAGTAGCATCATGCCATGGGATAATGACAACGAGATGGCATTGAAGGACTGTATTGAATCCATTGATATTCCACTCATGTTTGGGGGAGATATCTGTGATCGATATTTCGATAAACTCGAACAGCTGGGCGCTCAGGTCCTGGGTTCGGATCATGTAAGGGCACTGGATAAAATGGAATCCATCATCCCGGCGTTTTCAAAACCATGAGCTGCACTATCTTATGGTTCCGACGTGACCTGAGGCTGCATGATAACCCGGCCCTGCACTGGGCCTGCAGTAACAGCGATCGTATTATCCCGGTATACATTCATGCACCGGAAGAGGAACAGCCCTGGGCCCCCGGTGCGGCATCATGCTGGTGGTTGCACAACAGTCTGCAGCAACTGGAACAGGGACTGAAAAAGTATGGACTGATGCTGCATCGATTCAGTGGCGACTCAGCCCAGATACTAACTCAAATTAGCCAGACCAGCGGTGCCCGCGAACTGGTTTTTAATCGTCTCTATGAACCTCACCTGATGAAACGGGATGAGTTGCTGAGCAGGCAATTGAATCAGCAGGGTATAGACATACAAAGCTTCGATAACGGCCTGTTTTTCCAGCCCGGTAGCATCCTCAACAATCAGGGCGGGCCATACCGGGTGTACACCCCTTTTTACCGTAAAGCACGGAGTATGCTGGAAACCCTGTATAGCAACTACCAGCCACTGAATTCACAGAAGTCTCTCAAAACTGTAAAGCCAGTTGCATCGGTGGAGCAACTGGCTGACAAGCCATTTAAGCTGCTGGATGATCATCCATGGCATGAAAAACTGCATCAGCACTGGCAACCGGGTGAACAGCACGGGCACGAAATAATTAACCAGTTTATTGAGTACAACATAACTGATTATGTTGAAGGCAGGGATATTCCTTCGATGGACGGAACTTCCCGATTATCCCCCTACCTGCATTTCGGTGAACTCAACGTGCAGCAAATCTATAGCGTAATTCAACCTCTACTGGCTGGGGCACAGGGTAGTAAAGTCATGGCTGCGGCCGAACGTTTCTTAAGCCAGCTGTTATGGCGAGAATTTGCTCATCATATTTTATGGCACTATCCACAAAGCAACTCCAGGCCCATGAATAGCCGCTTCAGTAACCGCTTCTGGCAGAGCAATAAAAATCATTTTAATCAATGGACCCAGGGTACTACCGGTGTTCCGATTGTGGATGCAGGTATGAAACAGCTCTGGGAAACCGGCTGGATGCACAACCGCGTACGCATGATTGTCGCCTCATACCTCACCAAGAACCTGGGCATAGGCTGGTTACAGGGCGCGCGCTGGTTCTGGGACACTCTGGTGGATGCGAATCTGGCCAATAACTCCATGGGCTGGCAATGGGTGGCTGGTTGCGGTGTGGATGCAGCGCCCTATTTCCGAATATTTAATCCCCTCACCCAGACAAAACGATTTGATGCCGAATCAAAATACATTGACCACTGGGTACCTGAGCATAAAAAACAGCAATACCCAGCCCCCTTAGTGGATCTATCTGCAAGCCGAGCGCAGGCTTTGCAGCGATACAAACAACTGACAACCAAGCAGGACTTAATATCATGAAAGCCTTATTACTCATCGCCCATGGCAGCCGTCGCCAACAATCCAATGATGAAGTTAAAGTTATTGCAGATAAACTCCACAGCCACTGTGGCGATCAATATCCGATTGTTGAAGCTGGATTTCTTGAACTGGCCGATCCGTTAATACCGGATGGTATTAAACGCTGCGTGGATCGCGGCGCCACTTCAGTTATTGTACTGCCCTACTTTCTTAATTCTGGCAGACATGTGGTGACGGATATCCCGGAAATTGTCAACGAAACTAAAGCCCACTATCCTGACATCGAGATTAAATTAGCCAGACACCTGGGCGCATCGGAATTAATGATGGATTTACTTATCTCATCGGCCAACTCAGTCCACTAACAGACGAGTCAACACTATGCAGATACCCTGGTATATCACAGCCATTGCAGCGTCCATGGTATGGGGAATACATTACCCGTTGATCGATAATGCGCTGAAGAAACTGTCCCTGTTCAGTGTACTGCTGCTTACCGTACTGCCTTTGCTATTCCTTATTCCATTCTTTAGCAATGACATTACTCAGGATATTAAAACCTTCAACGAACTGTCTGGTTTCGACAAACTGGCTATATTATCTATCGGCATCACCAGTGTGCTGGCCAGCGTGCTTCTATTCATGTCTATTGGCAATAAAAATGCCACCCTGGCCAGTCTGATAGAAATCACTTACCCGGTGTTTGTGGTGATGTTTGCTTTTATTATATTCAGGCAAATGCACATTAATGCCAGTGTTATAGCAGGAGGACTGCTAATTATGTCAGGTGCAGCACTGATTATCGTTAACAACTAGGGTGCCTCTGATCCCCCGATATGATCATCAAACCACACTGCCATCAGTTATTCACCAAGTATCCAGTTTTCAGCGTCGGTGAAATCACTGAACACTTTCATGCTCTGATGCATGTCATCTGCAAGCATCTCATACATTTTTCTCATCCCAAAACTGAGATCGACATTAGAGACAAGAGCAATTTTTGCCTTTCCTCTTTCAGGAAAGGATTTTCTCAATAATATTAACTGTCGCTCAAAATTTGCATCGATATTTGTAAAGTTTAATTTTCGTAAATCCCACAAGGCCCTGACATCTGAAGCAAAGTCTTTAGACACAACAAGCTGTTCCATCATTAATCTAACTTCATCTATTGTTAGCTGCCCCTCGATAGACCCATAAAGTACATTATTGTTGTTATTATATTTGAAATGTACTGGCATTATGATAAATCCCGGATTATCTTTTTTTGGAAAATACTGTGGAACCAATATTCATTCTGCTTATTAATCAATTAAACTAGCAAATAAACACAAAGGAATCTCAGGACTACTTAACATATTAAATAAATAAACATATAAACCCAGGCCTGAATGGCACTTACTTAAGGAAAGCTTAGACCTAAGTCCATCATACCGGCATGCTTTTAGCCGGTATCCAGCTATTTAAGCGATGGATTCCAGCTAAAAGCATGCTGGAATGACAAACTTGGGAAAGACCTTTCTTATGTAAGTGCCATTCGACCCAGGCCTCTGTATTATTATGTTATTAAAGCTTTTGTAATTTTCGATAATAATACATCAGAGGCATTTTAAACAGTTGTACCAGTGCCTCTGCTCGCTGGTTCATGGCATCATCAGAAATTGAGAAACATTTTTTAGTACAAAACAGTATGTGATTTCCATTGATAACATCACACAGATATATTTCAGAAAATAATTCAGCCAGGCGGCACATTACCGGCTCGTCTTTATCGGGCATTGAATGATAATTGATCACTAAACAACCATATTCGCTTAATATCCTGTAACTATCTTCAATGAACTCCTGTTGCATCTGACACCCGGACATTGCCTCAGCCTCGTACAAATCACTAAAAATGATATCGGTACTGCCAGCAGCCTCTGATAAATACTTCTTTGCATCGTACTGTTTAACTTGCAGATTAGGGACTTTTGGTAAATTAAACCATTCGTATGCCACATCGATTACTGCCTGTCGTAATTCAACAACCTGCATTATTCTCTGTGGATAAAAATGACTCAGACAATGGGCCAGACTACCCCCACCCAGACCTAACAGTGTCATATGCCCGGCCTCCACAAACAGCAGACCCAGCAACATAATCTGAGTGTACTCATGAGTGAGGTAATATGGTTTCGTCATCAGCATACTGCTTTGTTCAAGCATTGAATTAAAACTCAGGACACGCTTGTCACCGCGTTGCGTCACCACAACAAATCCCATGTCATCTTTTACTCGGTAAAGTTCTTTACCCATTAATGTGCCATAACAGGCACGCGCACCGTGCTGTAGTGATTTCACAGGGTTTCTCTATACTGTGGTTTCATAAGAACTTATAACTCATAGCGCAGTACTTTAACACACGCGTTAAATGGTCTAGACTCATCAGTGTTAAAAAAATGTATCTGGTTAATATTACAAAAATACTGTAATCAGATCAGGAACCTCTGATTAAGCCTGGTTGTTGTAGTCTGCGATGAGAGTTTAGATTTTAGCCGGCATAAAACAGTCACGACCTGATCAGAGGTTCATTAGCTCTTCCCTTCAACGAGAATCCATAGATGAATGATGATTTATGTATCGGCGGTAATGGCAACAGAAAAATTGAACTGAATCCACGCATGGCCAATCGTCATGGCCTGATTGCCGGTGCAACAGGAACAGGCAAGACCGTTACCCTGCAGGTAATGGCTGAAAGCTTTTCCCGGATTGGTGTACCGGTGTTCATGGCCGACGTAAAAGGCGACCTTTCCGGGCTGGCACAAGCGGGGGTCACAAACAAAAAAATCCAGTCACGACTGAATCATATAGGTCTTGATGATTTTTCTGGCCAGGCTAACCCTACCCTGTTCTGGGATTTATTTGGTAAATTTGGACATCCGGTGCGTACCACCATCAGTGACGTGGGTCCGCTGATTCTGGCTAACCTGCTGGAACTCAACGACACACAAACCGGGGTACTCTACAGCTGTTTCGATTTCGCCGATGATAATGGCTTTCTGTTACTGGATTTTAAAGACCTGCGTGCCATGCTCAACTGGATGGTGGAAAACCGCAAGTCAATGTCCAGTGAATACGGCAATATCTCCAGCGCCAGTATCGGCGCCATTCAACGCAAGCTTCTGGTTCTGGAACAACAGGGAGCCGAACACTTCTTTGGAGAGCCTGCATTAAAGCTCGATGACTTGATGATTACCGATTTCTCCGGCCATGGAGTGATCAGCGTGCTGGATGTTACCAAATTGATAACACAATCACCGCGACTCTACGCCACCTTCCTGCTCTGGCTGCTGGCCGAGCTATTTGAGCAACTACCGGAAACCGGCGATGCCGATAAACCCAGACTGGTACTCTTCTTCGACGAGGCACACCTGTTATTTGATCGAGCACCACGAGCCTTACTGGATAAAGTTGAGCAAGTCGTGCGCCTGATCCGCTCCAAGGGAGTCGGCATATACTTTATCAGTCAAAGTCCGCTGGATATTCCCATGGATGTACTGGGGCAGCTCGGCACGCGTATCCAGCATGCTCTGCGTGCCTTTACCCCCAGGGACCAGAAAGCGGTAAAAACCGTGGCAGAGACCTTTCGACCCAACCCGGCCATAGATACTGAAACCGTGATTACCGAACTCGGTACCGGTGAGGCACTGGTGTCCCTGCTTGATGAAAAAGGCAGCCCAACCCCGGTAGAGCGCATACTGATCCGCCCACCGTCATCACGCATCGGCCCACTCACTGCGGAAGAACGCGCGAGTGTACTGCAACGCTCCCCCCTGAAAGGCCGTTATGATAATACACTCGACCGTGAGTCGGCCTACGAGCTTTTAAAACAGCACGCTGAAGAAGCACAGCGCCAGCAACTGGCCCAGAAGGCAGAAGTCGAGCAGGCCAGACAGCCCAGTACCAGCAGGACATCAGCCAGACGCGGCAGTAACCGCCAGAGTGCAGCCGAGGCCATGCTCAAGAGTGCAGCTCGATCAGTCGGCAGTCAGTTAGGCCGCCGCATTGTTCGAGGTCTACTGGGTTCATTACTGGGTGGACGTTAGAGTAAATACAAACTATTCGGGACG
>CBDULX010000005.1:0-35932 GCA_965368175.1 uncultured Gammaproteobacteria bacterium | reverse complement strand
GATTAACCATCAACTTTTACCCTGTATCATTCTCATTCTTCACCACTACCTCAGGCGAACCACTGTCGTCAATTTGAACGCTAACATCGATAGGTCGGCAGCACACCTGACAGTCTTCGATATAGCTCTGATCCGGCAATGAACAATCAACAACAATATCTATGTATTCACCACAGTATGGACACTCTACAGTAACCTGTTCAATTGAATTCATCTTTATTAATCAATATTTAACCATTTTTAATAGCCTGAGATCAAGGGAGCCTCTGATCAAGTCTATGATACTTGATCAGAGGCTCCCAGGTGTTTTATGAAGCAGCACTACAGACTCTGTTTCGCCCCAGATTCTTTGCTTCATACAAAGCAGTATCACAGCGATGGAGCCAGTCGTCACCGGTTTCACCCTTTTGATACTCTGCCACTCCCAGGGAAATCGTGACGGTCTCGGGCAGCAGGTTTGCTGATTCGACCATGTTCCTCAGGTCTTCGGCCAGGTTTTCTGCAGAGGATGCCACAGTTCCCACAGCAATGATGACAAACTCTTCGCCACCGAACCTGTATAAATTATCAGACATACGAATCCTGCTGTTAATAATTTCAGTGAGCCTGATCAACACCTGATCACCAACAATATGGCCAAAAACATCATTGATTTTTTTAAAATAATCGATGTCAATCATGATCAAGGATGCTACTAACTTGGTCCGTTTTTGGCTAATCGTATATTCGTCCAGCTTTTCTTCCAGTGCGCGACGATTCCCTACTCCGGTTAATGGATCTTTTCTGGTAAGTAGTGATAATTGCTCACGCTGTTCCTGCATTTTAAATGAAAACACATAAGCATAAATATTTATCACCACTAATGTCATTAGTGCTGCAATAAATCCCATCATTTCCATATCACGAACTAATGCTGGAACCAGAGCAATAACACCAATAGAAGTAATATAATTAGCAGTTCTGGGATTTAATATATAATAGACGCCAACCATAGTTGGATATACCCAATATAACAGAGCATGACCTTTTAAATGAATAACAGTAACCACACCCGAGACTGCCAAAACTGCTAATGCGATACTGGCATATTTCACATTTCTTCTGAAATAAACATAAGCCCCAAGTATGTACATACCGACGACCATAGTCGAATCAGCAGTGGCCACAAACCAGTCACCATCTAGCATGCGGATAACGGCAAATGGCGCTATTGCGGTTCCACCGGCTAATGCCAACATAATTATTATGTATTCTTCACTTGTACGCTTCATAGGTGGGCTTAATTTAGCTTAAATATAAACAGAGTATAAGAAAAATACACAATTTTGCTGACATAACACAATCAGACATATAAATTAATCAGAAGCTCCCAGGTGTTTTATGAAGCAGCGCTACAAACTCTGTTTCGCCCCAGATTCTTTGCATCATATAAAGCATTATCACTACGATGAATCCAGCTATCACCAGTTTCATCCTTTTGATACTCTGCCACTCCCAGGGAAATCGTGACAGTCTCGGGTAGCAGGTTTGCTGATTGGATCATGTCCCTCAGGTCTTCGGCCAGGGTTTCTGCCGAGGCAGCCGAAGTTCCCACAGCAATGATGACAAACTCTTCGCCACCGAACCTGTATAAATTATCGGACATGCGTATTCTGCTGTTAATAATTTCAGTTAGCTTGATCAACACCTGATCGCCAACAATATGACCATAAACATCATTGATGCCTTTAAAATGGTCCAGATCTATCATAATTAATGAAGCAATTATTTTTGTTCTATGCTGGCTGGCAATATATTCATCAAGTTTTTCTTCCAGCGCCCGACGATTACCTACTCCGGTCAATGGGTCTTTTCTGATAAGGAGTGATAATTGCTCACTTTGCTCATGCTTTTGAGAAGCAAATACATAGGCAAAAACAATCGTCACTGTCAAGGTTATCATCGCAACAACGAATACCAGAATATCCATATCACGAATCAGTGCAGGTACAAGAATGATAAGTGCAGTAAAAGTAATAATTGAAGCAGTACGAGGTTTCAGTAAATAAAATACACTTATCATCGTAGGATAGGCCCAATATAAAAACTCATGACCTTTTAAATAAACAATAACAGTTACGCCAGAAAGTGTTAATGCCGATATTATGGCACTGACCAATTTTACTCGTTGCGATACAAAAACATAAATACCAACTAGCAACAGCCCTGTCATAAGGATTAAATCAATAACAACCGCTGTCCAGTCAGCACTGATTATACGAAATAACGCGATCGGCATTATTGCGATTACACCACCAAATGACAGTGTCACTAATATGTATACTTCAGCCGTTCGCTTCATAGGTGGGTTTAATTTTGCTCAAATATAAACAGAGTATAAGAAACATACACAGTTTTGCTGAAATAACGCACAATTAGACATATATTTATCAGTCCTCATGATAATAATAATCAATTAAATCAGGTATTATTTATATAGGGAGCCTCTGATTAATTCTATAATGACTTCTGCGTGACCTGAAGCGTGCAATTGCAAGACGCAAAGCGCAGTTAATGGCCTTAGTCCTTAACAAGGTTTGCAACGCAGCAATGTGCGCTTCAGGCCTCGCCTTTATGCCCTTGGGGTGCGCAGGGGCTTACAGGCTTATCCGTGCTCGACGTTATGACTTTTCGACAGGTGCCCAACCTGCTTTCAAAGTCATGTCTTGATCACGAATAAGCCTGTAAGCCAGAAGCATCATATAATTAATCAGAGGCTCCCGAGCTCATCGAAACTCACTATTCCAGCTAAACTTGAATTTCTCACTATGAAAAATATCTTCGTCTATGGCTCACTAATGTTCGATTCGGTATGGACTCGTGTGGTCAGCGGCACATATACAAAAATAGAAGGACAACTGTTCGGCTATGCTCGTTTCGGCATTAAAGATGAGCACTATCCTGGTCTGATTGAACAACCCGGCACGGTCGATGGCATAATATGGCTGGACGTGAGTGATAGTGATATTGCAAAGCTGGATAGATTTGAAGGCGTATACTACCGACGTCATCAGGTATTCGTGGCCGACAGTCATGACCGATGCCTGGACTGTGAGACCTATGTTATTAGTAATGATTACAGGTATTTACTTGAAGATCAGCCCTGGGATGCAGATCAGTTCCGCGAGCATTTTTTGCAGAAGTTTATAGAAGAATATATCGGATTCAAAGGCCCGGAAAAATAACACCGGGCTGGCACAGCATTGTACCACCCGGGTCGACGCAAAGACTTACATGTCTAAACGCTGTTTGATGGCATCGATAACCGCATCACTTGAAGTGGCGCTAACGGTCAGCAGCATGCCTTCTTTTTCATAAAAACCGGCCAGAGGTGCAGTTTTTTCATTGTACACATCCAGACGGTTACTGATAGCTTCTTCCGTTTCGTCATCACGTTGCACCACTGGGCCACCGCATTTATCGCATTTACCTTCTTCTTTCGGTGGGTTAGATTTAACGTTGTAGATAGCACCGCATTCGGTACAGGTACGACGAGTGGTCAGGCGGTCCAGGATCACATCGCGAGGCACATCGATATTAACCACGCAATCCAGTTTTTCACCCATATCAGCCAGCATGGTTTTCAGGGCTTCAGCCTGTGGAATGGTACGAGGAAAACCGTCCAGCAAATAGCCATTTTTGCAGTCGTCTTCTTTCAGACGATCTTTCATAATGCCCATGATCAGATCATCGGATACCAGGTCACCGGCTTTCATTGCGGCTTCTGCTTTTTTGCCCAGCTCGGTACCCGCAGCCACTGCAGAACGTAAAATATCACCGGTTGAGATTTGTACTGAGCCGTCCAGTTTGGTCAGCAATTTTGCCACAGTGCCTTTACCAGCGCCCGGTGCGCCTAACAAGATTAATTTCATTGAGTTTCCCCTGATAGTTTAAAAAATATGTCTGCCGGCTATAAACAACCCACAGATTCTGTGTGTACCTGTATTTGCGCGAGAAAAAACCATGATTTTTATCGCGGGTTGGCATTGTGCCTGCCTTCCAGGATAAAAATCAATAGCCAATCCATCAGGCCAGCTGATCATCTGCCACATGGTATTTAGGGTCTTCCAGCATATTTACTTCCACCAGATCGCCGGCCTTGGTCAGCAACTGACGACACTCTGGGCTTAAATGCCTGAGATGCAGGGTTTTACCCGCCTTGATATAGCGCTCAGCCAGAGAATCAATGGCCTCAATAGCTGAATGATCTACCACTTTTGAATTCTGGAATTCAATAATCACGTCATCCGGATCGTTTTCCGGCTCGAACAGATCACGGAAGTTTTTCACTGAGCCAAAAAACAGCGGGCCACTCAACTCATAGATTTTAGAGCCCTTGTCATCCAGATAGCTTTTGATATTGATATGCTTGGCATGCTCCCAGGCAAAAACCAGTGCCGATACAATGACACCCACAATTACAGCAATGGCCAGGTCGGTCATCACGGTAACCGCAGATACCAGCACCAGTACAAAAGCATCGTGAACTGGAATCTTGCCCATGAGGCGTAAGCTGGACCACTCGAAGGTGCCCATCACCACAATGAACATAACACCCACCAGCGCTGCCATAGGTATTTCTTCGATCAATCCAGATGCAAACAATATAAATGACAGCAGGAACAATGCCGCTGCAATACCGGACAGCCGTTGATGGCCACCGGAATTCACATTGATCATGCTCTGGCCGATCATGGCACAGCCCCCCATGCCACCAAAGAAACCGGTCACGGTATTGGCAATGCCCTGGCCAACGCATTCACGGTTGCCACGGCCCCGAGTGTTAGTCACTTCATCGATCAGCGACAGGGTTAACAGAGATTCGATCAGACCCACTGCCGCCAGGATGATGGCGTATGGGAAAATAATAGTCAGTGTTTCCAGATTAAACGGGACCATAGGGATATGGAATGCCGGGAAACCGCCTTCTATGGAGGCCAGGTCACCGACGGTCTTAGTGTCCATATCCAGACCAATCACCAGCAATGACACCACAATAATGGCCGCCAGTGAGGAGGGAATCATGGTAGTCAATTTTGGCAGGAACTGAATGATCAACATGGTCAGTACAATCAGCCCCAGAAACACCATTAGAGCGGTTCCGGTCATCCAGCTACTCATGCCATCCGGCCCAGTAATCTGAAAATGCTGAATCTGAGCCAGGAATATCACTATAGCCAGGCCATTAACGAAACCCAGCATGACCGGGTGAGGAACAATGCGTATGAACTTACCCAGCTTGAGGATGCCAGCACTAATCTGAATCAGCCCGGTGAGCACCACCGCTGCAAACAGATACTCAACCCCATGGTCAGCCACCAGAGCCACCATCACCACGGCCATGGCGCCAGTAGCACCGGATATCATACCGGGACGACCACCAAAGATAGAAGCCAGCAAACCCACCATGAAAGCGGCATAAAGACCAACCAGAGGATCAACACCAGCCACAAAGGCAAAAGCCACGGCTTCTGGTACCAGCGCCAGGGCTACGGTTAACCCCGAGAGTATTTCATTCTGTACACATACGCGGTTTTCGCAACCTAACTGAAACATGACCAACCTTATAAATATTTTAAGGAAACTCTGATTAAGTCTGCTTGTAGCATGCTGCGATAAAATGATTAGATTTTTCACGAAGTGAAGCGGTAGTTATTCTATTGCAACAAAATCGGGGAAAATCTGGACGCTTTTTAGCCAGCATAAAACAATCACGACCTGATTAGAGGTTCTTTAGGTAAAAAGACGGGCAATTCTAACAGAATTGCCCGTGGTTTTATAATCAGATTGACGCGAAGCAGATGACAGCCTGGGAATTAGCCATCCCTGACGGATCGATTCACCTTGTAGTAATTGATGAGTCCATTAGTCGAACTGTCATGACTGTTCACTGGTTCACGATCATTTAGCTCGGTCTGGATATGATTCGCCAGGTATTTACCCAGCTCCACACCCCACTGGTCGAAAGAATTAATATTCCAGATTACACCCTGTACAAATATTTTATGTTCATAGAGAGCAATCAGTGAACCCAGAGTTTTAGGGTCCAGGGTTTCAAATAAAAAAGTATTAGTGGGCCGGTTACCAGGGAAAAGTTTATAAGGCAGGAGTTGTTCTATGCCTGCATCATCCATACCTGAGGCTTTGAGCTCGGCATAAACTTCATCTCGATTTTTGCCTTTCATCAAAGCTTCCGTCTGTGCGAACACATTGGACATCAGGGCCCGATGATGGCGCGCATTACAGCAGTAGTTGGATATGGGTGCCAGTATGTCCGCGGGCACCAGCTTGGTCCCCTGATGCAGTAACTGATAAAAGGCATGCTGGCTGGCAATACCGATTTCACCAAACAACACCGGACCGGTAGAATAATCCACCGGCTGGCCAGAACGATCCACCGCTTTGCCATTGCTCTCCATATCAGCCTGCTGCAAATAGGCGGGAAAACGATGCAGATGTTGATCATAGGGTAAAATAGCAATGGTTTCGGAACCAAAAAAATTGTTATACCAGATGCCCAGCAGGGCCATAATTACCGGTATATTTTCAGCTAATGGCGCCGTTTTGAAATGCTGGTCGACCTCATAAGCTCCTTTCAGGAGCTCATCGAAGTTCTCGGATCCAATCGCAATTACGATCGATAACCCGATTGCTGACCACAGGGAATAGCGCCCCCCAACCCAGTCCCACATACGAAAAACATTTTCATCCGCAATACCAAATTCCCGCGCGGCCTCGATATTCGTGGTGACTGCCACAAAATGTTTATGAATACTGGTATCATCCCCAACATGGCGAAGAAACCAGTTTTTAGCAGTATCAGCATTAACCATTGTGTCCTGAGTCGTGAAGGTTTTGGAGGACACAATAAATAAGGTGGTTTCCTGACTCAGATGCTCAAGTGTGTCGTTTATATGGTTCTCATCAATATTGGAGACATAATGGATACGCAAATCATGCAGCGCATAGGGTACCAGGGCCTCGGTGGCCATCAACGGCCCCAGATGTGAACCGCCTATACCAATATTCACCACATCGGTAATCGGCTGATTAGTCACTCCACGCCAGGACCGGGTTCGAATGGACTCCGCTAAAGCTTTCACTCGCTCCAGCTCTGCATGTACCTCTGGCGTGACATCAACCCCATCAACATACATAGCCTGGCCACTGTAATTGCGCAAGGCAACGTGGAGTACAGGCCTGTGTTCAGTGTGATTGATTAGCTCCCCATTAAACATTTGTTCGATCCAGCTGCTTAGCTCTGACCGTTCCGCTAGCTTGATCAAGTGTTTAAGTGTTTCTTCAGTTATCCGGTTCTTGGAATAATCGAATAAAATATCGTTAAATTTGAGGGAATACCGTTCAAATCGATGGGGATCACTGGCAAATAAATCCCGCATATGGACATCTTTGATGGTTTCATAATGCCTGAGCAGTGACCGCCATTCTACAGATTCTGTTAATGCACTCATCCTGTTGCCTTTAATAGTCAAAATCTAAGGAACCTCTGGTTAAGTCTGGTTGAATTTAGGCTGTGATAAATGTGTCTAGATTTTTCATGAAGTGAAGCGGAATAGTTATTCTATTGCAACGAAATCGGGGAAAATCTGGGCGCTTATAGCCAGCATAAAACAATCATGACCTGATCAGAGGCTCCTTAAGTTGTTATAACCCAATTAAAACTGACAATACATCCAGATTTTGATCCAGGCAATGTATACAAAGTAAAATTTGCACATCTTTGGCCCATAAAAGACCCTTTTGCCCATTTCTGGGCCTATGAATCCGGTTTGAGTGCATATTAACTCCAGGGAGCCTCTGATCAAGTCTATGATGCTTCTGGCCTGGCTTGTGCATAGCAGTTTCCCATGCACTATCTAATCGGGATTATTTTTTTACGCATAATTCCTGCAATCGTATAAATATGTTAACTTGTTCCGACTAAATTCTGGGGCGTGGAAGCATAATCCTACTGCCTGTCGGGATTAACAGACACATATAATTGGAGCAGTGAGCCAGCCTCCATAGGCTGGCCAACGATTGGTAATATGAAAATTGAAGCAATAAAAACCACTGCCTACGGCGATCAGGAACCGGGTACTTCCGGGTTGAGAAAAAAAGTAGCTGTTTTTCAGCAGCCACATTATCTGGAAAACTTTATCCAGTCGATCTTTGATGTGGTCGAAAATCTAGAAGGCAAGACCCTGGTCCTGGGTGGTGACGGTCGCTATTACAACCAGCAGGCAATTCAGGTCATCCTGAAAATGGCTGCCGCCAATGGCATCGCCAGAGTCTTACTCGGACAGAAAGGCCTGTTATCCACACCGGCTGCATCTGCACTCATCCGCAAGCACAAGGCCGTGGGTGGCATTATATTATCAGCCAGTCATAACCCAGGTGGCCCAGATGGCGACTTTGGTATTAAGTACAATATCGAAAATGGCGGCCCCGCCCCTACCAGTTTTACGGAAGCTGCATATACTCGCTCTCGAGAAATCACAGAATATAAAATCATAAACTGTGACGATATCCCACTGAATAATACTGGCTCCCACCAGATTGGTGAAATGACCCTGGATATTATTGATCCAGTAGACAACTATGCCAGCTTAATGGAGCACCTGTTCGACTTTGATCGCATTCGCGCCCTGTTCCACTCTGGTATGTTCAAGATGCGTTTTGACGCCATGCACGCCATCACCGGCCCCTATGCAATCGAAATTCTGCAAAACCGGCTGGAAGCAGAAACCGGAACTGTAATCAACGGAGTGCCCAGTGAAAACTTCGGCGGAGGCCACCCGGATCCAAATCTGGCCCATGCCAAAGAACTCGTCAAAATGATGTACAGTGGTGCACTGGCACCAAATTTTGGTGCGGCTTCCGATGGTGACGGCGACCGTAATATGATTCTTGGCAAACATTTTTTCGTCACCCCTAGCGACAGCCTGGCCATTATGGCGGCCAATGCCCACCTGTTACCCGGCTACCAGAGCGGTATCTGTGGTGTCGCTCGCTCAATGCCTACCAGCAGTGCAGTCGATAAAGTGGCCGAACATCTGGGTATTGACTGTTATGAAACCCCCACCGGCTGGAAATTTTTCGGAAATCTGCTAGATGATAAGAGAATCACTCTCTGTGGTGAAGAAAGTTTTGGTTCAGGTTCTGATCATGTTCGTGAAAAAGATGGGCTCTGGGCAGTACTGTTCTGGCTCAATTTGATTGCTGTTAAACAACTGTCGGTTGAAAAAATTGTACGCAATCACTGGGCACGATTCGGACGCCACTACTACTGTCGCCACGACTATGAAGCCATTGCCACAGATAAAGCCGATCAGCTGGTCCAGCAATTACGCGATTCACTGGCTGGATTAAAAGGTCAGAGTTATGCTGAATACACCATCGAAGACAGTGACGACTTCAGTTATCACGATCCGGTAGATGGCAGCATTACTACCAGACAAGGCATACGCCTGATGTTTAACGGAGGTTCAAGAATTATTTATCGACTCTCTGGCACCGGCACTGAAGGAGCAACACTACGCGTTTATATTGAAAAATATGAACCCGACTCAGATAAACACGACCAGGATACACAACAGGCTTTAGCCGATTTGATAAACATTGCCGATAAAGTTGCAGGCATTAAAAAAATTACCGGTCGTGAGCAGCCGGACGTTATAACCTGAACGATATAAAATCCTCCTGACATTCACCAATAAAGAATGAATCAGGGGGAATATAAAAACAGAAAAAATGCCGTGCAAAGACAGGTACCCCCATGAAAGAGACCGTTTACGAATTAGAAGTCAGACCCAAAATACCTGATGTCCTGTCCGGACTCATCGAGTTATCGAACAATCTACACTATAGCTGGGATAGAAACACACGCGGGCTGTTTTTCCGACTGGATTATATATTGTGGGACGAATGTGACCACAACCCAAAAGTGTTCCTGCGCCGTGTATCACAGACAGTACTCGAGGCTGCAACCCGTGACAATATTTTCATGGAAGAATACAACCGGGTCATGTCCACCTTCCATACGTATCTACAACAAAACACCCATTACGACATAGACGAATACCTGGATGCGGATACCGATCTGGTGGCCTACTTCTGTGCCGAATTCGGTTTGCATGAAAGTTTTCCCATCTATTCAGGTGGCCTGGGTATTCTGGCTGGCGATCACTGCAAAGCAGCCAGCGACCTGGGCGTGCCCTTCGTTGCTATCGGCCTGCTATATCGCCAGGGATATTTTACCCAGCAAATCGATGGCTGTGGCAACCAAATTGCCAAATACACCACGACTCGATTCAGCGAATTGCCTATAGAGCATGCCAAAGACGTAGACGGTAATCGAATAATTATTGAAATTGAACTACCCGGCCGCATGGTTAAATTAAAAGCCTGGAAAGCCAAAGCTGGCCATATAGATATGTATTTTCTGGACAGCAATCACAATGACAACTCGGTCAATGATCAGAAAATCACTTTCCAGCTATATGGCGGCGACAGAAACACTCGCATGCAGCAGGAAATCATCCTGGGTATTGCAGGTGTGCGTTTAATTCGTGCACTGGGACTAAAACCGACTGTCTGGCACATAAATGAAGGCCATGCCGCTTTCCAGATTATCGAACGCGCAAGAGAGCTGGTGACTGAGGGCATGGAATTCAGTAGTGCACTGGAACTGGTCGCCTCCGGCACCGTATTCACCACCCATACCCCGGTGTCTGCAGGTCATGATATTTTTGAAGAAACTCTGATGCAGCAATATTTTTCTGACTGTTGCCATAAACTCAACATCAGCTTCAAGGATTTCCAGAACCTGGGCCGCTTCCCGGGCGATACCAGCAGTTTTAATATGACGGCCCTCGCCTTACGCGGCTCGCGTTTTCATAATGGCGTCAGTCGCATTCATGGTCGTGTAGCTTCGGAAATGGAGTCTTATATCTGGCCCCAGATACCAACCAAAGAAAACCCCATCACCTATGTCACCAATGGTGTGCATGCACCCACCTTCCTGGCGCGGGAATGGGTCAATCTGTTTGATATGCGTTTCCGTGAATGGCGCAACAAATTACTCGACACTGATTACTGGCAATGTATAGACGAAATCCCCGATCATCGCTTCTGGAGCTTACGCCAGGAACTGAAAAGCTCCATGCTGGAAAATGTTCTGAGCCGAACCACCAAACGTTTTAAACGTAATGGCTGTAATGAAGCTCTCACCCGACGCACAACCGACTTAATCAATAAACCAGAATCGGATATTCTGGTACTGGGTTTTGCCCGCCGCTTCGCCACCTACAAACGGGCCACCCTCATGTTTTCCGACCCGGAACGTCTGGCACGACTGCTCAATGACCCGGAACGTCCCGTGCTGATGATTTTTGCCGGTAAGGCCCATCCCAAAGATGAACCTGGTCAGCAGCTGATTCGCACCATTCATGAATATTCTCAGAAACCGGAATTTCTCGGCAAAATAATTTTGCTGGAAGGCTACAACATGGCCATGGCCCGTTATCTGGTTACCGGAGTCGATGTCTGGCTCAATACCCCAGAGTACCCACTGGAAGCCAGTGGCACTTCCGGGGAAAAAGCCGCCATCAATGGTGTACTCAATCTGAGTGTTCTCGATGGCTGGTGGGGCGAAGGTTTCGATGGCAAAAACGGCTGGGGTATTTCACCCCATGGACAGGATACTGCACCCGCTATTAGAGACCGCGAAGAAGCCAATGACCTGCTGGATATACTGGAAGAAGAAATTATTCCTATATTCTACAACCGAGGGACACAGGGCTATTCAAGATACTGGGTGAAACTGTCCAAGGCCTCGATGAAATCCTGTATTCCCAGGTTCAACGCCTCGCGCATGGTGATGGATTATGTAAAAAACCTGTATTCACCGGCCCGTAATCAATTAAAACGCCTGAGCGAAAACAATGGCGAACCCGCCAAAGTGCTCGCCGACTGGAAACGTAAAGTGGCCGAACACTGGCAACATGTAAGTATTCGCCGTGACGATGAATGCATCACAGCCATTCAGACCAATGAAAGATTACCGATTAGAGTTAAAGCCTATCTCAATGGACTGTCACCAGAAGATGTAGTTATCGAATGTCTGGTTTGCCGATATGACGATCATGATGAAACCTATATCACCAAAGAAACCGCTTTTCTTGAATACGATGGTGAGAGTGACAACGAACACAGCTTCAAGCTTGACCTGAAACCTAAAACGCCGGGTTTGAATTTTTACAAACTTCGAATATATCCTTATAACGAATTATTAAGTCATCCACTGGAAACAGGATATATGATCTGGTTGTGATTATTACTGGCTCAGTATTGCTCCAACAACATCAGTGATATTTCATTAGAGTTAATCTTACTCCAGCAGTGTCGATGACATTTATGAGAGTCAGTGTCATTTCGACTGAGAGGACGAGCCCATGGATGAGAGAAGGTACGATTCCAGGAAGATAATCGCTAGAATCGAGTCTGGAACGGAGACCGAGAACAATGCAGGAAGCAATTGTCGAGAGTTACGCCGGGCATAAAAGAAGGCGACCTGTAGCCGCCCTCTTTTCTCCTTACTATTTAAGATTTCTCTATTTCTGTTTGTGACAATTACCGCAGCCGATCATAGTACCTGCTGGAACACTTGCAGTTGGGTTACCCGCAGCACAACCAGGAAAGTCCCCAGCGCTATTCTTACAATCAAGGACTCTGTCAGCAGAAGTCTTGGATAAAACGGTACCTTTCAGGTCCTGTCCATGGCAGGTCCTGCAGTTTGCCAGTCTACCGCCAGTGAAGTTATTATGACCATGATTCCAGCGGTTATCATTTACCGGATGCAGACCATGAGGTCCTTGCAGACCCAATGGCATGGTCAGGTTACCGTCAGCACCCCGCTCATGACAGACATCACACTCCTGGATTTTGCCATCATGGCCCTGTAGCTGAGTGGCCGTAGCATTGTCATTGGCTACGAAAGGACCGCTTCTGGGTGTCACTGGCCAGATGGCATGGGTAGAACCATGACAGGCCTCACAGAACACACCCCCATGGCCTTTCTTACCCACACTGTTTTCTATAGGATCACCACCTTTACTCAAACGATATAAGACAGTATTACCGGATGCTGCATCCAGGTCTTCAGCAAATCGAGAGCTGGCGACCTTGATCGGTTTAGCATCGACATCTCCTGTACGCCATGCTCTTAACAGTCGTATACCATCCGGAGCATAAATGAAGCCGGCCTTGTCGGCAGGTTGATTAACGGCGTCACCCACATGACAGGACTGACAACCCGGCTCACTGGCCCAGGGTACACGCTTGCTTAAATCCACGCCTGCTGGAAAGGGTGTAACCGGGAAGTTGTCAGTGAAGTCATTTCCAATGGCAGCCATATCACCATGACAATCCTGACAGAGCATATCACCCTGGAACATGGCACCTCGCAAACACTGGTTACGAGACCCAGGATGACATGCATAGCAGCTTGCCTCCATTACCTGCAAACGATCTGCCGTGGGTACCGATCCCGGTGCAGGCATCAAGGGGAACAGATCGACATGTTCACCGTGGGATTTATGCAGCACGTTAGAGAACGACTTATGAGCCAGTTGATCAAGCCCATTCGTGGTGGGGCCACCCTGAGGCCCAAACTGAGCCAGATCCAGCGCCGGTGTGTAATGGCAGGACTGACAGGCTATTGGTAGACTCGCTTCCAGTTCGGTGCCATGCAATGAATCGTGTAAGCGAACAATATTGGTATCCGCAGCCCATTCTTCACTCACCAGGAATGTAGTGTTAATGTCCGGATCGTCACTGGGACTAACCACGGTAAACGCTGCACCGCTGCGTGTGGTTTTTGAACCATCCACCGGACAATTATCATCAATCCCTGCAAGACAGGCTGCTTCACCATTACCACCATCAGCTACTGACAAGTGACAGGCTTTACAATCGGATTCAATGGATATCGGTGCCACAGTATCGACAGAAGCCAACACAGTACCGGCACCTATACCTAATGTATTACCGGTTTTGGCAACAGCCTGAATACGTAACAATGGATAGGCATTTTCACGACCCTGATCATCGGCATAGGCCAGTGGAATACCATCCGCAGCAAACCAGTCCATGTCCTTCAAGGTATAACCGAAAGGAAAATTGATAAAGAACGGTAGAGTCGTGTCATAACGATCGAAATGCTGGGCATCATTGGCAATGTAAGGACTAGCAATCCCCGGCATTTTTGCCAAATCGGCCGCCAGTACTTCATCACCGTTGTTTGGTATACCATCGGGACCAAAATACAGCAAATACAGATCCGGTACAGGCAGACCTAAATCAACCGATCCCGGTGAATTGTAACCATCCAGTACACCATCCGGATAAAAAGCATCGTATAAATCGAAACCCAGAATGTTACCGGTAGGTCGTAAAGGATTCAAATCCCAGAAATTGGTTTTATATATATCACCATTGCCCAGTATGCTCAGTAATGGTGGATTATTTGGATCCAGTGCGGGATCAAGTGGATTCGATGCCGCCGAATAAACTACCTCGACCTGTGTATCATCCAGAATCTGCGGCAGTGTCGCCGCCGTGATTCCTGTGCCCTTCTTGATGACTTGTGCATGCAGCACATTAAACGGTGGCAATATGGAAAGCACTCGACTGTCAAGATCGGCACAGTGCATACCCAAATCATTAATGCCTATTACGCTAAATCCGGGTACCGATGAAAACGGCTGTTCTGGAACCGGTGGATTTTGTGGATTATTACCATTGAATGAGGTTGAATTTATAGACGTTTCACCAGTACCACCGCCGCCGGTGCTACTATTGATGACCCGAACACTACGGGTATCAGCGGTGCAGCTTCTAGGTTTGCCTGCCGCATCCTTTGCGCTAAAACGAGTGGAAAAGCCACCGACCGCATTATATATGGTCGATCGTGTTGAACTACCACCACTGCTGGCAATAGTATCATTCAATTCAAATGGATTACCGCCGACAAATTCCCACAATACAGAATAGGGTGGCGTACCATTACTCACCTGACCGGTGTATTCAACCACACCGCCGGTATACACACACACCTCGGAATCACAGGCAACATCACTGCTCGCATCGTCGTTAATATTAGGGAAGTTAACCGTGATGATGGTACAAACGGGATTACTGGGTTTTGCTGCCAGTGCATCCTGTGATGAAATAAGCAATGCAATTGCCATTAACGCGAACACAAACCCATATAAAGGTTTGTTGATATAAGCAGAAGTATTCATAGCCAGCACCTTCAGATATTGTTATCAGTTGTGGCCTGTCAATGGAAGTGTTTTGAGAGACAGCTAAACACCAGTCTCTTTCCGTGAGTACAATCATTAAAGCTGATTGACATTTGTCATATTTTTATCGATATTCTAAAACTTAGTATATGGGAAATTCTCACCGTTACCAGAAAAACCTGCCATCTATCACAAATTTTTAGCCAAATTAAAAAAGAAGAATATAATTAAAAAATCACATTTTTATATAATGTATTTATTATTAATAATTTTCTAAAATAATGCCTTTTAATGTTGCGCCTGGTTTATATGACAAGATAAAAACAATATATCAAACTGATAAGTATGTTTTAGATCAATTCTAAAAACATACACCCATATAAACATTACAAAATATGAACATTTACTGCAGACCAATATCAGGCACAGTATTAAAAATAGCAGCACCTTTGGGCAGGCAATCACTGGCTGCTATTATTTTAATGAGTTCAGCAATAACAAACATTGCTATTGCTAATGACTGGATTATAGAACGGAGAAAAAACCAGTTCCCGGATGAATCCGCCTATTTGCTGGTACCGCTCCCCTACAGTATGCCAGGCATAGGTGATGGCGCGTTTCTTATGGCAAATTTCTCCAACGTAGCGGACACCACCACCGATGCATTGATCATTAAAGTCGTCGGTGATGCAGAAGGCTTTGTATACCAGATTGATGAATTTCCTGTCATACCCAAACATCTGTTTGTTACCTATTATGAGCACGACATTGATAGAGCCGCGATCAATCAATACGACATCCGAGGCATGGAAGGCACTAACCAGTACGACTTCTCGATTCTTGATATCACTCTGGCAAAATTACGTCAGCTAGATATCAAACTCAGTTTCTATGATCGACGAGTTAATCTGTCCTATTCACAAATAACCAATGAATTCGAACTGTCAGCCATCCGGGGTTTTGAGGGCAATCTGATTACCCAACTGGATAATCCCTACACCGGCAAAGACACCAGTGAACGATACAGTTTCGACCTGGACCTGAGCGATGATTATCTGGACCCCAGGCAGGGATTTCGCTTTTCTATGAGCTACAGGGACCGTCCGGCTACAGCCACCAGGGACCCTGACTTTTATGTTATTGATTACAAAGCACTGGGCTATATACCGATGGGCAAAGATAACACTCTGGTATTAAATTATTATCAGTCCGACGCCCATGTGCGCACAACGGGTGACACAGACCCATCCAATATTCGAGCAGAACTGGAACTGAACTGTGACCTCAGCGATGTAGAGTGTTTAGACGCCGAGCAACAACTGGTTAATAATCTCATTAATGAGCGCAGTAACGGCACCGCCAGTAACCTAGGCGGACTGGAGCGTTTACGGGGCTATCCCGATGATCGTTTTAAAGGCGCCCATATGGCTTTCCTGGGTGCTGAGTTTCGTCTCAATTTCATCCAGGAAGCGACACCCTTTAATTATTTCATCTGGAAGGATGTTCGGACCGGTTATCAGCTGGCCTTTTTTGCAGAAGCCGGTACAGTCTCAGAAAGACCATCCGAAAAATGGAATGAACGGCGTTACAGTTTTGGCACAGGGTTCAGGTTATTGACCGCCTCAGGCAGTGTCTACCGTGCCGATATTGCCTATGGCGATGAAGACGTTGAAGTCGCGGTGTTTTTCTTTTATCCCTGGGAGTGAATATATATCAACATATCTGCTTTTATCTCAGATTTCACTATAAAATAATTTATAATTGCGCATAGTTACATTCAATCAATACCAGTAGGAATTCTATCTGTAATGATGAAATGGCGTCATATTAAACCTGTTTGTTTTTTGATGAATGCATGTCACAGGTTAGATTTCTCTATACGCCTGCTTCTGCTGATTATTTTTCTATTTAATCCAATATCCTCATCTGCAAATTCATTACAACATCTTTATAAGCAGGTTAATCCCTCTGTTGTACTGGTGACGACTGAACAACGCGAGATTTCTGGTATACCGGGCGATCGTAGACCAGTACTAATGCAGCAAACCGGCACGGGGGTGCTGATTTCAAAAGAAGGGCTGGTCGTAACTGCGTCTCATGTTGTTCATACTGCAGACCGAGTCATGGTCCAGTTTCTCAATGGTGAAAAATTTAGAGCCCGCATTATACGCACCGAACCTGAGGCAGACATTGCCTTACTAAAGCTTGAACAAGTCCCCAAAAAAGTGGTATTTGCATCCCTGGCAAACTCAGACAATACCAGAACAGGCGAAGCAGTGTTTGTCATTGGAGCGCCATATGGCGTTGGACATTCCATAACCTCAGGTATTATCAGTGCGCGACATAAAGCGGGCAATATTAATAATCGAATTCCTTTAGGGGAACTGTTTCAAACGGATACCGCAATTAATGTTGGTCATTCAGGTGGCCCACTGTTCAATATGAACGGCGAAGTTATTGGCATCATCAGTTATATCTTAAGCAGTTCGGGTGGTTTTGATGGCATTGGTTTCGCAGTAACCTCAAACACAGTAAAAGAGCTTCTGATTTCCAGTAACAGTATCTGGACGGGGTTGCAAGCTTACCCACTGGATGAAGCACTGGCGACAATTTTTAATCTGCCTCAGCCGGGTGGTTTATTGGTGGAAAAAGTCGCAAAAGGCTCCATTTCAAAAAAACTCGGTTTAAAGGCAGGCGCAGTCACGGCTCAAATAGAAGGTAAGTCAATGATTGTGGGTGGCGATATTATTCTCGACATTATGGATATACCACTGCATGGTGAGAATTATCAAACCAGGGTACGTGAACGGATGAGTCAGTTAATTAAGGGGGATAAAATTTATGTAAAAATTCTTCGTAAAGGCGAGGTTATCTGGCTCTCCACTGACTATTCAAGACAGAAATAGTTACCATTCACATTATTTTTAAATCTGCCACGGAGACACAGAGTATTTACACCCTCTGTGAGAAATCTTTTATTTTTAAACATCAAGCTTAAGATGTTTAGTGACATTCCGCCCAGAGCTGGATCGACTGATTAAATTTAAAGATATTTATAATACATTAGATCAAATATTAGCCCTACATATAAAACAGACTTTACTGGATAGTTGTAAATAATCATTTATGCCTTTTGATTTTTTTTCAGAGTTTAACCAGAAGCATAATGATCACTAACAACAAAGCGCCCACCCACATCACCTTACCCAGCCCGAGCCTGACACCGGCACGTTTCGTTAGTAAGTGTTTCAGCTCACTATCGCTGATATGGCTACAATGAGGGCATTCGCTAGCTGTATAGTCATATTTCAAACCACACCGCTCGCACAGCTTTAGGTGCTTAGCACGTACTAATTTATCCAGTAAATAAAGCATAATAATCCATAGAATCTATATTTTATTATTCACGTAGAATAATAAAACTTCAATACTTCATAGGCCTCTCTGATTTCAATAAACCGGGTATCCTTGCCACCCTTATCCGGGTGATGCTCAGTAGCAAGATGACGATAACTCTGTTTAACATCCTCCCAATTGGCATCAGAATTTAACTCCAGAATTGCCAGAGCCTCTGCCTGTTTATCCATTGCGGAATACATTTTCCAGAAATTTTCGAGTAGCTCTTCAATTTCTACTTCAGAAGTGTTATTGAAATGACGCCAGTCCAAATAATAATCTCGAACCTTATGCTCCGCCGAATCGATCAAAGATTGTTGATCTGTAGTCTTTCCTAAAGGTTCTATCTTAATATCCAGTGCCGAAATATTAAGATAATAACCATCTTCAAATAAATCCTGCTGTAGATGATACAGAGCATTCATGGTCATGAAATGTTTTTTGAACATAGCGACATTATAACTATCATTAGTAACAGGAAAGACCAACCCCTGCTGTTCAAGCCGACTGATAATATCGTATTCACCGATTTTATCGGTGGCAACTTTGAGAATTTCTAAAATTGGAATGATTAAAGTGTTATGTTGCATTATTTTAATTTTATACACATCATAAACCATACCCACTTCCAGTAGCATATTTATCGAGATCAATACGGACTCATACAGAGCCCGTAAATTGCCATTAAACTAAACATAACTTTACTACTATGGGAACAGTTAAATGGCTCCTGCAGAACCCAATTAACTACTCACAGATTTTTGAATAAGCGGAATCAATGGCTCAGGTAAAGTAATTTTTCCGGAAAGTGCAAATTCATGGGCATCTTCAGACATTTTCTTCCAGGTTTTGCGAATAATATCAATCCATTTGTCTTCAGTGTATTCCGGGTGTTTCTGTGCAAATGCCAGCATATAATGCTCGATAAACACCAGACCCGCGACATCCTCCAGTAACTGGGTGTCCGCATTATCCTTTAATGCACGTTTGCCTACCGCCATTTTAACCCGCTCAAGTGCAACCTCATCGTAGCCAGCTTCAGCCATAAACTTTGCCACCAGATCAGCATGAAATTTGTATAGCTGGGTTCGCCACTGATGGTAGCCCTTGCGATCCATCGGGTAGTCAGTACGTGCTGATTTCCAGCGCTGGATATGCTGGCCACGAATCGCCAGTTTGGCCACATCGTCGGACTCCGGTTTATAGCGTTCGAGCATCTCTGACATACGGTGGGAATAAAGCAGTTCTTTAGGTATCTCCTTGCCATCGGCTGTTTCAATATTAGGGTCTTCGCTGTTGGCAGCATCCATCAGGGCAACGGCTTTATCATAGGACGATTGGGACATTCGAGCTCTCCAGAAATAATATTACCCTATTCTAATTAATTTTTAAGGCCATGTCAGATTTCATTGCTTATTGATTTTGATCGGGAATAATAGAGAGGTATTTGAAATACCTACATATCCTGTGTCAGATAATACAGAATATTCATAGCCCTGATAAGATTATTGAACATGCAGCATTGTGGTAATCATTACCTGGGGCATAGGTATACCCTGCCCTTGTACTTAAAAAATAAAACCGGTATTTACCTGTTAGACCTATAGGGATTTATTAAGGGCTTATAAAGGAATGATTAAATCGATTTTATGTTAATCTACCTGTGAATTTTAACTAAATACAACAAAAATATTTCTGCATAATGCTTATATTGTTATTGATTACTCATGAAGATATTTACCAGGACCAATGGACAATAAAAATTACCGACTGAATATCTCCAGGGCGTTTATATGTATTTTGCTAATGTTTCTGGCCTCTATTTCAGGATCTGTTGCCTCGGAGCTTATCGTCGAAGTAAAGGAAAGAGGCACGGGCACTCTGTTACAAGATGTCACGGTGGTGCTGGACGATGGTGAAACCTATCTGCAAACCGACAAATCGGGTCGCGGCAGGTTCGATGACATCAGGTCAGCTCAGGCCATAAAAATTCTCGCCCCTGGCTACGAGACTTTTACCCTGAGCATACCCCCAGATCAAAATCAGATTACTGTCTACATCATTCCGCTGATGATCGAATCGGAAGGCCTGGAAGTCACCGCCAGCCGGATTATAGAAACCATTTCCAAAGTCAGCCTTTCAGAACAGGAATTATCTAACACCCCGGGTAGCCAGGGCGACCCCATCAAGGCGATAACGTCCCTGCCGGGTATCATTTCCACCGGCGAGGATTCATCCTCGGTATATATGCGTGGCAGTGACCAGAATGACAATATTGTCTGGGTGAACCGTGCACCCGTGGGTTATCTGTATCATTTTGGGGGTTTCTATTCCACCATCAACTCTTCACTCATCGATGACATCAATGTCTTCCTGGGGGGCTTTCCGGTTGAATATGGCAATGCTCTGGGCGGGGTCATCGACGTCAAGCTTCGTGATCCGGAAAATGACCGTATGCACTACCGATTCGATATTTCCACCATCAGTTCTTCATTGATGGTCGAAGGACCTGTAAATGAAGCCGGTGGGGACAGTTTTTTCGTTTCCGCAAGACGCAGTTATATCGACCTGCTGTTCTCCCCCGATCAATTCAATGACAGCTTTGAGGATGATGAAGACGAAGACCCGGATCAGATCACCCTGGTACCCAGATTTTATGACACTCAGGCCCTTTACCATCAATTACTCAACAAAGGCCATATCGACTATTACCTGTATACTGCCGGTGATGAACTGGAAGCCGATATTCGGGACTCCGCTCTGTCCGATCCACAACTCGCCGGTCGCCTGCACAGTCAGCAACGTTTTGTGACCTCCGGCCTGAACTGGGAGCAAACCTGGAGCAATACGCTTAGCCACACCATGACCCTGGCCTATTATCATAACGAAACTGAATTTGACCTGGGTAGTGATGATACTGGTGAACCCTTCTTTGTCGATGCCTCCAGCGACACTCTGCTGTGGCAACCCGAATTACGCTGGAATATCGATAAGCGGCGCCTGTTTAATCTGGGTATTGCCGCCTCATACAGTTCAGTCCCGCTAGACCTGTATATCTCACGTCTGCCTGACGAAAACGACCCAGATTTCGATTTCACTTCTCAGGACAAATATCGCATCAATACCACTTTATACACCCATAGCTATTCACCTTATGTAAAATACCGCAAGCAATGGACAGATAAACTGACCACCAGCTTTGGTCTGTTATACAGTGATATTTCGGTGAGTGGGGGCTTTGAATCCCAGGAATGGTCACCCAGACTCAGCCTGGAATATCAGGCAACAGACAGGCTTAAGCTCACCGCATCCTGGGGGCGATATGTGCAGACACCTCAAGGCACAGAAATCGTCGAAGGTTTTGGCAATCCAGGACTGCTGATGACTCAGGCTGAACACCGAATCCTTGGCCTGGAATACCATTTCAATCCTTTATACAGCCTGAAAACCGAGGTTTACCACAAGCCGATGACCGATCTGGTCATCGCCATTGATGGCAATTTACCACCTGACAATTTTTCTAATGATGGTAGCGGTGAAGCCTATGGTGTTGATATATTTATTAAACGTGAGCCCCGTAATCGCAAAATGGGCTGGCTGGCATTATCCTGGGGTAAAACGGAACGAACCAATGAGCTGACCGGTCTGACCCGTGACTTCTCTGGCGATCAGCCCCTCACTTTAACTACCGTCTGGGGTCAGCCGTTTCGCGGGGAAAGCTGGAAACGCTGGGAATGGAGTATGAAAGCGGAAGTGCATTCCGGCACGCCCTACACAGAGGTTATCGCTCGCCAACGGGAAGATCCCCTCGATGACACCAGTCGATGGATAGCTGAATATGGCACTCATAATGCAGAACGCACTCCCATTTATTATAAAATCGACCTGCGCATTGCCCGTGAGATGTTGATGAAAGAATCAAAAATGAAAGTTTATCTGGATTTACAGAATATTACTTTCCGCGAAAACGTAGTCAGTTATGATTATGGTAATGAATACGAGAAAATCGGTAATCCAGCCGAAGTGACCGGTATGTCATTTTTCCCATTTTTTGGTGTCGAAATTAATTTTTAACTCGAAATAAAATAGCAGGATTCATTCATGATTGATTTTAATTTACTCAACCAGATGGATAAAGGTGGCCCAATTATGTGGGTGATCTTTGTGGCCGCCTGTATCGCTTTCGGCATGCTTATCTGGCAGAGCATTCGTGTTTACTCGCACATAAAATCCGCCCGCACTGATTACCAGAACTTACTCGAAGACCCTGCCTGTAACATCATTAATGAAAGCGAGCAAGCCAGTCCAGCGGCGCTTATTTTGCGACAGATGAACTGGAAAGAAATTTTCAACAAAGATGACCTGATTAAAGAAATGAATATCCAGCTGGCTGGCATCAGTCCCATCATTGAAGGCAGCTTACCGACCATTGCCACTCTGGGAGCTCTATTACCTATGCTGGGCCTGTTAGGCACGGTTACAGGTATGATCAATGTATTTGAAGTGATTGCCCTGCATGGCACAGGCAAACCGGAACAAATGGCTTCGGGTATTTCGCAGGCCCTGTTAACCACGGCCAGTGGCCTGATTTTTGCCATTCCGGTGATATTTTTGCATCATTTGCTTTCAAGAAAGGTTAATGAACTCATGGTGACCACCAGCCAGACCATGCAAATACTGATTCACAGAGACATAGCCAGCTTCAAGCAGGACTGAATCAATGAGTGATCTAGAAATACCCAGGCTCAATACCGGCAAACCAGAAATCAGTATGGCGCCATTAATTGATGTGGTTTTCCTGTTATTAATTTTCTTCATGGTGACCACGGTATTTCCGGATCAGGGCATAGTCATCGAAAAGCCGGAATCTGAACAACGAAGTCGTTTACCAGACAATCATCTAATACTCAAACTCGATGAAAATAACAGGATTTATTTTAAAAACTCATCCGTCACCGTCGATGAAATCCAACGATTACTTGAAACAGAAGTTAAACTGAACCCAGGTGTATCTGTAGTTATTAAAGCCGATAAACGCTCAACCACAGGCATACTCATTCAGTTGATAGATGCCGCTAAAACCAGTGGTGCCAGACTTCTTGGTATTGCGACGGATGATAAACCTGGCCAGTGATAATACACGACTGCGCCTGATATCTGCCATTGGTGGTGTGGCGCTGTCAATCTACCTGATTTTTATGATCCAGGTGTTATCGGCTGTTCAATCATCCAGTTCTGACAACAGGCCCATGTTAATTCTAAATCTGCTCGAACTGCCAAAAAGTCAAATACAGGCTAAACCCGTCAAACAAACTCAGAAAACTGAACCCGTCACCCCCCCCAAACCCAGAAAAAAAACCCAGACAACCACCCCCATAAAAAATACTGCCCCTGATCTGAGTAACTTGTCCAATAAGCAAGAGACGATAGAAGAAAGCAACGTTGAAGAAACCAGCCTGCCAACACCAGTACCCTATTTTAAACTCAGCGATCTGCCGCGTTTTATACACCAGGAAACACCGGTTTATCCTGAGAATATGCGAGCCAGCGGCATTACCGGTACTGTGGAGGTGGTGGTACTGCTTGATAAAACCGGCAAGGTCCGACAGATTACCATTTTAAAATCAGCTGGCGAGAGTTTCGATCAGGCTGCCATAAATGCTATCAACGCATCCACATTTGTGCCTGCCAGGGTGGATGGTAAACCTGTGAGTGCACTGCTTAAAATGCCGGTAAAATTCAAGTTACTTTAATACAGCAAAGCACTTACTTACGAATAATTGTATACTGAGTTTGTTTCATCGTTTAAGAAAATCCCATGATTCTTAAATAATTTAATTATTCTCTGCGTTCTCTGTGCCTCGGTAATTGAGTCTCGACAACTGCTCCTCGACTTTCTCTCCTGAGTCGTTCTACCTCCTGCATCAATGCAGTCGTCTGCGGCAAATAATTATTTATTTAAATTCAGAAAAATGGTGTCACCTTCCAGTTTCACAGGGTATACACCGGTACAGCCTTCATCCGGGCCCTGGGCTTCACCGGATTCCAGTGAAATTTTCCAGTTATGTAATGGGCAGGTTACTGTTTTATCAGCGATGATGCCCTGCGATAGCGGGCCCTGTTTATGCGGGCATTGATCACGTAATGCAAATACATCATCATTGTTGTTTCTGAATACGGCTATATCACCGTTACTGGTTACCACCACGCGTGCACCCAGTTTTGGAATATCATTGATTGAACCTACTTCTATCCAGTCTGACATGTTATTAACCTTAAATAATTCTGTAATGTTTAAATCTGCCCCCTGTCATCAAGGGGCAAACTAGCTTGAGAGCATCCCTATGAAGAAACCACTTTCAGTGGTGTAAACTCATAAGCATCCTTAGCTTCTTTTGAACGCAAGGTCCATGGATCGTCCTGGGTCTGATTTAAGCTCTGCGAGACTTTGAATCGCTCAGCCAGTATTTTACGATTTTCATCATCATCCACCAGTTGCTCTTTCACATAACTGAAACCCACTCGCTCTATCCAGGGCGCAGTCCGCTCCAGATAGCGGGCCTGTTCACGATATAACTGGATGAATGCCGCTGAGTATTCCAGTGCTTCTTCTTCGGTATCCACACGGGTCAGTAAATCGGTAGCGCGTACCTTGATACCCCCGTTACCACCGATGTGTAATTCGTAACCGGAGTCCACACACACCACACCGAAGTCCTTGATGGTGGCTTCGGCGCAGTTACGCGGACAACCGGATGCAGCCATCTTGAATTTATGCGGCATCCAGGAACCCCAGCTCATCTGTTCCAGTTTAATACCCAGTGCGGTTGAGTCCTGGGTACCGAAACGACACCATTCTTTACCGACACAGGTTTTGACCGTACGCAGGGCTTTACCATAGGCATGGCCGGATACCAGACCTTGCTCATTAAGGTCTTTCCAGATTAAAGGCAGTTCATGTTTCTTGATGCCGTACAGGCCAATACGCTGACCACCGGTAACATGCACGGTATCCAGTTCGAACTTTTCAGCCACATCAGCAATGGCACGTAATTCTTTGGGTGTAGTCATGCCACCCCACATACGAGGGATTACTGAATAGGTCCCATCATTCTGAATATTGGCGTGAGCTCGCTCATTAATAAACCGTGACTGGTTATCATCATTCGCTTCTTCAGGCCAGCTGCTGAGTACATAATAGTTCAGGGCCGGACGACAGGAGGCGCAACCATCGGTATGCTTCCAGTTCAGTTTTTGCATAATTTCAGGGATGCTGGTTAACTTCTGATCACGAATGGCAGCACGCACATAGTCGTGGGTATGTTCGGTACAGCCACACATGGTTTTGGCTTCGGGGGCTTCGTAGTCGCCACCCAGGGTAGACTCAAGCAACTGCTCCACCAGACCGGTACAGGAACCACAGGATGAAGAAGCTTTGGTGTGTAAACGCACTTCTTCAAGTGTAAACAGACCTTTTTCAGTTATGGCTTTAACCACAGTACCTTTACAGATGCCGTTACAACCACAGATCTCGGCATCATCAGACATATTGGCAACCACATTTCCACCGTGCCCTGAATCGCCCAGATGCCCCTGGCCAAACATCAGTTGATCACGGATATCGGAAATATTGGTTTGTTCACGCATGAGCTGGAAGTACCAGGCACCGTCTATGGAATCACCATAAAGCACAGCACCTTTAATCCTGTTGTCCTTAATAACAATCTTTTTATAAATACCACGAGTAGCATCGCGCACCACAATATCTTCTGTGGTGTCATCACCCATAAAATCGCCAGCGGAAAATAAATCGATACCGGTCACTTTCAGTTTGGTTGAAGTCACAGAACCTTTATAAATACCGATGCCGTATTCAGCCAGGTGATTGGCACACACTTTGGCCATTTCAAACAAT
Source organism: uncultured Gammaproteobacteria bacterium (assembly GCA_965368175.1). Taxonomy (GTDB): domain Bacteria; phylum Pseudomonadota; class Gammaproteobacteria; order SZUA-229; family SZUA-229; genus CBDULX01. Next base: position 9,277 of record CBDULX010000005.1, on the reverse strand, counting down.
GGAGCCACCAGGCCATACACCATGCCACGGTGCTGTACGCATTCACCGATAGAATAAATTTTGGGATCGAAGGTTTGCAGAGTATCGCTCACCACGATACCGCGTTCACAATGCAGACCACATTTTTTGGCCAGTTCGATGTTGGGTCGAATACCCACTGCCATAACAACCAGATCGGTCGCCAGCTCTGAACCATCGACAAACTTAATGCCTTCTACCTTGCCGTTACCGACAATTTCCTGGGTAGAAGCTTTCATCATGAACTGCATGCCCTTGTCTTCCAGCGATTTCTTTAACATTTCGCCGGACACTTCATCCATCTGGCGTTCCATCAACCAGTCCATCAAATGTACAACGGTTACACTCATGCCCTGCTTCATCAAACCATTGGCGGCTTCAAGACCTAACAGACCACCACCGATGACCACTGCATGTTTTCTGGTTTTAGACGCTTCAAGCATCAAATCAACATCATGGATATCACGGAAACTGATCACACCCGGCAAGTCATGACCAGGCACTGGAATGATAAAAGGATCGGAACCTGTCGCAATCAACAGTCGATCGTATTCTGCTTCCGTACCGTCATCCGCAATCACCTTGCATTTGTTTCGATCAATAGTGCTGACCTTCACCCCTTTGCGTAAGCTTATGTTGTTGTCTTCGTACCATTGCAAATCATTAAGCATGATTTGATCGATGGTTTTTTCGCCAGCAAGCACAGGAGATAACAGAATACGGTTGTAGTTACCGTATGGTTCAGCACCGAATACAGTAATATCGAATTTTTCAGGGGCAATTTCTAACAGTTCTTCCACTGTTCGCATGCCAGCCATGCCATTCCCGATGACAACCAGTTTTTCTTTCATGTAGCCAGACTCCAAAAAGGGGCAATTAAAGTTTGCTGGTACGAATGCAAAACATGTGCCACAAAATCAAGCAGGCATTAAGCAACTGTTATTTAAAGAATTAATAGTTTATTTCTCGGTTATTTATAATTTCTGCACTCAATAAATTGCACCAGCCTGGTGCACATATACTCATCACAGCAAATAAGAGTGCATTAATATATCGGTTTAAACCTGTATTAAATGAACAAACATTAATCTGGCCGCACCATATTGTTACATCAGAATAAATTGCTGTGCATTGCCCTTATGCACTGCACTTAAATTGAGCGTAATCCGCCGACCTACTCTCTAGTATTTGGCTTATCTATTTGATTATAAATAGATAATTACATCTGGCATCAAATGTGCTGTATTGATGTCACATCAAATACAGGAGTGTCCCGAAGTGACGTCATCAAAACTTAATCTTTTTTCCTTAAGCGACAATTCCCGCATTTTGCATTTCACATGGTTTGCATTCTTTCTAAGTTTCGTCATGTGGTTCAACCTTGCGCCCTTTAAAGAATCGGTCATGGCGGCTTTTGATCTGACGTCACAGCAATGGAAAACCTTGTTGATTCTCAATGTTGCACTCACCATTCCTGCACGAATTATCATTGGCATGCTGGTAGACAAATTTGGTCCCAAAATCATGTACACCATGCTACTGGCCAGTTCCAGTATTCTGTGTTTCATTTTTGCCATTTCCGACAGCTTTGAAATGATGGCCATAATGCGATTTCTGATGGGCTTCGTCGGCGCCGGTTTCGTCATCGGCATTCGCATGATTGGTGAATGGTTCCCCGCCAAACAGGTGGGTGTTGCTGAAGGAATATATGGTGGCTGGGGTAACTTTGGGTCTGCCGCCGCTGCTATGACCCTGCCAACATTGGCATTAATCTACGGCGGCGAAAACGGCTGGCGTTACGCTATTGCGTCTACCGGCGTTATCGCACTGATCTATTCAGTTATCTACTACCTGAATGTTCATAATACACCCAAAGGCTCAACCTATTTTAAACCCAGAAAAACCGGCGCCATGGAAGTTACCAGTAAGGGCGATTTCTTCCTTTACTGCATTATGAACATTCCTATGTATCTGGCACTGGCAGTACTCAACTGGAAACTGGGTCCGGATAATCTGGGTATGCTTACTGCCACTGCTGAGCTGATGATCTATATCATTCTGGCGGCCATGTTTGTTTATCAGTTCAGCCATATCTGGAAAATCAACAAACACATATTCACTGAAGAAGTACCTGAAATTCATCGCTATAAATTCAAACAGGTAGCGGTACTCGATCTGGCCTACCTGGTGACCTTCGGTTCTGAACTGGCCGTGGTTTCCATGTTGCCAGGGTTTTTCATGGATACGTTCGAACTGACTCAGGTAATGGCTGGTATGCTAGCCGCAGGTTATGCCTTTATGAATCTGGTGGCACGTCCCAGTGGCGGACTGTTCAGTGACAAGTTTGGTCGCAAGAAAATGATGCTGATACTGTTATCCGGCCTGACCGTCGGCTATCTGATGATGAGCCAGATTAATTCAACCTGGATGATAGCCCTGGCCGTTGTTACCACCATGGCCTGCTCATTCTTTGTACAGGCAGGTGAAGGTGCGGTTTTTGCCATGGTGCCATTGGTCAAACGTCGTATGACGGGGCAGATAGCCGGAATGGCCGGCGCCTATGGTAATGTTGGTGCAGTCACTTTCCTTACTGTGTATTCATTTGTAACACCGGCCACTTTTTTCCTGGTCATCGCTGGTGCAGCGGTACTTACACTACTGGTGGTAGCACTGTTTATGGATGAACCAGCAGGCCACATGGCTGAGGTTATGCCGGATGGTACTGTTGAGATGATTGAAGTATCCTGATACTGGCTTCATCAACATAAAAATCATTGACGCAAAAATCTATGCACCTGGGATACGCAAAGATGTAAAGAAAATAGTATATTAGTTCTTTGCGTCTTTGCGTCATTGTATTCACATTCAGATCACCAAAAATAAAATGACAAGTCAGCTAACTGTATCCATTGGTCAAAGCACTGACAAAGGTATCAAGGATGCCAACGAAGATTCCTATGGTGTGTTATGCCCTGTCGATCAAATACTGGAAATTAAAGGTATAGCAGCGGTTATCGCAGATGGCATGGGCAGTTGCGAAAAACCTAAAGAGGCCAGTGAATACTGCGTAAAGGGTTTCATTAACGACTACTACAGTACCGCAGACTCCTGGACCGTCAAAACGTCTGGCGCTAAAGTCCTCACTGCACTTAACAGCTGGTTATATGGCAAAAGCCATGACGAACATGCCAAGGCCATGGTATCGACTTTCAGTGCCCTGGTTTTGAAATCAACCACTGCCCATATTTTCCATATTGGTGATTCTAGAATCTATCGCTATCGCGATGGCTATCTGGAACAACTGACCAATGATCATCGAGTCTGGATTTCTCAGGAGAAAAACTACCTGAATCGTGCCATAGGCATCGACTTACATCTGGATATAGATTACAAAATTTCAGAAGCAGAAATGGGTGATATTTATGTAATGACTACCGATGGTGTACATGATTACCTGAATGATAAACAGATTAAACAACTTCTAAAGAGCAATAGTGCACTGGATGTTATTGCAGATAACATAGTATCCAGCGCCCTGGAAAATAACAGCCATGACAATGTTACCTGCCAGCTGATCCGGATCGACAGCTTACCCAGCCAGGAAGCCAATGAAGTTTATCGTGAGCTTACCAGATTACCCTTCCCACCTGAACTGGAACCTGGAATGCTAATCGATGGCTATAGAGTCATCAGGGAAATATCCAGTAGTTCAACCAGTCAACTCTATCTGGTAAAGGATGAAGAGTCGCAACAGCAGATGGTCATGAAAACACCATCGATAAACTTCGACGATGACCCATCTTACATAGAACAGTTCCATTTGGAAGAATGGGCAGGCAAACGTATCAAACACCGCAATGTTCTGGAAACCTATGAACAGAACAGGCCTGGAAAATTCATGTATTTCCTGATGGAATATATCGAAGGCATTACCCTGGGGGAATGGATCAAGCAACACCCCAAACCAGACATAGATACAGTTATGGGAATAATTAACCAGATCATTCAGGGTTTACGTGCAATTCACAAAATGGAAATGCTTCACCGGGATTTAAAACCAGACAATATTATTATTACCGAAGACAACACTGTAAAGATTATCGATTTTGGATCCATCAAGATTGCGGGCATACAGGAAATCAGCACCCCGGTTGAACGTATGGAATTACTGGGAACCAAAAACTATACCGCCCCCGAATACCTGCTAGGGATGGCCGGCAGCAACAAATCTGACCTGTTTTCCCTGGGTATAATCTGTTACGAAATACTGACCGGGCATCTGCCTTATGGTGATCAACTGAACAAAAATTCAAACTGGCGCAATATTTCCAAAATAAAATACACACCATCCATCAAATACAACCCCATGATCCCACTATGGTTAGATGGTGCCATCGAAAAATCAGTACGCTGTGATCATAGAATGCGATATGATACCTTCTCTGAATTTTTCTATGACCTGACCCATCCCAATGATCTGTTCATGAAAAAAAATATACCCTTAATCGAACAAAGCCCAATACTGGTATGGCAATCCATTTCTGCTTTATTATTTATTGGCAATGTTGTGTTGTTATATCTGTTAATGAAGCAGTACTAAGGAAACCCTGATTAAAAAAACTAATAACAGGATAAATTCCTATTTAAAAACAGATTCAAATATTTCACTTAAATTATATTCCTGCTAAGCTAGGGAACCTCTGATTAAGTATATGATGGCTTCAGGTCAGCAGAAGCATCATATACTTAATCAGAAGCTCCCTAGCATATAAATAACTATAATATACAAATGACTTCTCCTGGAATGGACTCAAGTGGAAATCTGTAACTTCCAGGTAACACGTGTGGCTGTTATTAAAAAAATAGAACAACTACAATTAAATGACCTCAAGCAGCACCTGAAAGATAGAGAAGCGGAAATTGAGCTTCTCCGGAAAACCTTTTCGGCTGTAGGAAATGAACTTGACCTGGAAAAAGTATTCCAGCTGGTTGCTGAGCACGCAAGGGAACTTATTCAGGCCGAAACCCTCCTCATCCCTATTCTTGATTCAAACTGTGAAACTTACACCTATCGTAGTGGCTCAGGGGAAAATGCGACTGAAATTGTGGGGGAATCTTTGCCCCTTGATTATGGCATCTGCGGCTGGGTATGGAAACATAAACGCGCCTGGTGGCGTGGTGTACTGGATGAACTGACTGAAGAAGAACGTAACCATTGGGAAAAGCAGGCCGGCTCGGTTATTCTGGTTCCCCTGCAGGGCAAGAAGCATTTGTTAGGCGGCATTGCCGGGATCAATAAAATCGGAGGTACTGAATTTAGTCGTCGCGACCTGAACCTGTTATCCCTGTTTGCCAGTATCGTACCTATTGCCATTGAAAATGCCATGGCCGTTCAACAAATAGAAGATGCCAAACGATTAACTGACATTTATCAAATGCGCCTTGAGCGACAAAATAACGAACTGGTAGAAAGCAGTCGCGAACTGGAATATCTGTCATTGTACGATTCCATCACCGGGCTACCCAACCGCTCGCTATTTCACGACCGCCTGAATCAGAATCTCACCAGTGCCGCAAAAAACAGTAGCCATGTAGGCCTGCTGCTGGTCGACATAGATAACTTCAAACGTATTAATGAAAATATTGGGCATGATCGGGGGGATTATTTATTACACCTGGTTGCTCAACGGTTGCTGGACCTCGTTGATCCGGATGAGACGCTGAGCCGCCTGGGGGGTGATGAGTTTATTCTAATATATCCTGACCATGATGAAGAGCAAACGCTCGCCCGTGGTCATGCCTTACTCAAACACCTGGAAAAACAGTTTGACGTGTATGACACCAAAATCGCAGTAAGCGCCAGTATCGGAGCGGTAATTTACCCACAACATGGAAACGATTTTAGTGTCCTTTTACAGCATGCAGATCAGGCCATGTACTGTGCCAAAGAAAATCATTCAGGCATCTGTGTTTATACTTCTGAAATCAGCACATCCTCACCGGCGCAACTAACATTGCTGGCAGATTTACGTAATGCCATTGACAAACAACAGTTTGAATTACGTTTCCAGCCCAAGGTCACCATTCCAGGCAGGCATTTAATTGGCGCTGAAATACTCGGTTACTGGGAACACCCGGTCAGAGGCTCAATACCTGCCCATATTTTCATTAATGACCTGGAAGAAACCGGCCTCATCCATAAGTATACTTACTGGGTCATTGAAACCGCTATTCAGTATTTATCTAACTGGTCGAGTCTCACTAGAAATATGCAACTGGCGATTAATATATCAACACAAACATTGATGAACCCCGAGTTTCGCTCTTTCCTCGAATCCTCCATTCCCTCACATAATATTGGTGAGCAACTGATTTTTGAAATCACCGAAACGCTTTTCTTATCTGAATACGACCACCTTTCTGATACACTTCAGTATATACGAAACCTTGGCATTACACTTTCGATTGACGATTTTGGCACCGGATATTCATCTTTAAGCAGACTCAAGCGCCTGCCGGTGAGTGAATTAAAAATAGACCGCTCTTTCATCATGGATATGGGTAAAAATCTTGATGACGAGGTCATTGTTCATTCAACTATTGAACTGGCGCATAACCTGGGCCTGAAGGTAGTCGCTGAAGGCATTGAGACGGAATCCACCTTCAGCCATTTAAATGAATTGAACTGCGATATTGCTCAGGGCTTTTATATAAGCCGGCCACTGCCAGATGCTGACTTTGAACAGCTACTTAAGCGGCCAGAACTTTTACTATAGAACACCAGGGAGCCTCTCAATAACGCACTGCGGGGGTTTCTATTTTCAGACCATTTCCCCTGGCATTAATATAGACTTCCAGATCGATAAATTCATCAGAGCCACGATCAAACGACTCAGCCCGAAATGATACAAAACATTCACTAAGCCTTTTGTGAAGACTGGTGATTCTACCCGTACCCAATCGGTATTCAGGGAAGCCATTACTCTGCCCCTGTGTTAGCACCTGCCCCCTCATTCGACTACCCTGATGATAAACATGACAATGCACACAGGCCATATCTAACTGGCCAAATCGTGTATGGTATAGTTCCTGACCGGATTCATAATGCTGCTTCATCGGCCCACTGATATCGACATTTACCGGTTCACCCCTGGCCAGAAAACGTACATAGGTTTCCAGTGCTACCACTTCTTTGCAATCATAAACAAAAGGAGGGTTATCCAGATGATCCTCCCAGCACAGATTGATCTGCTCCTGCAAGGTAAATGGACGTAACTGATCTTCATTATAAACCGGGTAACGGGCAATTTTTTTAATGTCAATTTTTTCGCCATCGTCACCGTGGCAACTTGCGCAGGATTTACCACTATTGCCAACCCTGTGGAACATTTTACGACCATGCTCAACCGCCGCCATGCCTGGATTGGCAAATTCGTCGTCCTGCATTTCCTGTGTCATCGGACTAAGGAACTGGTAACCGGACACAGGGTCATTGGCATACGCATTCGTTAGCTGGAATAGAAGCGCCAGGCAAATGAAATTTCGCAAGTTAGATCTAACAACAAGCATCATTTCAGGGTCACCAGATAGGCCACAACATCTTCAAGCTGTTGTGCCGTTAAAAAGGTTTTGCCTGCGTAATCCTTGCTTACCTGATTAAATTTATCCGGATGGCGATAATAACCAGGCATGATAGTCATCGGGTTGATCATTTTTTCATCAACCACTCTAAAGCGTATTTCTGCCTCATTAAGACGTGTAGCAAGCTGGCTCAGGTCTGGACCAACCGTGCCATGGAAACTTTCTTCTGGTATGGGTAAGTGATGACAGGCCAGACAGTTGCCTGCATCACTGGACTTTGCAATTTCACGCCCTCTTTCAGGATCCCCTTTCAGGCCGCCCAGTGGCTTTACGATTGACAGGCCTTCTGCCTGCCACTGAATGTATGTATCAGCCGCTAATGCAGGCCGCAGTAGCGTCTGCCCGCCTGCAATCACACTGTACAGAATTATTCGAATAACGGGTTTCATGCAATACCACAGTTCAGTTAAACACGGCTTCTGGCCACCCTGGTAACATTAGGCAATTGAGTGATCTTATCCATTAACCTGCCCAGTTGTTGCAAATCACTAATTTCAGCGAGAATCGTCATATTAGCGGTTTGATCATCCCTGTTAGAAAGTGTATTAACACTTATAACATCCACTTTATCATCCGCCAGTACCCGACTGACATCCCGCAATAAACCCTGTCTATCAATCGCCTCTATATGGATAGACACAGGGTAGGTTTTGGCCAGTTCAACACCCCAGTCGACCTCGATCAGGCGGTCACGTTTATTATCTTCCAGATTGATAACATTACTACAGTCCTTACGATGAATGGTGACGCCCTGACCACGGGTAATAAAGCCAATAATAGGATCACCAGGCATAGGTTTGCAGCAGCTGGAAATCGTCGTCAGTAAATTGCCGACACCTCTCACCCGGACCTCATCTGCCGATGACGTTTTTTTCTGGCTGGTTTTTTTCCGTGCAACCAGTGGAATTTCATCCTTATCATCCGGGCTGTTGATGTCCTGTAAGGCACTGGCAATCTGTCCACTGGTGATGTCACCATGGCCAATAGAAGCATAAAAATCATCCAGTGATGCCTGTTTGAAATGCTTGATAAGTTTATTGGTATCGACCTTGTTGTAACCCTGTCGGTGTAATTCTCGTTCAAACACCGATTTGCCATCCGCCAGATTGATATGGAAATCCTGATGTTTGAACCAGCTTCTCACCTTGGCCCTGGCCCGGCTGGTTTTGAGATACCCCAGATTGGGGTTCATCCAGTCCCGGCTGGGTTCAGAACGATTGGTGGTCAGTACTTCAACCTGCTCGCCATTATGCAGTTCACGGGTCAGCTGAACGATATGCCCATTGACCTTGGCACCACGACAACGATGACCAATTTCCGTGTGTACCGCATAGGCAAAATCCAGGGGGGTCGATCCCTGGGGCAAATCCATGACTTTACCGGTAGGGGTCAATACAAACACCCTGTCCGGAAACAGCTCGGTATGAAAACTGTCGATCAGTTCATCATCTTCGGTTTCATTTGGATCAAGTAATTTTCGAAGAGACGCTACTCCTCGCTCGAGGCTGTTATCCGTTTGAGAACCTTCCTTGTAGCGCCAGTGTGCAGCCACCCCATATTCGGCAAATTCATGCATTTCTTTAGTGCGAATCTGAATTTCCAGTGGCTTGCCCTGCGG
>CBDULX010000004.1:0-40907 GCA_965368175.1 uncultured Gammaproteobacteria bacterium | reverse complement strand
GACCTAAGACCTAAGACCTAAGACCTAAGACCTAAGACTTACAACTTTCGACTCACCATCTCACCTTTCATCGATTTTCCGCCAACTCCGTAAGCATCCGAATATAGTCATTTGTTTTGTCCATGAAATGGACCTTCTGTTCTTTTGTCATGCTGCTGGATATGTACACGGTTAGACTGGCGATGATATTCCTGTTTAATTCTGAGTTTCCTTTCATGGCCTGGTTGTTTATTTTTTCGAACCCCGTTAAAAATTTCCGTAATTGCTCGGCCTTGCTGTTTGGTGTACCTGGCCTGGCCAGAATTTTTTGAATACCGAACTGCCACGAAAGCCTGTGCTGCAACCTTAGTTCTGCAGTGCTCACGAGTTGTTGCGCGGCCTGTTTTACTCTAAGCGCCTGGGCTTTGGTTAATTCACCGATCCAGCTTTCAAAATTATCCTGTAAGCGTTCACGATAACTCTCAATCAGCTCATCCTGCTCCAGATCGACATATTCCTCGCGGAATTTTTCGTTTTTATGCGCCAGGCTGGCAAACAGTTCATCCTGCTGCTGTTGATTCAGCTTAGGCAGAACCTGAGCCATGTCATCATTCACCTTTACCATCAATGAATGCCAGAACTGGTCTAATTCAATTATGCGTAACAGCACCTTTTCTTCGGTGAGTGTGGACTTTACATCCTTCTGTACTCCGCGCAGCCATTCTGAGTATAGTTTCAATTCGGTATGACGATGCCACTTCAGCAGTAAGGCTGTTCGCTGTTCGAGTTCTATTTCCTGAATATCATCCAGCGTAACCATGCCGGTAACATATTCCGGTATCAGGTAATCCAGCTGGTTGTACAGGGTTTTAACCGAACAGGCAGTGACGAATGCGAGACCAGTAATAAGTATCACGGTTGCTGTGAGGCGATAGAACATGACCGATTCCTTCAATTATGTTATTCACTGCATTAAAGAGATTCTATTTTTATTGCTTAAATATGGAAACTCTCATCAAGTCGTGATTGTTTTATACTGGAGAAAAGTGTCCAGACTTAATCAGAGGTTCCCTATATATTATAGCTGCCCCAGATATGCACTATTACTCCGGCTTCATTGCCTTCACCTGTGGGCCGGGCAAAACCTGACTATTCGATCATTAAACATTACATTGCTGTGCATGAATACACAGGAAAGTCTATTGTCGCTAATAGAGTTTATAGCATTATTTTTTTAATTTTTTAGAGCGGTTCCTAACCACAGGTACCAGTGCGACCTGAGTACTGAAATATGCCTGTTTCCTGATTCCGCTTAGCCATTAGTTTTTTGGGAAATCCTTCAAACAACAACGCCCGGAGGGATTGCGCGTTTCACAGGCACACACAGATTGCCGGGTTTGCTGTACTACAAATTCTCTGGCCTGTGGACTGGTTTCCGCCATTTGCCGGCTTACTCCAAAGCAGTAACAGAGGAGTGCCTGGGGGGATGATTCTTTAATTCCCACCTGTGTGCGCAACTGTGATTTTTTAATGATGCTGTCATCTTCACCAAAATACACCACCTCGCAGTCGGGATCATCACAAAAATAATAATTTTGATCTTTTAATGCCTGCAGCCAGGGTTGCTGAATATGGTGCAACATGGTTGTTCTGGCGACCTGTGCACAGGCTGTGCCGTTTTGCGGGCAAACATGCCGACTTGATTTGTCCGGGGCTGTTTTATCTGGATCTGATTCACTTACTGAGCAGCAATCGGACATTTTTTATGCCTCCCGGAACGACTCTGGTGGAATTGAAACAGCAACAATTATAACATCTCCCGATCACTTACGATTAAGCATCTGTAAATTACACTTCAGCCACAGCCACCATATAATTTTTGCCATAGTATCTGGCGCACTTCGGGCAGGTGGTATAGAAAAAATACATTTTATTTGTTTTCATTCCTTTGCTATCAACAAGTTTTTCCATCTCTTTTTCCCATTTGGGTACGTTTTTATATGGTCCCTCAAAAACCTTAGTCAGATAATCACCTGTCATATGTACCATTTCCTGATCGGGTATTTCTTTGCTTACTGAAAAATAATGCTCACTGGTCCATGCCGAAGGATCATTGGATAAAACAATGAAGTCGTCCTCGTTCATAGCGTCAGCACTTTCTATAGCGCTTAATGTTTTTGAGAATACCGATCCCATATTAATCGGGATGTGAAAAATACTTCTGGTTTTAGCCTTGACGAATAACTTATCTTTAAAGTGAAGCTCCTGTCCATCCCAGCCTTCCGATTTAAATCGCGGACAACAGTGTGTTGGATTGTCGCTCATATCGTATTTAGGTAAAGTATTAATCTCCATCATCCTCTCCTAATAAAAAACTTCTTTATTAACTATAAGAATGAAGCCTACGCCTGTCATTGATCGGCAACAAACAAGCTATTAAAAAGCAGACCATAGCTCCCCGACTTACACTACAATCCTACATGAACATGTAGAACAAGCATTAAATACTGCTATTTCAGTATTTGTAATAGGATCAACTGCCTATAGACATGGCGTTTCAAAAGCGGGAACAATATCATACCCGCGCAAACGGGCATCCAGTAAGTTATTGATTGGCATACGCGTCACGATCGCTGGATTCCCGCCTACGCGGGAATGACGCGTTTGTGGGACAGCAGTACCCCGACTTACAACTTACAACTTACAACTTACAACTTTGAGCTTACAAATGACATTAGAATACTTTTGTTCTATGCTAATAAATGCCTTGCAGGATTCAGGCACCTCAGAAAAATGGAGAAAGTAAAATGTCTAAAAATCACCTGCTTAAATTCATTATTCCTTTATTACTAATATTCTCATCATGGGTTCAGGCGGCACCCTCGTTCAGCCAGATATATGTATTTGGTGACAGTTTGTCGGATACCGGCAACCTGGCCTCTATCGGCGGGGATTTACCAGCGCCCTACTACATGAACCGGGTCAGCAACGGTCCTGTGGCGGTGGAAACACTGGCGGCCAGGCTCGGGCTCTCGGCTGAAGCATCCTTGCACCTGGTGGGCCCCGAAGTGGGCAGCAATTATGCCGTGGCACGCGCTAATGCCTATGGTAACGATATATATGATCTGAACACCCAGTTAATCAGTTTCCACGCCAACCATGGCTTTGTGGCCCCTGCAGATGCCCTGTATGTGATGTTTATTGGTGGCAATGATGTTCGCGATGCCGTTTATGTGCAGGATTTTGCGCTCGCACAATCGCTGGTAAAGGCCGCTGTTACTGAAGTTCGTCATGCCATTGAAAGCCTGGCTCAGGCCGGCGCACGTTCGTTTCTGCTGGTTAACTCACCAAATATCAGTGTAATACCTGAAACCCGGTTTTTTGCCACCGATGATCCCGAACTGGTTGATCGTGCTCTTTTACTCAGCAATCTTTTTAAGACAGAAATGCATGGTATTGCTGAACAGCTTGAAGCTGACTCCAGTATAAACATTAGCGAATTCGACCTGTTTAAATTTTTTGACAAGCTTCTGAAAAAAGCCGACAAGTATGGCTTCAGTAATTCCACTGAGGCCTGTTTCAGTACGCTTGTTTATGATGCGGATGCATACTTCTTTCATCCCGACTGTAACTACGGTGTAAATTTTGATCAGTTTATTTTCTTTGATGAAATTCATCCCACAACACGTGTGCATAAGATGGTCGGCGAGGCCTTTTATAAGGCGCTGAATGATGATGAATACGATGACTGTGATTGTGTGCGAGTGAAGATATAAAACGGAAGAAGGCGATAATAATAACAGCTATTGTTATTAGCCTGAAAAACTTTCGCGAACTAAAGTTCAACCATTGAGGTAACCGTGAGCTTTAGTTCGCGAACAGATAAAAAAATAAAATTAACAACTTGCTGCTGTGCACGAGTCCAGTCAATTATTGATTAATAAAACACATCCAGAATCATACAGCCATAACAATATTCATAGCCCTCCAGTTTTTCAGCTACGCGTATGGTCTCCGCCAGCATCTGGATGGGGGGTTCGTTTTCTTCACCCGATTCCATTTTCAGGTACAGGTGAGTATCCAGCTCTAATTTTTCATTCACCCCAATAAGCGCACCGGTTTCACTGATATTTATCAGTATTCCGTCCTTATAACTTTCATCATTATAGGGTTTGTATGCAACGGGAGAACCAATATCAGTACGGTGATAGTACCTTCTATCGGTATTTTTCTGAGGCGCTTGTTCCATAACTGGAGGCTCCATTCTATATGTGTATATTGAATTACTTATATAAAACGATTACTTATAAAATAAGTATAGCCTGTGTGAACCAGTTCACAATCACTCATTTGAATGAATTAAAGAAAATATGGGCCAAAATAATAATCACTAATATTATTAATTAAGGAATCTCTGATTAATTTTGGCCGAGAAATTTAACTACATTACGCTGCTTAATACAAAATAGAATAAGGCGGCCATGGCCCCCGAAGCCGGAACCGTGATGACCCAGGCCGCTGCAATTTTAAGCAGATGGGATCGTTTCACCAGTTCCTGTCGGTAAACTTTTTTCAGACTCTTGCGTTCTTTTTTGGTCAGGTCGGCTTTGGCAGAATGCTCCTTGAGCTGTTTTAGCATGCGGGCCTTTTCTCTGATTGAAGCATACTTAAATTCCAGCAGAAAAGCCTCGATCACGGCTTCGTCCTGGTCATGATGATGTGAAATGATTTCATCGACCATTTTTGAGTAGCTGGCCTTGAGGTATTCACGTAAAAAACCCACCCCAAAAACACCACCTACCGCGATATGCGTGGAACTGACCGGTAAACCCAGCTGACTGGCAATAATTACGGTAATAGAAGCCGCCATGGCGATACTGAAAGCCCTGGTTTGATCCAGCTCGGTAATTTCTGAACCTACTGTGCGAATCAGTTTAGGCCCATACAGCGCCAGGCCAAGTGCAATGCCCACCGCACCCACCATCATCACCCAGATCGGAATAGAGGCCTTCTGAATGACCCCACCATGAAGAACAGCGTCATTGATAGCCGCCAGTGGCCCAACGGCATTGGCTACATCATTGGCACCATGAGCAAAACTCAGTAATGCTGCTGAAAAAATAAGGGGTATGGTAAACAGTTGATTGACACCGGTTTTATCATTTTTTATCTTTCGAGAGGCTTTTGCAACCATGGGCCGAACCAGAAAATAAATACTCACGGCGATGATCAGGCCAATGAGTGAAGCCGTTATAAAATCCACTTTCCAGATATGTTTAAAGCCCTTTAGTAGCAGATAGGTACCAAAGGCCCAGGCCATAATGCCGACCAGCACTGGCACCATTCTTCTCGCCGCCTGGGCCATATCTTTGTCGTAGGTAATGGTGCGCTTTATCAGATACAGGAACAGAGCCGCTATCAGGCCCCCAAGAACCGGTGAGATGACCCAGCTGGCTGCAATCTGTCCCATTTTTGTCCAGTTTGCTATACCCAGTCCGCCAGCCGCTATACCGGCGCCGAGCACGCCACCCACGATGGAATGGGTAGTTGAAACCGGTGCGCCCAGCGCTGTCGCTATATTCAGCCATACAGCTCCGGCCAGCAGTGCCGCCATCATCAACCAGATAAAGGTGCTGGTATCGGCGATCATACTGGGGTCGATAATCCCCTTCTTGATGGTGCTCACAACATCACCACCGGCAATGAGCGCACCCGACACTTCAAAGATAGCAGCGATAATTATGGCACCCGTCAATGTCATGGCCCTGGAGCCTACCGCAGGTCCTACATTATTGGCGACATCATTGGCACCGATATTCATAGCCATGTAGCCACCTATGAGGGCGGCCATGACCAGTAGATAATTGCCATCGATGCCACTGATGGTTGAACCCGTAAACAACATGATGCCAACCATGAACGCCAGAGCCAGGCCCAGGCGAAATATCTCAGAACGCCCATATTTGGTGGCTTTCTCAATGTCATTGATGTCTTTAAGTTCCAAAAAATTTACCCCTGAAAAAACAGTGTGATGTAAAGCTTAGCAATCTGTCATCACAGCTGCATAAAGTTGATGTCGCCAGGTTATTGCTGCAAACAAGTCATGGAACGGTATTTATGCGATATAAATCATTCTGCGAATGATACCGACCATAAGGGTGTATGTACAAAGAGTTTATTGATAAATAACAATAATCGAACGGTAATAACCATCAATATTAAAAGGCTTAAGTCTCGGTATCAGTTTTCGAAAACAGCCTAAAAATCCATTTACTTCTCTAGCGTTTCAGTTTTACTATAGCTAAGGAACCTCTGATCAAGTCATGATTGTTTTATGCTGGTTGTAAGTGTGCAGATTTTTCCCGATTTCGTTGCAATAGAATAACTATTCCACCTCACTTCGCGAAAAATCTAAACACTCACCACAGCCTGATTTCAAGCAGACTTAATCAGAGACCCCTAACTTATTATTTAAAATGATTATATGCCTGCCGGACTGTATCAGGCGGCCCCTCCCAACCAAAGGAGTTTTCCTATGGCTACAATTACATTAGAAGGCAATAAAATTAACACCAATGGCAATTTGCCTGCGGTTAACAGCACAGCCCCGGCCTTTACACTGGTGGATAAGGAGTTAAACAACCTGACCCTGGATAATTTTGCCGGTAAGAAAAAACTACTGAATATTGTGCCCAGCCTTGACACAGGTGTGTGCGCAACCTCCACCAAAAAATTTAATGACTTCGCCGCTAGCCGGAACGATGTAGTCATGATGGTAATATCTGCAGACCTGCCATTTGCCATGGGCCGGTTTTGCGGAGTTGAAAACATTGATAAGGTTATACCACTTTCAATGATGCGGGACAAAAATTTCGCAAAAGATTACGGTGTATTGATTACCGATGGCCCACTGGCAGGCATAACCGCACGTGCTGTGGTGGTACTGGATGAAAACAATAAGGTGATTTACCAGGAGCTGGTGCCTGAAATTGCACAGGAACCGGATTACGATAAGGCAATTGCTGCATTATAAAAAAACCGGGTAAAGGGAATTACCCCGTTTCAATTGCATCAAATAGCGATGTAAATATTTTTCCACTGATTGTTTCATGGAAAATCAGTAATCAATCATACTGCCCATGACACATAGCATCCACTGCTGCTTACTCGTTATTTAAATAGCTGTGGAAACTGATACACCATTACTATCGCCATGGGGATGAAATAAAAATATGCATTCATTATTGCTCTGAGCCTTGGGTTCTCATGGCGCAATGCCATGAAGTGATCAATAATCAAATGGCCTTTTATGCTGATAGTAATGGCAATAACCAGTACTATAAATAGCGTGGGTTCAATGGATTCCGCAATATAAGCATTGACTATGGTTATCAGCATAACCAGCAACCAGATATAATTAAGTTTTTTAATTTGCAACATTGCCTTTTCCATTCATAGATTCTGCTATTTCAATACATATAACAGTGGAAAAATTATAATCCATACCAGATCGATCATATGCCAGTAACTGGCAATCGCCTCCAGTCCAGCATGATCACTGGCTGTGTAAATGCCTGTTTTGATACGCATTACACCCCACAATAGCGCCCCACCACCCCAGGCCACATGCAGAAAATGATTAAAAGTGATGTAATAATAAATAGCAAAAAATTCGTTAGTTTTGATATGGATACCCTGGCTGACATTCCATTGATATTCAAAATATTTAATTACCAGATAAAGACCGGCCGCGGCTATAGCCCCCCACAACCAGCTCATGGCTGCCTCAGGATTATTGGCTCGTATAGCAACCATAGCCCGAGCCACGAAATAACTGCTGGATAACAGAGTCAGGGTATTCAGCATGCCCGCCATGGTATTTAACTTTCCTGGTCCTTCTGCAAACACTTCAGGGTAATTGATTTTGGCAATAAACAGGAACAGAAACATCATGGCAAATTCTGTAAGTTCGGCCAGGATTCCTACCCACACTGCCGGATTGCCAGGCACACCATTAGCTCTGGAAACGCAATTAAATACATCCCCGACCGGCTGGCTTTGTTGTGCAGTAATGGTGGATTCATTCATGTTTTAATAGTGTGGAAAATGCGATCAACTTTCCTTGATGAGGATCAGTTCCATAAACAAGGCATGGTTGGATAATTCATCAGCATCCGCACACCAAACAGCTATCACATTTTAGAATAATCATACAAACGATCACTGGTAAAGCTAATGATTTTCAACGATTTATAGTTAATTTTAAAAACTATAAATTTAATTATATAAAACACATCAATATTACAGCGAAAATCTATAGCCCTGGCCGAATCGGGCATGATATTTTACCTACAATAAGCTAAACTTCAAATATCGAGTAATTTTTACAAGGAAGGGTGGCCCCCAAATGCCCACGTGGTTTATTTATGTTTACATTTCAAAAGCTTACGCTATATTCACTGCTGTGTTTCATACCATTCGCCTATGCTGATCGACCCTTTGAAATACTCATTTTGCACTCCTATAGCCAGGAGTACCCCTGGACAAAAAATCAACATGAATCTTTTATTGCAGTTTTAAGCTCATCCGGTCTGGATGATTCAATTATCAGCACAGAATACCTCGACACAAAGCGCAAATCATTCGATGCTAACTACATATCATCTTTTAATCGCTATATGGCTGTTAAATATGATGACTATTTACCTGATATTATTTATGTTACCGATGACAACGCACTAACGTTTGCCCTCGGTCAATTCCAGTCACTTTTCCCAAACTCCCCTGTCGTCTTTTCCGGTGTTAATGATTACTCCATTAAAGATACTCTTGATAGAACTCGAGTAACCGGTGTATTCGAGAAAAAAGATATTTTAAGCAATTTGCTATTGCTCAATCAAATTGATCCATACCTGAAAGATATTCTTGTTGTAGGTGACGACTCCAACACTTACAAGGCCATTGAATCGGAAATTAAAGAACAACTTATAAAACTACCATATATTAATGCCACTTTTATTGCCCGACAATCAATTGAGGAGTTACTGGTCTCAATCAAAAACAACCCAGCTAAATACTTGTTCCTGACTACTCTGGGAAGCATCACTGACTCTACTGGCCATACTCTGCCACTTAGCCGGACTTTATCGGCTCTTTCCAATGGCGGCGATTATATAATTTTGAGCATGGAAGATGCTTATGTAATTGATGGCATTCTGGGCGGCTTTGTCACTAGTGGACAGCAACAGGGTAAAACAGCCGCTCAGCTGGTTCTGGATTATCAATCAGGGATCAGGTTTGAGCAGCTTCCACTGATTACAGACAGCCCTAATGTATATCTATTCAACTTTCCTGTACTCGTATCGACTGCAATATCACCCCCAAATAATATACTTGAACAGGCATCTATTATAAACAAACCACTTTCGTTCTATGAACGTAACAGGCGATACATACTTGGTTTAATCATTAGCCTCGCAATTATTTTAATATTTGCTCTGATTATTTTTCTAATTTTGCTGGCCCATAAAAACAGGCAAATTCAATCGAATTCAATTCAAACGCAGGAACTGGAACAGATAATTTTCGAACGCACCATGCAGCTTTCGGATGAAAAGCGAAAATTAATTCAGGCCCAGCAAATTGCACATATTGGTAATTACGTATGGGAGCTCAAGAGCAATAAAACCACCTGGTCTGAAGAGCTTTATAATATTGTTGGGCATACAGTTCATGATTTTGAACCCTGCTATGAAACTTATGTTAACTGCATACACCCGGAAGACCGTGATCGATTTATTCGGCTAACCCAGACGATACTAAAAAACAAAGGAAAATATAACTCTGAATACCGAGTTACACGTCCTGATGGTGACATTCGATTTGTTTATGAACAGGGTGAAGTTAAAACTGATAGCAAAGGTAATTTACTGGGCCTGGTTGGCGTTATCCATGACATTACTGAACGTAAAACCTCTGAGGATGAATATTTACGTTTGCAACGTGAACTTAACCAGGCTCGAAAAATGGAAGCACTGGGACAGTTAACCGGTGGTATAGCGCACGATTTCAACAATATGCTGGCTATCATCTCTGGTTATACTGATTTGATTTTAGAAAACTTTAAAAAAACACTAGACCCCAAACTATTATCTTACCTTGAAAGTATAAGCCAGGCATCTTTACGTGCTGCAGACCTGGTTTCAAAAATGATGGTCTTTAGTCGTAGCGACAAAGGCATTAGTGAATATCTGTCTTTTGCTCCTTTAATCGAAGAAAGTATCAATATGCTGCGTTCAGTAATACCCAGCAGTATCGACATCGAATATACATTCGAAGACAACCTTCCGGACATTATGATGGACTCCATTCAACTCCATCAAATCATTATGAATTTAGCTATTAATGCCAAAGATGCCATGGATGGTAGTGGCAAGCTCCGGATAAATCTCGACTGGATTCAGCAGATAGATAGTGAGTGTAGTACCTGCCACAAACATATCGATGGCGACTGGATAAAACTCAGTGTATCAGATACCGGTTGCGGCATTACACCCGACGTAGTAGAACGCATTTTCGAGCCTTTCTACACCACAAAAAAAGTTGGCCAGGGTACGGGGATGGGTCTGTCCGTATTAGATGCTATTGTCGAAAGTCACGGAGGACATATTCTTATCGATACTGAAATTGGCGCAGGCACAACATTCCATCTTTTATTCCCACCTGCACCGATAATAAATGACCCTGCAACGGTCAATTTTACCGATACCGTTCGTATTGAAAATTCAGGCCAGGGCCAGAAGATTATTATTGTAGATGATGAGCCTTCCCTCACTGGCTATTTATCTGACATGTTAAACGGGCACGGTTACGATTGTACTGCCTGTAACAGCAGCCCTGAGGCTTTATCCCTGGTGGAGACTAATCCACAGCTTTATAAACTGGTGATTACCGATCAAACCATGCCCCAGATCCTGGGTACCGATATGATCCAGATGATGTGGAAAATCAACCCTCAAATACCGATGATTTTAACGACTGGGTATAGCGACAGTATTAACCGGGAACAGGCAGAGCTAATGGGCATACACTACATGGATAAACCCATCAGTAGCTCTCAGTTACTGGCCCTGGTGGCTGAACTGATGAACAGGCAAACTAGTTCCTGAGAGACAATGAAGGTCTGATTATGCCTTTTGTGCCAGGCTTTATAAATTATGAATACTAATCAGTGGATTTTTCTTCGTGGACTGAGTCGTGAGCACCGACATTGGGGTGAATTTCTATCTGTTTTTAAACAGTATTTTCCTGAGGCTAATATCCTTTGCCCAGACCTGCCTGGCAACGGCATCCATTGCCGTATTAAGTCACCCAGTAATATCGCTGAAATCCTTGAATTTGTACGCAATGACATAGGCATACAGGATAAACCACAAGTGGTAAATATACTGGCCCTGTCTATGGGTGCGATGGTAGCGCTGGAATGGATGAAGCGTTATCCAAATGAATGTCATGCTGGAGTATTTATCAACACTAGCCTAAAAGGCATTAACCCATTCAAACATCGACTGCGACCGGAGAACTATGGCCGTATAATTAATGACATTCTGTTGTACAGAGATTTGAAATCCAGAGAGCAGTGCATTTTACAATTGACGTCCAGCCATACCGGTCAGCAAAAACAAATCATTGAACACTGGCTAAGTTATGCACAAAGCAGCCCTGTGAGCCGACTCAACATAATTCGTCAGTTAATTGCAGCTTCACGCTATAAATCACCTGAGCATAAACCAGAACAGCCCCTGCTATTAATGAGAAGCCTGTCCGACCATCTGGTAAATCCAGAATCCTCATTGTCTATATCGAAACTGTGGCAGCTTCCTTTATTAACCCATCCAGATGCGGGCCATGATCTGCCTCTGGATGATGCACACTGGGTTTGCAGGCACTTGAAAAACTGGTTAAATAATCAGGACAATTAACTAGAAAACATTTTTTCCAGACTAATGCAGGTATTTATTGAAGCTGTTTAGTTCACCTCTATAGTCAGTCGCACACTCACTGACTCGTGCTATTTAGACACTAATATGATTTCAGGTAAAATTGATAATATGATAAATCTGTAACAATTAACTAACTGTTATCAGTCTAAATTATCCCTATATATAAATTTAATAGATATTAAACACTTTTTCGACATATAATTATCTTTATTAGAATACTTAATACATCACAATAAAATGCACAGGAGTTTTATTATGTTAATAAAACACTTCTCACATCTTTTTTACAAACCTAAACATAGTCTTGAAGATGCCGATAAAGTACCGGCTAAACCCCTGGATATCATCATCCATACTGCCATACTGGCGCTGATTCCAGCTATTTGCGGATATATTGCAACTGTTCATATCGGCTGGAACATTGGTGTTGGCGAAGCCTTTACTCTGCCTGCAGAAATTGCCATCTACATTTCCATAGCTGCTTTCGTTGGCTTTAATATAGGTGTCTACGCCATGGGTTATGGTATTTGCTGGCTAGCCCAGACCTTTGATGTGCGACCTAATCCTATGCATTGCATAGAACTGGCACTGTTTACATCCGTGCCTTTGTTCCTCACCGGTTTTGTAGCCCTGTATCCTGTACTGTATGTCGATGTTATAGTAGGTATGCTTGCTGTGGCTGCTTCGGTATATCTACTGTATGTAGGGATTCCCATTTTCATGCATATCCCTGAAGAGGAAGGTTTCGTCTACGCTACCTGGGTGGTTTCACTGGGGCTGGTAATGATTATCGTCTTCCTGGGAGTATCGGTATTCATCTTTTCCTGGCTATCCTGAATCATTTATTACTGGCCAAAAAAACAAAACCCCCATTACGGGGGTTTTGTTTTATGTGTTTCAAAGCCATACCAGGCAGTGATGCCTGGCCTATAATTGCATTTAGCAATTAAGCATTACGTTCCCTGGTTTCTTTGATAACTTCTTCCGATACATTCCTTGGACATGGCAGATAATGCGAGAACTCCATTGAGAACTGACCACGACCAGAAGTCATGGTACGCAGGTCACCAATGTAGCCAAACATATCACTCAGGGGCACGTCTGCTTTAATGCGTACACCAGTAACACCGGCTTCCTGAGATTTGATCATGCCGCGACGACGGTTAAGGTCACCGATAACATCACCCACGTTGTCATCCGGGCTAAACACGTCAACTTTCATAATAGGCTCAATCAGTTGAGGACCGGCTTTAGGTATAGACTGACGATAAGCACCTTTGGCTGCAATTTCGAACGCAAGCGCAGATGAGTCAACGGCATGGAAGGAACCATCTTTCAAAGTTACTTTAAAGTCCAGTAATGGGAAGCCGGCAAGTACACCTTGATCCATCATTGAACGGAAGCCTTTTTCGATAGCAGGCCAGTATTCTTTAGGTACATTACCACCGGTAACTACCGACTCGAATATAAAGCCACTGCCTGGTTCAAGGGGTTCAATAGTGTAATCGATCTTACCAAACTGTCCTGAACCACCCGATTGTTTTTTATGGGTGTATGAGTCTTCAACAGTCTGAGTAATGGTTTCACGATAAGCCACCTGAGGCTTACCAACGATCAGCTCGACGCCATGTGTACGCTTCAGAATATCTACCTTGATATCCAGATGCAGCTCACCCATGCCTTTGAGGATGGTTTCACCGCTGTCTTCATCGGTTTCAACTCGGAATGATGGATCTTCCTGAATCATTTTACCCAGGGCTATACCCAGTTTTTCAGAAGCACCTTTATCTTTTGGTGCTACCGCTATAGAAATAACTGGATCCGGGAAGACCATCGGCTCCAGTGTGGCTGGATTGTTTACATCACACAGGGTATGACCGGTACGTACATTCTTCATGCCTACTATCGCGATGATGTCGCCAGCCTGTGCTGAACTAATCTCTTCACGATTATCGGCGTGCATTTCCACCATACGACCGATGCGCTCGGTTTTACCGGTGAAAGTATTAAGAATAGTGTCACCTTTCTTAATTCGACCTGAATAGATGCGAACAAAGGTCAGTGCACCAAACCGGTCATCCATAATTTTGAATGCCAGCGCACGTAATGGTTTATCTGCATCAACAATGGCAAAATTGCCAGTTTCGTTGCCTTCTTCATCGGTTTCAGGCTGAGGTTTAACCTGGGTTGGATCCGGCAGAAAATCCACAACGGCATCCAGCACAAGCTGAACACCTTTATTCTTGAACGCAGAACCACAATAAGTTGGGAAGAAGTCCAGAGCAATAGTGCCTTTACGAATGCACTTCTTGATTTCATCAACCGATGGTTCTTCACCATCCAGATATTTTTCCATCAGGTCATCGTACTGGTCAACCACAGTCTCGATCATTTTTTCACGCCATTCTTCAACGGCATCGACCATATCGGCTGGCACTTCCTGTATGCTGAAGTTCAGTGGGTCACCGGAATCATCCCAGACATAAGCCTGACGATTCAGCAGGTCGACCACACCTTTGAAGTCATCTTCGCTACCGATGGGCAGTGTCATAACGACGGGTTTGGCACCCAGTACATCTTCTACCTGCTTGACTACACGCAGGAAATCAGCACCGACACGATCCATTTTATTAACAAAGATAACTCGGGCGACTTCAGAGTCATTGGCATAACGCCAGTTGGTCTCTGACTGAGGCTCTACACCACCAGAACCACAGAATACACCTACACCACCATCCAGTACTTTCAGAGAACGATAAACTTCGATGGTGAAGTCAACATGGCCCGGGGTGTCAATAATATTTAAACGATGGTCTTTCCACAAACAGGTAGTGGCCGCAGACTGAATTGTAATACCACGCTCCTGCTCCTGTTCCATAAAGTCTGTTGTAGCCGCACCATCGTGCACCTCACCCGTCTTATGGATCTTTCCTGTGAGCTTTAGAATTCGCTCAGTGGTCGTGGTTTTACCGGCATCCACGTGAGCGAAAATGCCGATATTTCTATAATGAGATAAATCTACCATGTGTGTACTCTGTTAAATTTTGGGCCAATAGGGTTTATGACAGCCGGCGATTATACCCCAAATTAACCAATATTGTGACAGTAAAACAGTGGTCTATTTTGATTAAATAATGTACTGGCATTTCAGAGAGGATGGCAACGGCCTGGCTGGCCGCTGGCTTTTTGTCTGGGACAGGCACTGGGGCAGTCCTGAATTCTGGATATAACCATATATATCAGTTACTTAAAAATCACCCACCGTCCATATTCAGAAATTACACAGTTACACTATCCCTGACCAGATAAGCCATAGAGAGCGCGGTTTATTGTGATTTCTGCTCTGGTCTTACACTGGAGGGTTTGGTGAGGATAAAAAAAGCACCATAAAACATAAGCAGGGCTGCAGATATTTTGAGCCATAAAACCGCTGATGTGAACAACAACAGGTAAACCAGGCTAAGTGACATGACACTGATGGCCATGATTTTGGCAGCCCATGGAATTATTCGATACTGCTCCCATTGTTGCAATGGTGGGCCAAAAAAACGGTGGTTGTACAACCACCGATGGAATCGCATCGAGCTTTTGGCGAATGCCCACAGGGCGAGAAGCATGAACGGAGTGGTGGGTAATACCGGAAGTAATACACCTATGGCCCCCAGTACAAAGAACACCCAGCCTAAACCAAAATAAAATATTCTCATTACCAGCAAATCTGACACATAAATATAGACAGCTTAACATCAAGCTAGCGGGCAATTAAACATCGAAAGTTGAATTTACAGCCTGTATTTGTGCAATTATAGAATAACCCTCTTTTATTTAATCCTGGGAACCTCTGATCAAGTATATGATGTTTCTGGCTTACAGACTTGATCAGAGGCTCCCTTGTATTTGATGGAAACAGGCCTAATATCTAGAGCTATGAACATAGACGCACTCAAAAAAATGCTGGAACAGGGTCAGGATAGTCTGATATTGCGCTTTGGCCTGGGCCAGGCTTTGCTTAAGGATGGTCAGGCAACTGATGCCATAGCCCATTTGCAAAAAGCAGTGGAATTCGACCCAGAATATTCCGCAGCCTGGAAACTACTGGGTAAAGCACTGGTGGAAAATGGGCAAAACGATGATGCCATTGCCGCCTATGAACAAGGTATCAAAGTAGCAGAGTTAAAGGGTGATATTCAGGCGGCGAAAGAAATGAAAGTATTTCTCAAGCGTTTGAAAAAAATTTAAAGCGATGCCACAGAGCTACTGAGTTCACAGAGTGGTTTTCAACTTATAAATCATGTTTGTACTCTGCGTTCTCTGGGACTCTGCGACAAGGCTTCTTTTCAATCACCAAGATTAGTGCCGACACTTCTAGCCGCCTTGATCAACGGGTGATCCAGTGGCACTTCCTTACGATTACCAGCCACTTCCTCCAGCGGTACTGCTACAGCCTGTCCATTTCGGTCCGCCACCATAACACCGAATCGGCCCTCGTCAATAAAATCGGCACAGGCACAGCCCAGGCGTGTAGCCAATACTCGATCCCCTGCCGAAGGTGTACCACCCCGCTGCAAATGCCCCAGAATACTGACCCGGCATTCCAGTTTGGTCAGATTCTCCAGCTCCTTACCCAGGTTAATGGCATGATCCAGATGAAAGGCTTTTAATTTGGAAAGCCTGGACTTGGCGTATGATTTTTCTTTTTTGCTCTCAGCAGTTTGCTTGAGCTGTTCAAGTTTTTCCACCGCATCCATGTGCGCACGAGAAATTGCGCCTTCGGCTATGGCCACAATACTGAAAGTTCGCCCCTTTTGTACTCGCTTGCGAATAGCATCGGCAACACTGTTCACATCGTAGGGAATTTCAGGAATTAGAATAGCATCGGCGCCGCCGGCAATCCCTGCCGCCAGCGTCAGCCAGCCAGTACGATGCCCCATAATTTCCACCACAATTATCCGATGGTGGCTATGTGCTGTACTGTGTAACCGGTCGATGGCTTCAGTGGCAATGCCAGTGGCAGTATCAAAACCAAAAGTAACATCGGTCATTGCCACATCATTATCGATAGTTTTGGGCAAGGTTATGATATTCAAACCCTGCTGGGATAACCAGAGTGAATTTTTTTGAGTACCACCGCCACCCAGACATACCAGGGCATCGAGTCTATTCGCATGATAATTTTCGATGATGGTTTGGGTCATGTCCTGTAATTTGCCATCGACCAGCATTTTATTTGGCTTATCTCGTCCGGTACCCAGAATAGTACCGCCGACGGTCAATATCCCGGAAAATGCACTACCCGAGAGTTCGACGCTGCGGTTTTCAGCCAGCCCACGAAAACCATCCCGAAATCCGATCACCTTCATACCGTAACAACCTTCGGCGGTTTTACCGACGCCACGAATGGCCGCATTCAAACCAGGGCAATCGCCACCAGCAGTAAGTATACCTATCGTTTTGCCCATCTCGCCTAACCTCTCCAGCTAATCAAAATTTAAACACCAATATCTATGGAGCCTCTGATCAAGTGGTACGTTACTGATCAGTCAGCCAGTAAAAATGATAAGGTGGTATGACTAATTTGTCTTTAAACATAGTCGGGGTATCACCTGAAATAAGATCTTTGACATATCCATGTGACAGTACCGATTTGATATAAGGATGATTCAAATCCAGATATTGTGGTTTGGCATCGAAGTTCACCACTACCAGCACACCGCCAGTGGTTCGAGTCAGGTTAAAACGTGAAAACACAAACAGATTCGGGTTTTCAACAAAAATCAGTTCCCGATTATTAAAATCGGCAAATGCCGGTATTTCCTTACGCACCGCAATCATCTTTTTAATAGCATTAAAAATCCTGTACTCAATGCTACCCGGCTGATGCCTGAGCTCAGCTTTGTCCCAGTCAAAATTAGGCCGGTGAGCCCATCGACTATCATGGGCCTTGTGTTCATCATTCAGGTAATTGCAATCATTCAGGGTTCCCAGTTCATCACCGTAATACAGCAGGGGTATACCACCAAACGAAAGTATCAGACTGTGCAAAAGTAAAATGTGCTGGACGGCATTCTCAATACGCTTTGTATCGTCAGCATTAAGCGCGGTTTCCAGTCCGACCAGTGAGGCCAGAGAACCGGAAATACGTGCATCTCCGGTTTTATGATTATGACCAAAGGGTAGCCCCCTGGCATCCGAATCACTGAATTCACCGGTGAAGTAATTAATAAGAAATTTGCGATGATTAGCCGGGTCGTAGCCCACCGCACGAATATCGGCATCATCAAAGCCGAGACCGATATCATCATGACAGCGGACGTAGTTTAACCAGGTGGCCCGCTCCAGTTTGTCTGGCAGACTTCTTAGACCCTGGTATAACAGTTTGGCATTCTTGGTAGCCACCGCATCCCAGAGTAAAGCCATGAAGGTTGCATTATAAGCAATCTCGCATTCCTTGGCATTGATAGCATCTTCACCGAAATATTTTATGATTTCAGATGGCACCACAATAGCTTCTGCAATAAACAGTACACCGGGTGTCGTGACCTGACAGCAGTCTTTCATCAGTTGCAATATCAGATGGGCTTCCCTTTCATTCTGACAGGCACTGCCAATTTTTTTCCACAGGAAAGCCACCGCATCAAGTCGAATAATATCCGCACCCTGATTACCCCAGAACAGGATAATGTCGAGCATTTCAATAAACACGGCAGGATTGCTGTAATTTAGATCCCACTGGAAGTCATTGAATACCGTCATCACCCATTTATTCATTTCATCATCCCAGGTGAAATTTCCAGGTGCGGTTTCCGGGAAGACTTCTGGCATGGTTTCTTCAAACATATCGGGGATTTCACGATTATCGAACAGGTAATAATAATCCTGATATTTTTTTTCGCCCTTGCGTGCGCGCTTTGCCCATTCATGTTCGTTAGAAGTATGATTCACCACTACATCCATGGTTAACAAAATATCACGCTTTTTCAGTGATTCACTTAACTCATGTAAATCATCATTATTGCCGATACGTGTATCCACACGTCGAAAATCACTGATTGCATAACCACCATCACTCTTGCCATCCGGACATTCCAGAATCGGCATGATGTGAATCATATTGACTCCGAGCTCCTGAAAATAACTCAGCCGATCTTTAAGCCCACTCAAATTCTCGGCAAAACCATCGGTATACAGGGCCATGCCTACCCATTTCTCACTCAAAAACCAGTTATGGTCTTTTTCGCGCTCGATATCTTTAGATTTAAGGTATTCAGAACGGTCGATATACTGTCGAGCCATTGTCTCAACCAGACATAAGGCCTGTTCTTCAAAGTCTTTCCGATCTCCGTATAATAGATGGAACAGGGAATATATAGCGTAGAAATTAGCACCGAGTCGAGTATAAAAATGCCTCAACTCCTGCTGCTTAATTTCGGGATTTAACTTGATTAATATTTCGTTGAGTAAGGAATGTGAGACTTGTTCATACATCGTTTTAGTTACGCAAAAGAATTAGGTTGATTGTGACATCGATCCAGCTAAGGTTTTTTGATTTTAATCAGTCGTCTGGTAAATCAGTCAACAACTGTTATTTCAAATCCCAGGCATTGATAAACGGTTTATAGAATGCTTTATCCTGTGTAGTAGCGCCACGCTGGCTTACTACTGCGCTGGCAAACTGCTGCGCACGATTCAATATTACCTGCAAAGACCAGGCCTTGTGCAAGCCTAATAATAATACACTACTAAATGCATCACCGGCACCCACAGTATCCACCACATGACTGGTATGATCTGGCTGAACTGAGCAACTCTCATTCCGGGTTACTGCCATTGCACCGGCACTACCCTGAGTGATAACGATTAACTCAACATCAAGATTTGACAACAGATATCGAACTCTGGACTCGGTATCCTCCTGTTGCGGCACGATCAGAGCCAGCTCATCAATATTAAGTTTTATCCACTGGCTTTGCTGGAGAATGCTTTCAATCAATGATAGCTCCCACCAGGGCGGGCGAAGATTGACATCGATAAATATCGATGTTGAGCACTTTTCTTTCAAATCTTCCAGACTGCTGGCCGCTACCGGATGCCTCAGGGCTAGAGAACCGTGGTATAAAACGCTATGTTGATCAATGTCCGGGGTTGCCTGATGGTCAATAAAATCCCAGGCACTGTTTTCGACGATATTATAGGATGGCTCGCCATCATGGAAACTGACATCCACAATACCGGTGGCATGGGCGGAATCCAGTTGCAAACCGGATGTATCCATACCCCAGTGGAGCATAGCATCTCTCACTTCCCGTCCCAGCGGATCATTTCCAACCCGGGATATTAACAGCGGCTGTAAACCAAATGCCTGACAGTGCCATGCCACATTAAACGGTGCACCACCGAGAACGCGACTACCGTCTGGAAAACAATCGAACAATACCTCACCAAATACAACGGGCCTTGAATAACTTGTGGGATTACTCATGCTCCACCTCGCAAGCAGAATTCTGCCTGTGGAATAAAATCGGCTACGCCTTCGAGTATACCAGCGCTGTAATTACCATTCATGCCTAAAAAATTTCCCAGCGCAAGAGACAGTGTTTTGACTGATGGTTATTCCGTGCCTGTTCAGATTCAGGCAGCGGACCACTGGGTAATAATGTGCGATCGAGATCGGTACACAATAATAAACCACTCACCTGGACGGCACCTTACAGCTATGAAAAAAATCATAATAATCGATTGCTTCAAGAATCCCTGCCGCATAAGGTTTTTTCGCGAAATACACTCGCTCCAGCTCAATCAGGTCCGACAATTCTTCATTGTGCCGATTGGCCACCAGTACTGCCAGTGTATTACCTCGAATCATGTCTTCATCCGCACCCGAGCCCCCGGCCGCCAGAATATGATCAAGTGGAATATCCCACTGCTCGGCATACCAGCGCAAAGCCAGCCCTTTGGATGCTCGCACCGGCACTATGTCCAGGTACTGACCAAAAGAAAACACCACATTAACGGTTTGTTCGTGCTGCAACAACAGCTGTCTGATTTCATCCACTTCGGGCGCTTTGGCAGCATCATAGTAATAGCTGATCTTATAACGGCTTTGCTCCACTTTGGGTTGCAGACGAAGTCCAGGCAGGTCATTTAGTATGGCGCGAACTTTTGCTGGGCGCCATAAATAATCGATGTGATCGGCCCAGGCTGTGTCTCGGGTCAAATTTGGTCCGTAATAAATCTCTGTTCCCAGGCTGGTAACCAGAACATCTGGATGTGGGATTTTATGACTTTTGATCAGTTTCAACGCTGAATCCAGACGACGCCCGGTGGCTATGCCAAAACTGCTGCATCTGGAATTTTCTTTTAAAACATGAGTGAAATTGGGTAAATATTTCGGATCACCGAGCAAACTCTGATCCAGATCCGAGAACATGGCGCGATTAACATAGAGCATGGATCGACGATGCAGCTCCATGCGCACCACAGGCTCTGTTTTCTCAATAATCGGCTTGATAACTTTCAGATATTTTTCGGCATGAGCTTGCCATGAATAATGCTCATTGACACCGGCGATGCCATTTTCAGCCATTTGCTGCCACTTTCCCTTATCGTTGAGAACAGCGAGTAATGTTTCTGCAATTAATTCCTTATCCAGTGGATCAATTAGATAACCATTACGACAGTTTTCAATGATATCCAGTGGCCCACCGTCTTCCGTTGCCACAATGGGTAAACCACTGGCCGCCGCTTCAATCAGGGTTAAGCCGAAGGGCTCGGTTAAGGCCGGATTGATAAACACACCACCGGATAAGGCCGCCAGACGATAAATGACTGGCACGTCACCCGACGCATGATGTTTAGGATAAGCCACTCGACCATATAAATCATATTGATCGATGGTGAGTAATATATCGGTAAGCACTTCCTGAGCACCGACCTCCATATCCCGAATATCCTCGCGGTTGCCGGCAATAATCACCAGGTTGGCAACCTGCTGTAAAGTATCGTTTTCACCAAAAGCTTCAATCAGGGTGACGATGTTTTTTCTCTGATCCGGCCGGGATAAAGCCAGCACCATGTGCTTATCCGGGTCTCTGAAAAACCGTACCAGCTCGCGGGCTATATCACTGTCAGGCTCATCACCTATAGGTGGATGAAATTTTGTTAAATCCGTGCCTGGTGGTACCACTCTCATCTGGTCAGGTTGATAGTAGTCATATAAGCCATACTGTTCTTCTATCTCCTGATGAGTACTGGTAATAACTCTCTCAGCAACACCCAGAGTCGTCTCTTCGGCATTAATTCGACGCGACATGTGATAGCGTTTTTCAATAGCATCACCCTTTACACCACTGGCCAGTAAATGCTTTCGTTTACTGCGCCCCAATGAATGCCCGGTGTGAACCAGAGGAACACTTAATTGATGTGACAAACGTGTACCTACATAGCCAGCGTCTGCATAATGACTGTGAATGATATGAGGACTGAGTTTATTAGTATGGATATAATGCAGTAAATTATCGGCAAAGTTATCGAGATGATCCCAAAGCTGCTCTTTGGGTAAATACACCTGATCTGCACAGTCTATGCGAATGATATTAACTTTATTACCCAGTGGCTCAATATGTCTGGAATAATCACTGCTGACAGATTTATCATCTATTCGCCGAGTCACCAGATCAACCCTTGCGACTTCTGAACACTCACCCAGAGCTCGCGCCAGTTCCACCACGTATTTGGTTTGTCCGCCAGTATCGGCATCCCGGCCCAATTCCAGGTCATGACCACGAATCAGGCCATGTACACTGATTAATAACAGATAAAGCTTATCCTTTTCGGGTTTCATATTATTCATAACTCTATTTTAATTTGTACATCAAACTGAAATCTCAACAAGTTATTAAGATATTTTTGATTTAGAGGCAACACTAAATATTTTATATGTATATTTATTTATAGCAGATTTATTTATAGCAGAATCAGTAAAAATCATAAAACCAGATTTTAAAGTTATTAATTGACTGCTCAGGACTCGTCAGGCTTGTCTTTTTTTGTCACCGACTTATTATCAAAGTAACGCATCATACCGGCCGAGCCAATCACAAATAACAGAGCCAGTGTAAGCACAATCCAGAACAGTTTCATATTATCGCCTCATAGCACACTAATTTATCGTTCGTACCAGAGCAGCCATGTTTTCCTGCTCGAGTGCATTCTTCAACAAGTTTTGAACATCTATAGCCGATTCCATTTTTAAAGCAGTTTCTGCCAGCTGTTTAGCTTTTTCCATGGTAAACGAACGAATTACCCATTTAACTTTTAACAGACTGCCCACACTCATGCTCAGGCTATCAACTCCCAGTCCAAGAAGCAACAGGGCCGATGCCGGATCACCCGCCATTTCGCCACAGACACTTACCGGTTTATGACAGATGTGTGCATCCCGTATAATCTGGTTAATTGAGCCAATCACAGCTGGATGCAGACTGTTATACAAATCGGCCACCCGAGTGTTGTTTCGATCTACCGCCAGCAGATACTGGGTTAAATCATTGCTGCCGATGGAAAAGAAATCCACCCGTCTCGACAATGCATTAATTTGGTAGGCCGCAGATGGAACCTCTATCATAACACCTGTTTCTGGGAAGCTGATATTAAACCCTTCTTCGATCAATTCATCATATGCTTTTCGAATAATAACAATGGCGGCATCCACCTCAGAGACATCGCTGATCATGGGTAACATTAATTTCAAATTATTCCGATTTTCACTGGCTTTTAAAATGGCCCGTATCTGGGTGAGGAACAGTTCTGGATGATCCAGCATTATACGAATACCACGCCATCCGAGAAACGGGTTGGATTCCTTAATAGGAAAATAGGGCAACTCCTTATCACCCCCGATATCCAGAGTTCGAAAGGTGACTGGTCGTGGTAAAAAACCATCCAGTACCTGTTTATAAATTTCAGTTTGCTCATCTTCCCCGGGAAAACCATCCCGAACCAGAAATGGAATCTCGGTACGATAAAGGCCAACACCTTCAGCACCACTTCGAATTGATGGGGTGATATCAGCCAGCAAACCGGTGTTCACACACAAACGAATATGTTTGCCATCAAGCGTTTCAGCCGGCAATTGTATTAATGGCTCCAGCTCCTCAAGCATTTTCTGCTCTTCGCGAATCAGTGCACGAAATTCTTTTTGTAAGGACAGACTGGGATTGACATGGATAATACCGCTGTAGCCATCCACCATCATGGTTTTACCTTTTACCTGGCTGATCGGCAAATCTCCCAGGCCCATCACCGCAGGTATGCCTAAGGCATGCGATAGTATGGCAACATGGGATGCTCGAGAACCTTTGGCTGACACTATAGCAACCAGATATTCGGTGGGAACTTCAGCCAGGTGGGACACGGTGACCTCTTCACCCACCAACACGGTAGGACCGCTGATGTCAGGCACGACTGGCTGATTGGATTGCAGGTACATCAGTATCCGACACCCCAGATCTGTAATATCGCTAGCCCTCTCACGCAGGTAAGGATCATCCATGTTTTCAAACTGCAGCACATGTTCCATAATAGTGTCGCGCAGTGCCCCCTGCGCCCAGTTACCTGCCTGGATACGCTCTATGGTTTTCAGAACAATTGTTTCACTTCGTAACATTAACAGGAAGGCATCGAACAGGGCGGCATTCTCCGACGTCATTGAACTGTTCATTTTCCGGGAAAACCCCCGGATATCAGCCTCTACTGCCGCAATAGCCAGTTCAAAGGCCTGAGTTTGTTGCCTGATTTCTGCTCCACTGATTTTCTGGTCCGGTACGGCACTGAGGTTGGCATGTGGGTACACCACTACTGCTTCACCTATGGCAAAACCGGAAGAGCCACTCACCCCTTTCATCTTGAAGGCAGATGGTTGTTGACTGGTCAATAACTGGGTCGCTTCACCACGCACTTCAGCATGTGAAATTGCCCCCGCCAGTTGCGCTGCCAGTGTCATCAACAGTGTTTCTTCATCTGCGGAAAATGGCATGATTGTTTTATGCCGTACGACCAGCACACCCAGCACCTCCCTATGCTGAATTACAGGGACACCCAGAAAACCATGTAATGGCTCCTCTGAGGTTTCAACTTTAAATCGGTAATCGGGATGCACTACGGCATCTTCAAGGTTGAGAGCCTCTGCTCGGCGGTACACCCTTCCCACCAGACCTTCGGTAAATGCGAAGCTGACCTTGCCTATTGCCGATGGATTGAGGCCATCTGTAGCCATCAGGACCAGCCGCTGCTGATTTAAGTCCCTGAAATAGACCGATACAGCATCTGCATTGATGACCACCCTGATTCTTTGCACAATAATATTAAGTGCAGATTTAAGATCAGCTGCATGGTTCACCTCCTGAGTCAGCTTTCGCAATATTTCAAGAATATTCATCGTATGGCATTATTCCCTGATTAAATAGCAAATATCACTATGTCATGGTATGGCAAAATCTACAATTGATGCGCTGGAAATGATTTATGCATCTGGATTTAGCCACCAGCTTGTAGTTCATGAGCGGCCTGCTGTGAAACAAAACTATTGATGCGTATTTAGTATACTTAACTCTTCCCTGGTTATTCTCAACATTGGACAGAGAAACCTGAACTGAGTGCTATATGTCTGGCAAGGTAAAAAATTATAGAGCGAATTAAACGGTATTAATCCATTATATTTATTGATTAATATCCTGATCTCGCACATAGTTCGGATTTTGAAAAACCCATTTCGTAATAAATAAACTGGCCCGATTTTATGGATATTGGCTTACTTAAAGCTTTTATTGAAGTTTACCGCACTCGTCATTTCGGCAATGCTGCCAAGAACCTGTTCATAAGCCAGTCAGCAGTCAGTGCCCGCATCCGTCAGCTGGAAGATGAGCTGGGTATACGCCTTTTTACCCGTGACCGAAATAACATCGACCTGACCCCGGCCGGTAAAAAATTCCTCAATTATGCCGAAAACCTGCTCAACACCTGGAACCTGGCCAGACAGGACATTGCCATACCTGAAGGCATATCCACCTTACTCAGCGTCGCCGCCCTGCCGAGCATCTGGGATATTTTTCTGGAAAGCTGGTTACACTGGGTACACATAAATAATAACGACCTGGTATTACAGGCCGATGCCACCGATTCAGACACCTTACTGCGTCGCCTGCTGGAAGGTAGCCTGGACATGGCCTTCGTGTTTGATCCACCGAAGACACCAGAACTTTGCATTATGGAACTTAGCCCCGTGCCCCTGATCATGGTTTCCAGTACCGAGGGCTTAAATGCCAGCAATGCGACCAGTAAAGATTACGTATATGTAGACTGGGGTACGTCGTTTGGCATGCTGCATGCGCGACAATACCCGGAGATACCACCACCGGCATTACGTGCAGCCATCGGTCGTATCGCGCATGGTTTTATTATGAAATGCAGTGGATCAGCTTACTTGCCAGAACCCATGGTTAAAGACCAGTTAGGTAAAACATTATTCATCGTCGATGATGCACCCATCATCCATAAGGATGCCTATGCTGTTTATTCACAGCACAGCACCAAACAGCCTATTATTAAAAATGCTCTTAAATGGTTTGATCAAAAATGACCTAAGGAACTTCTGATCAAGTCTGTACGCTTTTAGCCGGCATAAAACAATCATGACTTGATCAGAGTTTACTAATAGGCAAAGTCATCATATATTTGACGGGCCAGCTCTCGCTGTTCGAGTATCAATTCCAGGCTTCTACGGGCATTTAAGTTATTAGGCGATGCGGCAGATAGTTTCTGTTCTGGTAATTCGTCTGATATATAATCCTCATCTTTAAAATCATCATCATCAAAAGACTCAATATCATCATCAACAAAATCTTTAGTTTTATTTTTAGATGTCATACAGGAAAACCTATTCAAAATTACGACCAGAGTTACTGCTAATGACAAAAAATGAAACGAGCAGCATTAGGTGGTATTAATATTCATTAGACTTTTACTGTAAAGAGAATTTATTTTATGGTGACGATTAATAATATAAATCGATAATAGGTTTATAATATTTGAATTGTTTATAACTGAGCCATAACATCATTACTTATGGCCTGCATTGAATCTTCGATACCATGTATAAAGCCATTTTTCTTGATATAGCCTCAGTACACGCAAAAGATCTCGACATATCCTGCATCTCAGAGCAGGTAGAGCAACTGGAAACCTGCGACATCCACTCACAGGTCGAGTTAGATGAACGTCTGCAAGATTACGATATTGTTATCTGCAATAAAGTGGTGCTCAATCAGGACACCCTGATACGTAATCCACAGCTAAAACTGATCTGTATAGCCGCCACAGGCACCAACAATATCGATCTGGAAGCGGCTAAAAAACTAGGAATACCGGTCTGCAATGTCCGGGCCTATGCTACCCAGTCCGTGGTGCAACATGTATTCACACTGATACTCAGCCTTACTATTCGCCTGCAGGAACTGCAGGCAGCTGTCCATCGGGGAGAATGGAGTCAAAGCCCTTACTTTTCACTGCTTGATTACCCAGTAGAAGAACTGGCCGGTAAAAATATGGGCATTGTCGGTTACGGTGAACTTGGCCAGGCCGTGGCCCTGGTAGCCAAGGCCTTCGGCATGCGGGTATTAATTGCCCAACGCAATCATGAAGATCAGCGCCCGGGACGTATACCTTTGCAGCAACTGCTTGCAGAATCTGACGTAATTTCACTGCATTGTCCATTAACTGATGACACTCAACTGTTGATTCAGGCCAATGAACTGCTGCAAATGAAGTCATCTGCGATCCTGATTAACACCGCCCGTGGTGGCATAGTTAATGAAGATGATCTGGTCACAGCCCTCAAAGCAGGCCAGATAGCCGGTGCCGGATTCGATGTACTGAGCTGTGAACCCCCGGCAGAAAATAATCCATTACTTGTATATAACTCCCCCAGATTAATCATCACCCCCCATGTCGCCTGGGCATCCAGGGAGTCTCGACAAAGATTACTTAATGAAATTGCCCGCAACATCGAAGCCTTTAATCAGGGAAAACTCAGAAATCCGGTATAACTGCATCCACTACCACCTGCCAACACCCAGATTGTACAATTGAAAGCAGTATAAACACTCACATAAATCTGTACTAAACTCTATTCAGGGAGTATTTGATTAAGTCTGGTTGTTGCAGGCTGTGATGAGTGTTTAGATTTTTCACGAAGTGTGGCGGGATTTTATTCCCTGGCAACAAACTTTGGAGGAGTCTGCATGCTTTTAGCCAGTATAAAACAATCACGACCTGATCATAGCTCCCTTAGTAACCAATGGCATATACTGCATAACTAAAAAGCCTGTTAAATCAGCTTAAAACACTATATGGAAATATTGGTCTTCATGGTTATTTTATTCTTAAGCCTGACTGAAATACTATTAATGGTGTCAGTAAAATAACAAAATTTTCATCTGTGATGTAACGGAGCTGTAGTTGAAAAGCTCATTTCAATTTTTACCTGGTCTCAGCTGGATAATATCCATTGGAATTATTATCCCTTTGATTGGTAGTCTAGTTGCAAATCATTTTTTCCAGAATATCCACTGGATTCATGTTCCTGTTCATTCAGTTATTGAAAGCCTGGGCAGTATAGCTGCTTTATTGATGGCGATACTATTACTCCTGTTGCGTGGCAATTCAACTTGCAACAGTATTGAAAGTTTCTGGATATGCTGTGGCCTAGTCAGTATGGGCCTGTTTGATGCCTTCCACGCTGCCACAGCTCCGGGAAATACCTTTGTATGGTTACATGGCCTGGCGACCTTTGCAGGTGGGGTCTTTTTTTCCATGTCCTGGTTTCGATCTAACGGACCCGGTCAGAATAAACCCAGATTATGGTTATCTGGCTTGGCCATGACGACGTTTGTTATTGGTTTGTTATCATTCCTGTTCCACCAGTATTTACCCAGGATGTCCGATGAAAATGGGTTTACACTTTCTGCCAGGATTTTAAATATAGGAGGAGGCCTGTTTTTTTATCTGTCCGCTATTTATTTTATTGTTCGTTTTAAAAATGACAATAATCCTGATTCCGCATTATTTGCAACTCTAGCCCTGCTGTTTGGTAGTGCCGGGATATTATTTGAACTTTCACAATTATGGGATATTGCCTGGTGGTGGTGGCATTTACTAAGACTGACTGCCTACTTTTTTGCATTTCTATTTGTCATTAATTATTACATGCGACTTAATTTTTTTAATCTGAAGTTAATTAATGAGCTTGGTCAATCCAATAAAACACTCGAACATAAAACAGACCAGTTGTCCAAAAATGAACAACGTTTTAATCTTGCCGTTGAAGCCACTGGAGATGGTATATGGGACTGGGATATAGATCAAAACAAAATGTATTTTTCACCTCGATGGAAAGCCATGCTGGGTTATAAGCCCCACGAACTCAAAAGCAATTTTTCAGAATGGCAAAACCTGATACACCGGGATGACCTTGGTGCATTACTCGAAGCATGGGGTAACTCACTGGATGGCACACATACTGGCTACACACTGGAATATCGAATGAAAACCAGAACAGGCAACTATATCTGGGTTTGTTCACGTGCTGTGGTTGTCAGAAACAGGGATAACAAGATCTACCGCATGGCCGGTTCCCATACTGATATTACTGCTCGTAAAGCGGCTGAAGATGAATTACTTGAACACCAGAGGGTCCTGGAACAAACCATACATCAGCGTACTGCCGAGTTAGAAGAAGCAAATAAACAGCTAGAAAAACTGGCCAGTATTGATAGCCTTACCGGAATCAGTAATCGCCGATTGTTTGATATTGGAATAGACCGGGAGTGGAAACGCTGTAGTCGTGAAAACAAACCCTTCTCATTAATGATGCTGGATATCGATTTTTTCAAAAATTATAATGACACTTTCGGCCACCAGAAAGGTGATGAAGTATTAAGACGCATGGCTCAAGTACTGGATCATACTGTTAGACGATCAACTGATATTGTTTCCAGATACGGCGGTGAAGAATTCGGCATTATTCTGTCAGATACTGACTTTTCACAACTTATGGAACTTGCAAACCAGATCCATAATAATATTGCTGCCCTTAAAATTCCTGCGGCTAACCCAGATATATTCCCTTATGTAACTGTCAGTATCGGTGTCGGCACCCATATTCCTGATAAGACTGATAACTGGGAAACACATCTGGCTAAGGTTGATAAGGCCTTATACCAGGCCAAGAAATACGGTCGTAACCAGACTGCGGTAGCGGCCAAAAATAAATAATAAGAATTATGAAATAGGTGATTAATTTTGCCACGGAAACACAGAGTTCACAGAGTAGCTTTATTTTTTAGTTCTAAATTACAACTCTATGTTCTCTGTGACTCAGTGGCGAAAACGCTGTTGAATAATTACTCGTAAGGATTGCGCAGGATAATGGTTTCATCTCGCTCAGGCCCCGTTGAAATAATATCCACAGGTACTTCCACGATTTGTTCCAGACGTTTCAGGTAAGCCTGAGCATTGGCGGGCAACTGGTCAATGCTGCGAGCACCTACAGTGGACTCACTCCATCCGGGTAAATCTTCATAAATCGGTTCGCATTTTTCAATCGCATCGGCACCTATGGGCGATAACTCCAGAGTTTTACCCTGATATTTGTAACCAGTACAGAGGCGCAATGTTTCCAGACCATCCAGTACATCCAGCTTGGTTATACACAATCCTGAAAGGCTGTTTACCTGTGCCGCACGACGCAGGGCGACACCGTCGAACCAGCCACAACGCCGACTGCGTCCTGTGGTGGCACCGAATTCATTACCTTTCTCACCCAGGTACTGCCCCACATCATCAAACAACTCCGTTGGGAAAGGACCGGCACCCACACGAGTAGTATAAGCTTTGGTGATACCCAGAATGTAATCCAGATCTCTTGGCCCCACACCGGAACCAGTACAGGCACCACCGGCAGTGGTGTTCGATGAAGTGACATAGGGATAGGTGCCCTGATCGATATCCAGCAATGTGCCCTGAGCACCCTCAAACATAATGTTTTCACCGGATTTACGCAGTTTGTAAAGCATGGCCGGGATATCAGCAATCATTGGTTTCATCTGCTCGCCGTAAGCCAGAGTTTCATCCAGTACTTTCTGATAGTCCACCGCCTCAGCTTTAAAATAGTTCACCAGGCTGAAGTTATGATATTCCATCACTGACCTTAATTTGTCGGCAAACTCATTCTGATCCAGAAGATCACCGACACGTATACCCCGTCGGGAAACCTTGTCCTCATAGGCGGGTCCAATGCCACGACCTGTGGTGCCTATCGCTTTTTTGCCTCGTGCCACTTCACGTGCCTGATCCAGTGCCACATGGTATGGCAATATCATGGGGCAGGCTTCTGATATTTTAAGACGATCACGAGCCGGCACTCCGCTTTTTTCCAGCATCTCCAGCTCTTCGAACAGCGCACTGGGCGAAAGCACCACACCATTACCAATCAGGCACTGAACGCCATCTCGTAAAATACCTGAGGGAATCAGATGCAGAACAGTTTTAGTTTCTCCGATTACCAGTGTGTGACCTGCGTTATGGCCACCCTGAAAACGAACCACTGCCGCAGCACGATCGGTTAACAGATCGACGATTTTACCTTTACCTTCATCGCCCCACTGGCTACCCAGAACAACAACGTTTTTACCCATTATGCTATGCCTTCTACTGACCATTGACCATCATGTTGAACCAGAATCCGCTTACAACCCATGGCAGTTGCATCACCCAGTTGTCCCGGTAATTCAATTATGACAATTTCACCCTGCTCTCTTAATTCAGCAATCATTGACCCCAGTGATGGATCATCACTACTGGGTGCAAAAATAGCCAGAGAAGCAGATTTTGTTGACTGGTAATCAGATAGATTAACCAGCGATTTTAAATCGGTACTGAATCCGGTGGCGGGACGAGCCCGACCAAATACCCGGCCGATATCATCGTAACGACCCCCACGAGCAATTTCCTGCCCCTGACCCGGTACGAACACGGCAAATAAAATGCCCGTGTGATAGTGATAACCGCGCAGCTCGCTAAGGTCGAAATGCAGGCCAACATCCACGTGTGACTGTTTTAATTTTTCAGCCACCTGTTTTAAATATTCCAGAGCCTGTTTAACATTGTCATCGGCAGCAGCCAGTAAACTGGTCGCCTGATCAAGACAGCGCTCACCACCGTGCAGTTCGGCCAGACTGGCCAGCATCTGC
This sequence comes from uncultured Gammaproteobacteria bacterium, assembly GCA_965368175.1. GTDB lineage: Bacteria > Pseudomonadota > Gammaproteobacteria > SZUA-229 > SZUA-229 > CBDULX01. The sequence continues at coordinate 8,623 of CBDULX010000004.1, read as the reverse complement.
CGACAACTATCACTAATATCAAGTTGCCTGAGGAAGTCTGATATTTCCGGCACCGCCTTACGCTGCAGCAATTCAAACAAGGCAGCTTCCTGTTCATCATCCAGCCCGGCCTGGCTCGCCAGTCCACGAAAGATACCAACATGTCCAATATCCAGCACCAGCTGATTTATACCGGAATGTTTGAAGGTTTCCAGCATCAAACTGATAATTTCCAGATCGCTTTCAATGCCAGCATGACCATAGAGTTCGGCACCCACCTGAAGGGGGCTACGGCTGCCACCAAAGCCATCGGGGCGAGTGTGTAAAACGGTACCGATATAGCACAGTCGATTGGGCACATCTTTTTTTAACCAGTGCGCATCAACCCGGGCTACCTGCGGAGTCATATCGGCACGTATCCCCATAGGGCGACCTGTTAACTGATCAATTAACTGAAATGTCTGTAAATCAAGATCGTGCCCTGTGCCGGTTAACAACGACTCCAGATACTCAATAAAGGGCGGCATCACCAGTTGATAGCCCCAGGATGCATACATATCCAGCAGATTGCGACGCAAAGTTTCAAGCCTGGCTGCCTGCTCAGGCAGGGCTTCTTCAATTCCCTGGGGTAATAACCAGCGTTCAAATGTCGCCATAATCTAGTAAAACTCAGTTCAGCAAATACAGCAGCAGTACACCCAGCAGCATGCTGGCAAGACCGATAATCCGCAATACCCGATTGGGCAGTTGTGCGGCCTGTAACATGGTCTGACGCCAGTTACCGGGACTCAGGAAAGGCAACAAACCTTCGAGCACCAGTACCAGAGCCAGAGCTCTTAAAATTTCATCCCACATATTTAACCGCGTGGTAACCATAAAAAAGCCGAACAATTACTTGTTCGGCATTTGTTATTTCATTTTGTGCTTTATCTGGCTTTACCAGTAGCGCTTTTGAAATAATTAAAGAAATCCGAATTCGGATCTATCAGCATGACATCGTCCTTACCGCTGAAGGTTTTCTTGTAGGCATCCATACTGCGATAAAACCGATAGAATTCCTGATCCTTACCATAGGCTCGAGCATAAACGTCAGCCGCCAGTGCATCACCTTCACCACGAACAATTTCAGAATCTCGATACGCTTCAGCCAGAAGAACCTTACTCTGACGATCAGCATCAGCGCGAATACGCTCGGCTGACTCTGCGCCCTTGGAGCGGAAATCACGGGCCACACGTTCACGTTCTGCCCGCATACGATTGTACACCGAACTACTGACCGAGGCTGGCAGGTCAATACGCTTGATACGCACGTCCACCACTTCTATACCCAGAGTCTTGGCTTTTTCCTGTGCCTGTTCGGCACTGATACCCATAATTTCAGTACGATCTCCAGCCACCACTTCCTGGATAGTGCGTTTACCGAATTCGTCACGTAAACCTTTCTTGATGGTTTGATAGAGCAGGCTACCGGCACGCAATTCATCACCATTGGTGGTTTTAAAATACTGAACCACATCCTTGATGCGCCATTTCACATAAAGGTCAACGATCAGGTCTTTTTTCTCACCGGTAAAGAAGCTCTCCGCCTTGGCGTCGATGGTGAGAACCCGCTTGTCGAAATGACGTACGTTATGCACGAATGGGATCTTGAAGTGAATACCTGGCTTATAATCTGATTCAACAATTTCACCAAACTTGAATTTGATGGCCAGTTCACGTTCATCCACATAAAACACTGTAGACCAGAAACCCACGACAACGAGGACAAGCAGTGTTAATCCAATTGATTTAAACATTAACGTGTCTCCCGTGTTCGCAGATCAACGCGATTGCGGCTGCTATCGGAGGTGGAATTGCTGAACCGATCAGTCGTAGAAGAAGGCATTTGAAGTGATTCAGATGATGGTGCGCGGCCAGAGCTTTGCATAATTTTATCCAGCGGCAAATACAATAGATTGTTACCGCCTTTTACATCCACCATGACCTTGGAGCTGTTACTCAGCACTGACTCAACCGCTTCCAGATAAATACGGTCACGGGTCACTTTAGGCGCTTTTTTGTATTCAGTCAGCAACTGGGTGAAACGCTTGGCTTCACCTTCTGCCATGGCCACCACTTCCTGTTTGTATCCATCGGCCTCTTCTCTGAGACGAGCCGATTGACCACGAGCCCTGGGCAGCACTTCATTTCGGTAGGATTCTGATTCATTGATCAGACGCTCACGGTCCTCACGGGCCTGGGTAACGTCCTGGAAAGATTCACGCACCGGCTGCGGTGGATTCGCTTCCTGCAAGTTAACCTCTATGGTTTCCAGGCCCGTACCATACTGATCCAGAAGCTCCTGGATATTAAGTTTAATACGAGAAGCCACTTCATCACGACCTTCGGTCATGACGAAATCCATAGTACTGCGACCAATCACCTGACGCAGGGCACTTTCAGTGGCCTGAGTCAAAGTCTCTTCTGGTGCACGCACGTTGAACAGGTATTTCAGGGCATCACTGACCTGATACTGAACCGTACCTTCGATGTCGACGATATTTTCATCCTGGGTCAGCATGGTAGCTTTCACCGGGAACTGATGACGTTCGGTGACATTCACTTTTAGCACTGTCTCAATGGGACGTGGAAAGTGCCAGTGCAGACCTTTCTGGGTAGTGTCCACATGCTTACCAAAACGCATGATGACACCGCGCTCGGCCTCTTCGATTTTGTAAAAACCGGTCAGCATCCAGATAGTCAGCAACACTATGATAATCAGGCCAATACCTATACTACTGCCTGTAGAATTACCACCGGAACTGCCACTGCCACCGAACAGTTTACCCAGTTTTTGTTGAAACTTACGAAAAACCTCATCCAGGTCGGGGGGCCCTTGATTGCCACCACGATTCCCCCAGGGGTCCTGGTTTTTATTTCCACCAGGCTCATTCCAGGCCATATGCTGACTCCAGTTTATTTAGTTGAATTCGGTAAAAAGAAAACGGATTGTAACCCGTATGATTGCTAAATTCACGTTTGTTCATGGGAAATTTCATTTCGAACGATATTTTTTGTCGAAGGCAGGAAATTTATGGGATTTTTTAAGTGCAGCCTGAGGTTTTATTTATACTGCATCAGCGAGAGTTTGCGGGTGCTCTGCTGGCATTACCAGAGACAATGGAATCGATTCCCGACTGATCAACTGCATCAGGTCCCGCCTGGGAATGTTCAAATTAAGCAGATAATTACCCATGTTATCAATATCTTCCGCTTGCACGGCACCAATGGAAAACAGCAGAGCGCGAATTCTCGCATGTTCGGGTTTCAGGCAAATCAGCCCTTTAACCTGGTCCTCGCGGAAATATTCAAGCAATACGCTCTGTATTAGATCCAGACCCGCGCCGGTTTTGGCGGATACCCAGATACGACGAACCTGACCCTCATCGTCTCGATCGATCCTGGGTTCCATATCCAGTAGGTCTATCTTGTTCATGATCTGAATCTGTGGCACATCACTGGCGCCAATCTCTTTCAGCACGCTGTCCACCGCTTCGATATTTTCGATGCGCAAATCATCTGAAGCATCAATCACGTGCATAAGCAGGTGTGCCTCTTCGGTTTCCTGCAGAGTGGAGCGGAAGGCATCCACCAGATCGTGGGGGAGATGACGAATAAAACCTACGGTATCGGCCAGCACCAGATGCTGACCTTCGTCCAGTTTCAGCTTGCGCAGGGTCGGGTCCAGGGTTGCAAATAGCTGATCCTGCACATACACATCAGCTTGGGTAAGTGTATTAAATAGTGTGGATTTACCGGCATTGGTGTAACCCACCAGCGCCACGGTGGGTACCTCGGCCTTACGTCGTGACTGGCGCCCCTGTTCGCGTTGTTTACGAACCTTACCCAGGCGCTTGTTAATCTGCTTGATACGCTGAGACAGTAACCGACGGTCGGTTTCCAGCTGGGTTTCACCTGGACCTCGTAGACCGATACCACCTTTCTGGCGCTCCAGGTGGGTCCAGCCTCGAATCAGTCGCGTCGACATATGCCCCAGCTGAGCCAGCTCAACCTGCAATTTCCCTTCAAAGGTACGGGCTCGTTGGGCAAAAATATCGAGAATAAGTCCGGTTCGGTCTAACACACGGCACTGGAACTGACGTTCCAGATTCCGTTCCTGGGATGGGCTCAGTGTATGATTGAACAGCACCAGTTCAGCTTCATGAGCCTGGATCAATTCGCAAATTTCATCCACCTTACCCCGACCAATGAAATATTTAGGATCTGGAGAATTACGTCTAGCTACCACCACATCAACCACTGTAGCGCCAGCTGAAGCTGCCAGTTCCTCGAATTCACTCAGATGTTCACGATGAAACTCATCATTGAGATCCATATGAACCAGAATGGCCCGTTCACCAATACCAGGGCGTTCAAACAATGTTATCTAACCTTCTCGTCTGTATATGTAAATTGAATTAATTATACACGCAAAACGGCTGCCTGATGGCAGCCGTTTAAGGACAAATCTGAAACATACTATATTAATTACAGATTGCCATTACCACCACCCGTCTCTGATTCTTCAGCAGATGTGGTCCACTTTATTGGCCGTGCAGGTACCACGGTTGATATTGCGTGCTTATAAACCATTTGACTGACTGTGTTTCGCAACAGAACTGCAAATTGGTCAAACGATTCAACCTGACCTTGTAACTTTATGCCATTCACCAGATATATTGATACTGGTACGCGCTCCTTACGTAAGGCATTCAGGAAGGGTTCTTGTAGCGATTGCCCTTTTGACATATTCCTCTCCCAAAAATTTTTCGTTGTTAGATTTGCCCGATTCATACATTTTATTTATGTGTATGTTTCATACCCAATTATTACATTCTTATAATATATGGGCGGACTTGTATTAATCAAACGTTACTACTCATAAGAATAGTGATTTTTTCAGATTTTTCATGATTTCTTGAAAATTTCCCGGATTTATATCAAAAAAGTTACTCATCTGCTCTTTTCTCAGCCAGGTCATCTGTCGCTTGGCCAGTTGCCGAGTAGCGATAATGCCCTTTTCCACCATTTGTTCATAATCCATCTTATTTTCAAGATATTCCCATACCTGTCGGTAACCCACACAGCGCATGGACGGCATATCCAGGTTTAGATCGCCCCGGGATTTCAGCTTTATGACCTCATCGATAAAGCCAAGTTCCAGCATTTGATGAAAGCGCAGTGCTATGCGCTGGCGCAGCTGCTCCCTGTTTTCCGGCATCAGGGCAATTTTGATTAGATTATAAGGTAAATTTTGAACCTGCTGCTGTTGCCAGAACTCAGTGAGTGGTTTGCCGGTGATTTCGTATACTTCCAGCGCCCGCTGGATTCGTTGCGGGTCATTTGGATGAATACGCTGGGCAGATACCGGATCAACCTCAGCCAGTCTCTGGTGCATAAACTCCCAGCCCTGTTCACGGGCCAGAGCTTCCAGCTTTTCCCGCACCTCAGGACTGGCCGAGGGCAATGCTGAAAGCCCCTCCTGCAGGGCCTTGTAATACAGCATAGTGCCGCCTGCCAGCACCGGTATACGACCCTGTGACACGATATCAGCCATTTCTCGCAATGCATCATCCCGAAACTCAGCGGCTGAATAGCTCTGTGCAGGATCAATCAGGTTAATCAGTCTATGGGGCGCCTGCTTAAGAGTTTCAGCATCCGGTTTGGCAGTGCCTATCTCCATGCCCTTGTACACCAGTGCTGAATCCACGCTGATGATGTCACAGGGCAGTTGCTTAACGCATTCCACCGCCAGATCCGTTTTACCCGAAGCGGTCGGGCCCATGATGAAAATGGCCGTGGGGGCGTCAGACTGGGCAGCGGGTTGTATGATTAGATTTTTCATTTTAAAAGTCGGAAGTCGGAAGTCCTAAATCGGAAGTCAAAATAACAGGCTTTTGTTTTTGCCTTTAACTTATAACTTACGACTTACAACTTATAACTTTGTTTACTGCCCCCGCATAAACCATTTATCCATCTCGGATAAACTGAATTCCACCCAGGTTGGGCGACCATGATTGCATTGGCCGCTGCGTTCGGTTCGCTCCATATCCCGCAACAGGGCATTCATTTCTGGAATCGACAGTTTGCGATTGGCCCGAACCGAACCGTGACAGGCCATGGTTCCCAGAACGCCGTTAATAGCCTGACGAATCCGCTCACTGCTGCCATAAGTAATCAAATCTGACAGTACATCTTTCACCATAGCCTCAGCATCACCCCGGGCCAGTATTATCGGCAACTGGCGGATTTTCAGGGTTTCCGGGCCTGCACGATCCAGCTCAAACCCCAGTTCGGTAAATATGTTCTGGTGCTGCTGCGCCAGATCGGCTTCCTTCTCGCTCACCGAGATCAGCTGGGGCACCAGCAACGGCTGGGAAGCAATATTGCCCTCATCCATGGCGGTTTTCAGTCGCTCATAGGTAATGCGCTCATGGGCGGCATGCATATCCACCACCACCATGCCACGGGCGGTTTGCGACAATATATAAATGCCCTGCAATTGTGCGATGGCAAAACCCAGTGGGGGGATATCTTCTGCCGCCTCATCGGTATCGATACTGGCTATATTGGGTTGCGCCAGATTGGCGTAGGCCTGAATCTGTTCTTCGACCTTAAGCGCCATATTGGTCTGGCGACCGCCACCGCCTCCAAAAAAGCTGGCCGCGGGGACTGAGCTGGACGACTGGTTATAGGGGCTGATGGCGACCTGCTGTGTAGTTTCCCCCTGATCACCACCCGGTCGTAAGTCTGCCAGGGCATGGTGAATACCGCGAAATAAAAAATCATGCACCATACGGCTTTCCCGGAACCGCACCTCGTGTTTGGTGGGGTGAGCATTCACATCCACCTGCATTGGGTCCAGCTCCAGATACAGCACATAAGCCGGATGGCGTCCATGGTAAAGCACGTCCTGATAAGCCTGGCGCACCGCATGAGTGACCAGCTTGTCACGTATCATGCGGCCATTGACGAAAAAGTACTGCATATCGGCCTGGGAGCGGGAAAAGGTGGGAAAACCGATCCAGCCGTGGATTTTCAGACCCGCGGCTTCGAATTCCATGTGCATGGCCTGCTCGACAAAACCATTGCCACACACTTCGGCAATACGTTTTTCCATGCTATCGCGGTCACTGGCGGCCCGCATATGGTTGGTCAGCCGCTGATTATGGCTGAGCCGAATATCGACATCAAAACGGCTCAGGGCTATACGCCGCACTACATCGTTCAGGTGATTAAATTCGGTTTTTTCGGTGCGCATGAACTTGCGCCGGGCTGGCACATTGTAAAACAGATCCCGTACCTCGACCGTAGTGCCCACATCATGGGGCGCCGGTGTAATGCTGGCGGAATGACTATCCTGCCCCTGCACACACCAGCCATCAACATCTTCCTGTTTTGAGGTGATCGACAAACGACTCACCGAGGCAATACTGGGCAGGGCCTCGCCGCGAAAACCCAGACTGCAGACCTTTTCCAGATCGTCCAGATTGCGAATTTTACTGGTGGCATGGCGGGACAGGGCCAGCGCCAGATCATCCTTGTGGATACCGGAACCGTTATCCCGAATCCGGATATTTTTAATGCCGCCCTGCTCAATATCAATTTCGATCCGGGTGGCCCCGGCGTCCAGACTGTTTTCCAGTAATTCCTTAACTACCGATGCCGGTCGCTCAACCACTTCACCGGCGGCGATCTGGTTAATTAGCTGATTGGGCATTTGCTGGATACGTTTGGTCATGGCACAGGGGTAGTGGATAAATGAAGCTGGGATTTTAACAGGGAATGGATGGGAAATCGCGGCCCAGATTGTGAATTGCCCGCAACCCTAAGCTAACCCGCATCACAGGCCGATATACGTTTTCAATAGCCAATAAAAAAAGTGCCGTGGAAAACCACGACACCTTTTCATAGGAAACAGGCCAGCTAAAGAAACCTGTTGGACCCGTTACATATCGACAATCAGATTACCATTAGCCAACAGGCTATTGATAATGTCCTGATCGGTATAAGTACCGCCCCCAGTAAGATCCACGCCACTCAGAGTAATCTGTTGAGTAAACTCAGCGGCAGGATCGCCACCAACAGCATTTATACTCACAACAGTACCATCACTGCCGTCCGACTCAAAGTGCAGGTAATCGGTTAATGGATTGGATTCCTCACCTTGCAAAAGATCAGCCAGATTCAGCACATCTCCGCCGACACCCACGGTAAAGTCGGTGATAACATCGGATGCTGGTGAGACTGAGGTGCCTTCATGACCAGCAGACCAGACAAACTGATCGCTGTCATCACCACCGGTGAGTACGTCATTGCCAACCCCACCATTGAGAATATCGATACCGCTTCCACCCAGTAATGTGTCATCACCGGTGCCGCCGAACAGTACATCATCACCGACCTCACCTTCCACTCGGTCATTACCCGCACCGCCGTAGACCTGGTCATTACCGGCACCGCCCTGAACAATGTCATCACCGGTACCGCCATCGACCAGATCGTTTCCGGCATCACCGTCGAGGTAGTCATTATCGGCACCACCGAACAGGTTATCGTTTTCACTGCCGCCACTGAGGTAGTCGTTACCGGTGTTGCCATACAG
>CBDULX010000003.1:0-42369 GCA_965368175.1 uncultured Gammaproteobacteria bacterium | reverse complement strand
AGCACGCATTGAAATTGCAGTTGAACCGGGTTCGGAACTGGAGGCAATAACACTCGCATCGCTAATATTCGTATAGTCCCAGTCACCTGTTAAGTTTACTTTACCATGCAATGTACCCACAGCATGTATGCGGTCAAAATTTGTGTTGCCCAATACTTCGATCGATGTACTGGGGAAACTCAGTCTCTTATATGGTTTTACGAAGATACTGGTTTCAATAGTCTTATAAGTACCTTCTAAAACAGGTTCTGTGGTATAAAAATAAGGAAAAGAAACAGGATCAGTATTAGAATTTTTAATGTTGATATTAGTTCTTTCAGGCCCCTGGAATGTCAGTCGATGTTGAGAAAACAGGTTTTCTATATCATCAAGTCCATCGATGCTGAAATTGCCACTAATCGTGCCGGTGGGGCAGGTAGTTGGGTCGTTGCTTAAATCAACAGTCCATTCCAGGGTTTCCGGGTCTGTGTTAGCAGGTAAAGAAGCATCATTAATAGTAATGCTCTGTTCAGCTAACTCACGACTAACTGTACAGCCATTGCTATTGGTTGCCTCAATTGTTCCTGTCAGTGTAGTAATGATAGCCGATGGCATAGCGAAAAGTATTTCTGGATCTTTATCATTGTTGCGGTTTGCACTGCCATTAGCAGTGAAAGATTGAGATAAGCCATTGTTGTTTATGGTTGAAGAACTGGCCGATACGTTTATATTTTGAAGTGTGCCGTTCAGTAAAGTGACTCTGGTGAGCAAGCGACCGGATGGATGGGTCAGATCAAAGGGTCGTACTTCATCCTGAGTAAGTTGAGTATTATTTTCCATACTCACCCTTACATTGGGAAGAAAATCATTAAAAACCAGGTTTACGTTAATAGAGAATGGGTCATCAACACTAACAGGAAGGGAAAAATTCCCGTTACTGTCTACAGTCCCAGACGCAGTAAAAGCTCCCGCGTTTACTGTAATATTGCCACCCGTAAGAATTTCGAAATCCAGTCCTGCTGTACCTTCAACAGTGCCAAAGGCAGAGGGAACCGGAGGTGGTTCTTGTGGTTCTGGTGGATCTGATATAGGCACCAGTGTGAATGAGTTCGCACTGGCTGCAAATGCGTAAAAAAACAAAACCGTGAACAATATGCTCTTAATGGACTTCAACATCGCGATTACCTATAAACTGTGAATGCAGGACTGGCCTGATAATGTTGTTAACAATAGGAGACATAAATCAAATTAACTTTTAAGTGCATCACAAAGATGTATTCATTTTTAAGTGATTTAGGAAACGTTTAATTTAGCTGATGAGTATAGTTTCCAGTTAGAGAGATATTTCACGAAAAAACATTACATTTAGTTTGTAAGTTATTGAGTTTTGTGTGTTACAGGAGTTTGACATGGTGTCAGGCTTATGATGAATATGATCTTTGATTAGAGGGTTTAAAAATTCAGGCTGGTGGGAGATTTTCCTATAGATTTTATAAATACTGGAAAGAAGGGAATGGAGAGCAATAATGGCTAATTTAAGCGACTATTACTCTCTGGATTTGATGGGAACCTCTGAATAAGTCTGACTTTATAAAGCCATGAGACTTGATCAGAGGTTCCCTGGTTATCGGCAGAGGTTTTAAGTCGATGTGTTAGTTTTAATGCTGCTTAGTAATGCATTTATAAACTCAGCAGGGTTTTTACTGGTAATTAATGTGGTTTTAAGCCTGGGATTAATTACATTGCCCGATTGTTTGTAAGTGTCATTTACCAGCACAAACAATGTATCTATATGGATTCCTTTACCACGTGCTAAATCAGTTTGAATGTTTCTGAACTGTGATCCAATAAAGTATTTTAATTCGAGCTCTTTGCGGTCGAATTGTGAAACATTCAAAGGCTCAAGTTCAATCAGGTATTGTCCTGGTGAATACTCCATCATATTTCCACTAACTGCATCGGTTGTCCAGGAAAGTCCAGATGTAAGATTTAAGAAAGAAATTTTATTGAATGATTTTTTTGCACGTACTTCCAGTGTTTTATAGCCTGGTTTTTTGAAGGTAAAAGATTTGTGATTGAAGACATCCCGTTCAAGAGATACTTCAAGTGGTAATGTCCCGAGACGGACACCATCTAAATAGGCGGTGATATTGTTCTGGTCTGAAACTAATTTTATTGTATCTGAGCTGGGTGAGAATAGAGTAGCGCAACCTATAACGGTAAGTGACATAAAAATTACAGATAAGAGTTTTTTCATAAAATGTCCTTGTTTAGCTAAAATTGTTTATTTTATTTTGAAACAATGTTAGCGCCAAGTATAAGGCCAAAAGTATGCTATGAACAATAGTCTGATATTAAATAATCATTCGTTATCGTTTAATAGGGGGTGTTCTAAATAAAATAAATCATTGTTAAACCAGACCTGATAAGCGAATATCAGGAACTTGTCAGTCATCACAATGACAATGCTCAGATCCTGCAGTTGTCTGGATCTGGTAGTCAGTTACTGAGTTGTTAGTCGCTAACTCGATATGGCAGCACTCGAGTAATTTTAGTTTTAGTAATTGTCTTGCCCGGCTTGCCCGGCTCTTAATGGCAGATTCTGAAAGTTTTAATTCTTTCGCAACGGTTTTCATAGTTCTCCCTTCAATATCGGTAGCAATCAGGGTGTCTCTGTATATGTCGGGTAATTGACGGGTAAGCGGAAGCAGGCAGGCTGATAACTCCTGCCGTACGAGTTCATCGGAGCTGTCGTCTGTTGCCTGGTTTTCCGGAATAGCCATCGCAGGCTTTTTTGATCGATAGAAATCAATCAGGGTGTTGTTTGCAATAGTATAGATCCAGCTCCTGACATTCTTTGGGAGAGTATTATTCTGGTTTGCAGTGATCGCCTTAAGGAAAACATCCTGCAATAAATCTTCCGCAATGGCCTGATTGCTGACCTTGTGATTAAAGTAAGCCAGCAAACCACGTCGTAGAAGCTGGAAGGACTCGGCAAGATTGTCTGGCTGGTCAGGGTTCTGGGTCATAGTGTTGTCAGCGGCTCAATCACAGCATGGAGTGGAAGTGGCGGTGCCAGTTTCTGATTTAGGGATACAGCACTGGCTTTTTGACTGTGCATTATCCTGCTCAGATCCTCTAACTGGAATACAGCAGGCGCCAGTTTGTGCTGAGGATTCAACACCAAAATCGATTGCCTCAGAAAGTGTATGAAAATGTTCCCATGCCAGTCCCTGGGGGTCAATTGTCCAGTGTTTTTCGCTATTTGAATAACAACAGGAAGTCTTACCCTGATCCAGTACTTTGTCATCTGATGCCGTTTCAGCAAGATGTTTGAGTGTTTCAAGCTCTTCCTGTGTATCAACCTGAAAGCCAAGGTGATTGATTCCGCTGGCATGGCCCCGTGATGAAATGGCAAAATTGAGACCCGGATCATCCAGCAGCCATTTTGCATAATCTGATCGTTCTGTTGTAGGTGCCGTGGCAAACATTTTGCTATAAAAATCAATGCTTTCGGGCAGGTTTTCTACTGCAATGTGTATATGGAAGCGTTTCATGGTCGATTCTCATTTAAAAATTGTTTACTCAATGATATAGACGTAAGAAGCCAGGAATGGTCGCAGTTTATTTGTAAATAAAATAAAACAGTAAAAAATGAGCTCAGGGCACAATTTCTTCTAATATTAGCGTAAACTGTGATTCTCCCCAGCCAGGTATTCTGGCGTTCCACGTATTTCATTTATTTTCAGGTATTACACATGACAACCGACACAATAACCGCTTTTAATCAACTGGCGCTTAATGACTCAATTCTAAAAGCCCTGGATGACGTAGGTTATGAAACCCCCTCACCCATACAGGCTCAAACGATTCCCTTATTGCTGGCAGGCAAGGATGTGCTGGGGCAGGCACAAACAGGTACAGGTAAAACGGCGGCTTTTGCTTTGCCTCTGTTATCCATGCTCGATTTAAGCCAGAAAGATCCGCAGGTGTTAGTGCTGGCGCCCACCCGTGAACTGGCTATCCAGGTGGCGGAGGCATTTCAAAAATACGCCAAGCATTTGAAAGGTTTTCATGTGTTACCCGTTTATGGCGGTCAGGATTACCGTGGACAAATCCATGCTCTGCAGCGTGGTGTACATGTGGTGGTGGGAACGCCGGGTCGTGTGATGGACCATATGCGTCGTGGCACCTTAAAACTGGATAAACTCAGTACACTGGTGCTGGATGAAGCCGATGAAATGCTACGTATGGGTTTTATCGATGATGTGGAGTGGATACTTGAGCAGACACCAGATAAAAGGCAAATTGCTCTGTTCTCGGCCACTATGCCACAGCAAATTCGCCGTATTGCGACGAAATATTTGAATGAACCCGAACAAATTACTATCAAGAGTAAAACCACAACGGTCGATACCATTCGTCAGCGCTTCTGGCCAGTAAGTGGTATGCATAAACTGGATGCATTAACCCGTATCCTCGAAGCTGAGCCTTTTGATGGCATGATTATTTTCGTGCGTACCAAAATTGCAACACTTGAATTAGCAGAAAAGCTGGAGGCGCGCGGTTATGCGGCAGCACCCCTCAACGGTGACATCCAGCAAAACCTGCGCGAGCGTACTATTGAAAATATTAAAAAAGGCAAACTGGATATTCTTATTGCCACCGACGTCGCCGCACGTGGTCTCGACGTAGAGCGTATTAGTCACGTAGTGAATTATGATATTCCACATGATACAGAGTCTTATGTGCATCGTATTGGACGTACGGGTCGTGCAGGCCGGAAAGGCGATGCTATCCTGTTTGTGGCTCCGCGTGAAAAGCGTTTGCTTCACGCCATCGAAAAAGCCACCAGGAAAGAAATCGAAATGATGGAGCTGCCTTCGACTGAGCTGATCAATGACAAACGCATTGTGCAATTCAAGCAACGCATAAGCGATACGCTGGCAACTGAAGAGCTGGGGCATTTTTATCAGATGATTGAGCAATACCAGCAGGAACACAATGTACCGGCACTGGAAATTGCCGCCGCACTTGCCCAGTTGCTGCAAGGTGATTCGCCTTTCCTGTTGCAAAATAAACCGGAAAGGAAATCAAAGGACAGCTGGGACAGAGAACCAGCCCAAAGACGTGAAAAACCAGTACGGAAAGAGCGAGAGCGCTCCTCCAAAAAAGAATCGCGGCCTGATGAAGGTAAGGTTCGTTTCCGCATTGAAGTTGGTCGTAAGCATAAGGTTTTGCCTGGCAATATCGTCGGAGCTATCGCGAACGAAGCCGGCATTGACAGCAAACTCATCGGGCGAATCGATATTTATGATGATTACAGTCTGGTGGATTTACCTGAAGATATGCCCAAAGACAGTATCAATATATTGAAAAAGGCCTGGGTATCGGGACAGCAATTAAATATTTCCCGATTATCGCAGGAAGGCGGGCCCGGGAAGTCAGATGAACGACCCAGGCTTAAATCTAAGCCTAAATCTAAAATTAAAGATAAAAGCAAACATAAAGGTAAAAACAAGGACAAAGGGAAAAGACGAAAGAAAGATGACGCAGGGACTTTAAAAATCATTAAGAAAAAAGTGCAGGAAAATTGATTCGATGAGTCAATTGCAGTTTGTATTGAAATTCGCAGAATAATACGCCAGCAGTGGTAACATTGGGTGATTTATCGATAGTGGTTCAAACCTGATCTGACACATTTTAAATAGCCTTAAACTTAATTTGACAATTCAGGTCTGGGCTGAGCTGAGTGTCTTTTAACACCCTGTAGCTGACATTAACTAACTTGAAATCAAAAGATTTGCCACAGAGGCATAGAGAACGCAGAGAAAACAGTCGTAGTTGTATTAGGACGTACTTATAAATAACTCTGTGTTCTCTGTGCCTTTGTGGCAAAGTTTTAAATTTTTTGATCAGTCTGCTACTTGCTAATCGCAGATATATGCAACTAACAGTTATTGTGATTTTAATGTTTGCTTCTTTTTTAAGTGTTCAACATGAATAATGAGTGTGTCGACAGTTTCTTTTAGTAAATCCAGTTCTTCGATTGATAATTCATCCAGTTGCTCAAGATTGTATTCTATGGAATCGATTATTCTTTTTCCGGGACGTTGCAGAGGACGCATAAAATACGTGGTTACTGTCGCTACAATTGTGCCAAAGAACAGAGTTGAACCTACTATTATCCAGATGCCACCTACCAATTGAGCAACACCAGATTTTGGAGTATCAGCTATGCCAGCGGTCGAGAAAGCGGCCACACCCCAGTATAAGGCGTTAACAAACGATGTCACAACGGCTCCCGGAGTATGCCGCTCTGCAAGATATAATCCAGTAGAAAAGAACAGCCATAATACTACCAGTAAGATAACCATTTTTATGAATGGCGTATGGACCAGAACATCTTTAGTAAATCTTTTGAATCTTGTATGTTTCCCGATTTTTTTCATCGCCAGCTCACTAACGTGGGATAATATCAAACTATTTTGAGAAATGGATACCAATAAAGGTGGATTTTACGAGATTTAATCACGTCTTCTGAGATGTTACAGATTTTCAGGATCGCAGGTTCCCGACTGTATCCAGATACCATGATCACAACGTAACAATATATTGCTGCTGCAGATTAAGCTGCCATTGCCATAGCTTTCATTGTTAAAATAACATACCGGCTCACCTGGTATTTCCTGTTTCATGTATTCACGTTCTTCGTCGATTTCCATAATGACGGGGGAGTTTTTAAGCTCAGGATCCGGTGCACCTACCTGTTTTAGGTTAAGAGACTGTGTCATGTCGATGATTCCATGTTAGCCTTATCAATTATAAAAAGCTTAACGTGACTTAAGGTCTTTATGTGTTGATGTTCGTCAACTGTAACGTCTTTTGGTTGTGCACTTTATAGCAGCGTAAAACGTCGGCCGTAGGTTTTATGGTTGAGCACCACACTATAAATTAATTTAATGTCTTAATATAAGTACAATTACTGATTACAATTAGTCGGCAGTCATAATAATAATTAACTTCTATCAAGCGTAATAAGGATAGAAAAAGTAGTATTTAAATTTATATCTAGAAAGTAGCTGTTTCTAATATTAGCGCAATCTGTAATCAGGTTAACGTATACATAATTAAAGAAACAGGCCCATAGAATTTTTTCTGCTGAACTCTATGTGAGAGAGTACTTGTATACGCATTTATGTTTGCTCTATAGTAAGAATGCATTTTATTGACTGATTCGTCTGTCAGTTGATTGTTATATTGAGCTGAATAAAATTGATACACCGATAGCTACAATTTTTCGATGTTTTATGTGTAGTTGATGTATATTATTGTATGTTTAATCAATGCCTAAATAAGGAGTGTACAAATGAAAAGCTGGGTACTTGTTGCAGACAGTAGCCGAGGGCGTATCTTTTCTGCAGAAACACCGACTTCAGCATTGAAGGAGATAGAGTCGATATCACATCCCGAAGGGCGATTGCATGATCAGTTGATGGTCAGTGATCTGCCTGGTAAAAATGCGGGTGCAGCTGGTGCTGGTGGTCATGCATATCAGGATGAGACTGAACCCAGGGAGCAGGAAATGACTGTTTTTGCCAAATGGATTGCCAGACATCTGGATGAAGCTTACCAGGCAAACAAATTTAAGAAATTGTTAATTATATCGGCACCCGCTTTTCTTGGTGAGATACGAAACCAGTTGTCAGATGCAGTTAGAAAATCTATCTGTTTTGAATTAGACAAAAATCTTACTTTGCATAGTGCGGATGATATTCGTAATCATTTGCCTGAACATTTGCCAGTGCATTAGAGGTGTTATATTAATAACGGCGAGTCACCTGATGTATTACTTCTAAGGAAGCGGAGGACATTTTTCGACTTTCTGGAAAGAGAAATAGCATCAGTTTCGGACGCGAAATATAATGCTTGCTCGTTTAGTCGTTATTTGCTATTAAATTTTTAAAATGTATTGTCTGTCAT
This sequence comes from uncultured Gammaproteobacteria bacterium, assembly GCA_965368175.1. Lineage (GTDB taxonomy): Bacteria > Pseudomonadota > Gammaproteobacteria > SZUA-229 > SZUA-229 > CBDULX01. The sequence continues at coordinate 34,407 of CBDULX010000003.1, read as the reverse complement.
CTGCCTCTTAACCACGGTGATGATTTATTGTCAATCTTTTCAAACGTGGTGAGCGTGTGCCATGGATCAGAGAGTCTCTTCAGATACTAATGGTATATTCTCCGGCAATGAATTCGTCTTCATAATACTCGCAATGCTCATATGTGTTAAAAGTCGAGATTGTTAGTTTGTTCTACGAAAACAAATTTTGAGCGATCAGCTGTGGAAATTGATTAGTTGGTTAAAGTATTTACCTGACAAACTCTGTCGGTTTTTCAATTTCATAGATAGCCTCGACTATATTTTCGAGCTTACTGTCTAATACAGCCTGAGCATCATATAAACCCAGGTTGTAATAATAGGGTCCAATTTCATCTGAGATGAAGTCAAGCAGGAACTGGGCATCGAATTGACCAATTTTTTGGTGAAGTTCTTCGCTAAAGTAGAGCTGGATTTTTCGAACAAGGATTTCTCTTTCTTCTTTTGAGAATGCTATTTTAGACATTTGTGCGTTCGCCCCTTCGACGTTTATCCTTGTGATGTGCGTGTTACACAATCAGAATCAAGTGAGGTAAGTGTTGATATCAAGGTCTGACTTTTTTGGTATTAGTAGAAAAAATCTTCTGACTAATTAACTGGCGGAGAGTTCATGGAACTATCCAGTGTTCTTCGTACCGCAATGGCCAGGTCTTTCCTGTGTACAGGCTTCTTAATGTACGCCTGAATGCCGATTTCTCTGGCCTTCTCTTCGTTGATTATTTCACTGAAACCGGTGCATAAAATAATAGGCATGTTTGGTCTTATGTTCAGGAATTTTATAGCCAGTTCTGCACCTGTCATATGTGGCATTGTCATATCGCTGATGATCAGGTCGATATCATCCGGCTGGCTTTCAAAGATGGCCAGTGCTTCATTACTGCTGGTCATGCCGGTGACTTTGTACCCCAGGTTTTCCAGCAGACTGGTTTCCATTTGAACGATAGATTCTTCATCATCGATTAACATGATATGTTCATTACCTAATGGAATGGGTTCAAGCGTGTCTATTCCAGGTTGTGGACTGGCTGTACTGATTTGTGGTAAATAGATTTCAAACTTAGTGCCTTCACCAACTATACTGCTGACAGAAATGCCACCGCCATGGCTGCGAACGATGCCATGAACAACAGATAGCCCCAGGCCTGTGCCTTCGTCTTCTGATTTGGTAGTGTAATAAGGTTCAAAAATGCGTTCCATGATTTGCTCATCCATGCCGTGGCCGGTATCGCTGACTAAAAGTTTAATAAAAGCACCCGGTTGAACGCTTATTAGACTGGCTTGCTCTGGGTTGACGGTTACTTTTTCAAGACTGGTATGCAAAACGCCACCTTCATTACGCATAGAGTGGTAAGCATTGGTGCACAGATTCATTACAATTTGATGCATTTGGGAAGAGTCTGCCAGTACATAGCCACAGTTAGAGTTGATGTTCTGTCTGACTTCTATAGTTGTCGGGATGGAGGCTCGTAATAATTTCATTGCATCATTGACAACCAGATTAATCTGAACAGGTATTCGTTCATGATCACTATGATGACTGAATGAAAGTATCTGTTTAACGAGGTCCTTGGCTCGTTCTGAGGCTTTGAGGACCTGTTGCAGATTTGTGGTAACCTTTGTATTGTTTTTCAGGGTTTCTATAGCCAGTTCGGTGTAACCTATGATGGGCGTGAGGAGATTGTTAAAATCATGGGCTATACCCCCGGCCAGGGTACCGATAGCTTCCATTTTTTGTACATGGCGTAATTGTGACTGAAGTTTTTCATTTTCCTGTTCTGCGAGCTTGTGCTCCGTAATATCGGTAATAAAGCCTTCCAGTGCAATCAGCATGTTACTGGGATCTTTAATCCCAATTCCCTGCTCCCACACCCATTTGATCTCACCGGATAAGGTTTGAATGCGATACTCCAGCTGGAATGGTAAGTCCATAGCCAGTCTTTGCTGTACAGTTTGCCACACCATATTTCGATCATCCGGGTGTATGAGGTCACTGTAGGAAATGTTCTGGCTGAACTGGAGATCGTCGATATGGTAACCAGTGAGCGCCTGACAGTTATCGCTTATGAATTCCATGGTCCAGTCGTGATCATTATGGCAACGATAAGCCATACCCCGTAAGTTCCCTAATAAAGTTATGAATTTACGTTCCAGTTCATTCGCCCTGGTTTCAAACTGCCTACGCTCGGTAATGTCACGGTCGATGCCGCGGTAGCCCAGCAGTTTTCCTTTGTTATCGAGTAATGGGACGCCACTGGTTTCCAGTATTACCGGGTGACCATCTATGTGCAGGTTGATGTTTTCCAGGTTAATTATTGGTTCATGTGCTGCAAATAATTTTCTCAATATCCTGGTAATTCGCTCTGCTTCCTGTTCCGGCATCAGGTCAGTTGGGCTTTTTCCTAAAATTTCTTGGGGTTCGTAACCCAGCAAATCTTTTATTTTAGGACTGACATAAGTATAAAAGCCATCTTTGTCCACTTCCCAGATCCAGTCGCTGGTCGACTCAACCAGTGACAGATAACGCTCATTGCTCTGTTTAATGTGTTGTTCGCTGGCAGCATAACGATCAAATATGTTTTTTAAAAATAGATACAGAATCAGTGTGGTAATCACAATGAAAACCATGCCTTTAAGCATCTGTATATGGATAAGAGATTCAGGGTCTTGCGAGATAAGTAATGACAGCTGGTCGGAAAATAATATCCAGATCAGGGACATGACGCCATACAAACCGGAAACGCCCAGGGCCGGGTTTCTACGCATGAGGTGCATTATCAATGAAACTATTTTGTCCATAACGCCATCCCATGGGGTTATTGGGGAACTGCTGGATAACAATCAAAAGCTCAGCTTCGATTGAAATCCATATATTTATTATGAGTATATATTAATAGTTTATATTCATAATGTCAGAGAAATATTGGCCCGTAACGGGTTTCAGGAGAGGCACTCAATTGCTGATTCATGTTTGCACAGAACTTCTAATATTAGAAACCACTACTTAGACAGTCATGGCACTAAATTAAGACGAAGCATGAATGTGCCTTGTCTTTCCCGGATGTTGTTTAACCGAAATTCAGTGGACTCCGATGACAGGAAGTCTCTGATTAAGTCCAGTTTAATTTGCCCCGTTAACAGTAAGCAGGAATGGCATAATTTATTATTATAAGCTTTTAAGCATGGCCATTTTCCTTAGGCTCTGATTGTATATATTTACTCATTACGGGTTTATTTTAGTATATGCTGCGAGTTATAGTTAACTTGCTAAATTTGTCATTTAAAGGGAAACCCAGGGCATGTCAAAACGATTGATCATTGCAACAGGATTACTGGTTATCATTGTCGCTGGCTTTACGGGTTTTATGGTCTGGCAAAGGATGATGCAACAGTCCGCAACTCCACAGGGCTTCCCACCTGCGGTGATTGCAGCGACCGAAGTAAAACAGGAGTACTGGCAGCCGTCACTTCAATCTGTCGGCTCACTGGTGGCCATCAACGGCATTAATGTAAGTACCGAAGTTAACGGTATTGTTAGTGAGGTTATATTTAAGTCCGGACAACCGGTTGAGCAGGGTCAGATACTGGTTCGGCTGGAGAATTCTGTGGATCTGGCTGCGCTGGAAGCGCTGCGTGCAGAGAGCAAACTAACCCAGATACAGTTCAACCGTGCCGCCGACCTGCTGAAAAAACGAGTTATATCCAAATCGGAATATGATGAGGCCGAAGCACGTCATGATGCCGCCCGAGCCCGGGTAAAACAGCAGGAAGCCATTATCAGTCGTAAAATAATTCGTGCGCCTTTTGCGGGTCTGGCCGGCATACGTCAGGTCGATCTTGGACAGTTTATCGAGGCGGGTAGCCCTATCGTCAGCCTGCAGGCACTGGATCCCATTTATGTAGACTACACATTATCGGAGCGTTATTTATCCCGATTAAAAACCGGGCAGGAGGTGAGACTGCAGCTGGATGCAATTCCCAACCAGATTTTCACTGGTGAGATCAGTGCATTAAACCCAGGTATCGATACCGGTACCCGCACACTGAAAATCCGCGCCACATTAGAAAATTCCGACAAGGTCATGCGCCCAGGAATGTTCGCTCAGGTGGAAACCATTACCGATCAGGCACAATCAGTATTAACACTGCCGCGCACTGCGATCAGTTTTAATACTTATGGAAATTTTGTGTTCGTTATTAACAAAAATGAGCAGCAGATGCTCATGGTCAAGCGTACACCGGTCGATACAGGTGAAATACGTAATGGAAGGGTAGCCGTTAAAGGTTTGCAGGAAGGTGCACAGGTGGTACGCACCGGCCTGGTGAAACTGCGTGACGGAATGCCCGTTATGGTTGATAACCAGGTCGAGCTCAATGATGCGGAGATCAGGAGCGAATGAAGTTCACTGACATTTTCATCCATCGCCCGGTACTGGCAACCGTTATTAGTCTGTTAATTCTGTTGATGGGCTTGCGCTCACTCGGTTTGCTGGAGGTACGCCAGTTTCCACTAATAAAGAATACCGTTATCACAGTAACCACTGCTTATCCGGGTGCCAGTTCAGAACTGGTGAAAGGCTTTATAACTACGCCAATACAGCAGGCGATGTCTGAAGCTAATGGCATTGATTTTATTTCGTCTACCAGTGCGCAGGGAGTGTCCACTATCGAAGCGCAAATGCGCCTCAACTACGATCCCAATGCCGCAATCGCCGAGATACAGGCCAAGGTTGCCAGCAAGCGTGGTGAATTGCCCGCCGAGGCACTAGATCCGATTATCGAATCCACGACCGGTGATCGAACAGCGCTTATGTATCTGGCGTTTTTCAGTGATACGGTACCGCGGCCGCAAATCAGCGATTACGTATTGCGTGTGGTGCAACCGCAATTGCAGGCCTTGCCCGGTGTCGCCAAGGCGCGTCTGTTTGCCTCGCAGTTTGCCATGCGTATCTGGCTGAATCCGCAACGCATGGCGGCGCTGGGAGTGACCGGTGAAGATGTTGTTAATGTGTTGCTCAATAATAACTATCAGGCGGGTATAGGCTCCACCAAAGATAAATACCTGAGCATTAACCTGACCACTACCACCGATGTCAATGACCCGGAAAATTTCCGCAAACTGGTAGTGCGCAGTGAAAATGGCGCACTGGTTCGTTTACAGGATATTGCTAAAGCCGAACTGGGTTCGGATGACTATAATACCAGTACCTGGTACAAGGGTATTCCCTCGGTGTTCATCGCTATTGAGCAGGCACCAGGCGCCAATCCCATCACCGTCGCCGATGCCGTTAACAATCTCATTCCAAAAGTTGAGGCACAGTTACCACAGGGCTTGCAGGTCAAGGTGCCTTATGATGGCAGTCAGTTTATCAAGTCATCCATCACCGAAGTTTACAAAACCATCATTGAAGCCGTGCTCATTGTGTTGGTGGTGATTTATCTCACCCTGGGTTCATTGCGCGCGGCAATTATTCCCGCAGTGGCAGTGCCTCTGGCGATGATTGGTGCGGCTTTCTTGATGTACCTGCTTGGTTATTCGCTTAACCTGCTTACTCTGTTATCCATGGTACTGGCGATTGGCCTGGTGGTGGATGATGCCATCATCGTGGTAGAAAACGTTCATCGCCACATCGAGCGTGGTGAAGGCCGTATGGAGGCCGCACTTAAGGGGGCGCGTGAACTTGCTATCCCTATCATTGCCATGACCACTACGTTGCTCGCCGTGTATGCACCCATCGGTTTTATGGGCGGTCTCACCGGTGCATTGTTTATAGAATTTGCCTTCACACTCACCGGTGCGGTATTGATCTCTGGCGTCATTGCTTTAACCCTTTCACCCATGTTGTCATCGCGAGTATTAAGCGAACACGGCGGAGAGGGCCGCTTTGAGCAGCAGGTCGAAAAAGCTTTTAACTGGTTATCCGAGGGTTATAGTCGCGTACTACATAAAGCGCTGAACAGTGTTGGAATTATGGTTGCACTGGGTGCGCTCATTTTATTTTCAAATTACCTGATGTACATGAACAGCAAAAATGAACTGGCACCTGATGAAGATCAGAGCATCCTGTTTTTTAGCGCTACCGGCCCGCGTACAGCTACACTGGAATATCTTGAGGCCTATGGTAAACAAATACAGACTGGTTTTGAAACCTTTCCGGAATTCAATGAGAGTTTTTATATCCTGGGTTTCACACCGGGGCAAATTTTCGGCGGCTTTAAGATGAAACCGGTGGAACAGCGCGAGCGAGAGCAGAAAGAAGTGCAGGGTCCGCTGTTTGGCATGCTCAGTCAGGTGGCCGGTTTTCGCAGCTTTGTTTTCCCGCGTCCGAGTATTCCCACCCCGTCACGCGGGGCACCTCTGCAATTTGTAGTTACTACTGATCGCAGTTATGAAGAACTGGTTGAAGTGGCGGACCAGCTGATGGGTCAGGCCATGGCCAGTGGCCAGTTTATGTTCCTGGAAAAATCCATTGATATTGACCGGCCCACCATAAGTATCGAAATTGACCGTGACCGTGCGGGCGACCTGGGTATCAGCATGGCCAGTATCGGCCGTAACCTGGGTACATTACTGGGTGGTGGTTATGTTAACCGCTTCAGCATGGAAGGTCGCAGTTACAAGGTTATACCGCTGGTGTCGAGGGATTACCGTCGCGATGCGGAAATGCTCAAGGATTATTATGTGCGCAGTGCGGCGGGGAATCTGGTGCCCCTATCCACCATTGTCACCATGAAGCAATCGGTGGAGCCCACCGACCGTACTCAGTTCCAGCAATTAAATTCACTGGTTATTCAGGGTGTAACCACTCCAGATGTAGCACTGGGTGATGCACTGGAGCATCTCACTGAATTGGCAAAACAGAGTTTGCCCAAAGGCTATGGTTATGATTATCTAGGGGATTCACGCCAGTATGCCCAGGAGAGTTCAGCACTGACCATAACCATGTTTATGTCGTTACTGGTTATTTATCTGGTACTGGCCGCACAGTTTGAAAGCTGGCGTGATCCGGCAATTATCCTTGTTTCAGTACCACTGGCAACCGCAGGAGCGTTACTGTTTATTATGTTTGAGGTGAACGCGCTGTCACTGAATATCTATACCAAGGTTGGTTTGATTACCCTGATAGGTGTAGTGGCCAAAAATGGCATACTGATAGTTGAGTTTGCCAACAAGCTGCAAATTAATGAGCGTCTGTCCAAACGTGAAGCTGTTGAAAAAGCCGCCACTATTCGCCTGCGGCCCATTTTCATGACCACGGTTGCACTAATCGTTGCCATGTTCCCACTATTAATCGCCACCGGTGCAGGGGCAGTCAGTCGCTTTCATATTGGTATGACCATCGCCGCTGGACTGGGCATAGGTACCTTTTTTACTTTGTTTATTTTGCCCGCGTTCTACATTTTGATGGCAAGAGACCATAATCATGATCAGACCTGATGGTTTTTTATATGCCTCATCGACTTAGGGGGCCTCTGTTCAAGTCATGATTGTTTTATGCTGGCTAAAACAATCAGACTTAATCAGAAGTTCCTTAGGGAAGCTAGCTGTATCTTTGCTCCATGGATAACTTCAATATATAAGGTTTGTTATAAACGGCAGTAGAATTCGTTGTATCGATAGTTACAAAAAATTTTACAGACCGGGTTGATGATGTTGTTATATGATATGTTGAGAAGAATTTCCTGTTATTTCGCTTTCAATAAATCACGTATTTCCGTAAGTAAAACTTCTTCTACTGAAGGTTCTGGTGGGGCTTTAGGCGCAGCTTCCTCTTTTTTCTTAAGAGAGTTGATTCCCTTAACCACCATAAATATAGCAAAAGCGATGATGGCAAAATCGATGACAGTTTGAATGAAGGCTCCATAGCTAATTACTACAGCAGGTGCATCGCCTGCAGCTTCTTTAACTATATATGCCAAATTGGAAAAATCTACCCCACCTAATAGCACTCCTATTGGAGGCATGAGTACACCTGCAACCAGGGCTGAAACAATTTTACCGAATGCCGCGCCAATAACGATACCAACAGCCATGTCAACAACATTGCCTTTCACTGCAAAATCTTTGAATTCTTTCATCATGCTCATAATTATATTCCTCTAGTTATAATATAAACTGTTGTGATATTGATTTAATGTATTTTTATAGCTTCTTTTTGTTGAGTTGGTAGTTGTTTTTCAAATAGTTTAATAATTATAGGTTCAACTCTGCTTTTTTTAACTTGTGATGATCACAGCAGTTTGATGCCTCAAATCTATTGGATGAGTCAGTCATAATTAGTGCGCTGAGTTTTATTTATTGGGTTTACTGTTGTCATTAATGATTTTTATATAACAATCAGGGCAGACTCCATGGCTAAAGGCCGCGTTAGAGTGTTCGCATATGTATTTTTCAAGTTGATTCCAGCTACCCTGGTCATCTCTAATTTTTTTACAATAACCGCAAATAGGTATAATGCCCTGTAAGGTTTTGATTTCATGCAAAGCATTTTCCAGCTCCTGGGTTCTTTCTAATACCTTTTGTTCTAAATCATTTGTGAGGCTGGTTAGAGTATATTCATTATTTTTTATTCTTGTAATATCTCGATGTGTGCCGATGAATATCAATGGTTTCCCATCATTGCCGTATTCAATGCATTTGCCTATTGCCCACACCCATATCCAGTCACCAGTGTTAGTGCGTATCTGGTACTCTATTTCGAAATTGTCTTTATGACCTTCCAGGTAGTCATTGAAGGCGGTTTCAAATACAGGTTTGTGTTCAGGTTTTATGTTATTGTCCCACCATTCAAAAGTGAGTTTGAACAGGCTGGGCTTGTAACCCAGGTGTTTTATCCAGTTTCGGTCAAATACGAGCTCACCAGATTCAATGTTCCAGAACCATACAGAATCACCACTCGACTTCAGGGCAAGTTCCAGTAGCTCTTTTGTAAAACCATTACTGTGTTTGTTGCTATCCGTTGTGTTATCAGTAGACAAATTATCTTTACCTGTTAATGTTAGTACGAGTATATACCTTAGTATCGGTCGATACGTGCAGATATTAATATTAGTTAAAAAGCACGTCATTTCCATGCATATTCATTTTGCTTTTGTTATTGTATTTAACATTGTGAATGGCTTAAGAGTTTGCTGATAAAATCATGCGCTAAACTGTTATATATATCCTATATGCAGAAAAGTATTTGTAAACAGGATTTGCCACTAAAATTAAATGGTAGAGTATTATGTTGATGTATTCTAATATTCGCGATAATTACAGGGTTATATTAGTAATTATAAAAAGCAATAATTGACCCCAGGTAGGCAGGGGTTTAAGTTCGCACATTATGTGGGTGGATAAGTATATGTAATTCTCAGGCCGCTATTGCTGTTCATGACCATGCTGATGAAATTGTTCACTGCGTAGCGAGCCATTAAGATAAAGTAAAACAGCCCTTTCGGGGTCACTTTCTTTCGTTACTATGCCTTTAGTGCCTTTCCTTTCGAGTCGCATCATCAGTCCCTGGCCCATACCTCCTGTAATTATGACGTCTACATTATCCAGAGGATGTGGCTCATGCGCTGAGCTATCATGAAATGCCTGCTCTTTTGGAAGTTCAAGAAGTTGTTTATCAACAATCTTGTTGTTCTCAATATTGAATACCCAGAACTTTCTGCATCGGCCTGCATGTTCCGTTATGGTTTTACGGTTTTGACTTGTTACAGCAATTTTCATTTCTACCTCATGTTATGAAAGATCGGAGTCAGGATGTGTATTTTTATTTGCCCGGTTAGGCCATGAGTTAATTAATAACGTATAAGTCATTAATTGAAAGAAACCTTCCACCAAACATGATTGCAACTGGGTTTCCATCATGGCTATTAGCCTGTATGTGAAGGTGCGACTCATCCGTGTAACCAGAATTGCCAACCATTCCGACAGGCTGGCTCTCTTTAACGTTATCACCTTTACTGACAATCAGGCTGCCTTCTTTTAAATGTGTGAGCATTACTTTAATGCTGCCGCATTCAATAACAATGTGGTTCCCAGCAGGGTGTTTCCGATCCACACTTACGGGAATATTATCCGGTAAATTGCTAACAATTGTTGTAACTCTACCTTCACATGGACTGTGAACTACCTCACCAAAAATATGATACTGATCGAGTTTTTTCGGAAAAAGGGTCGTAGCCCTGTTGCCTTGATTATTTATTTTAACAATGTCGATAGCATATTTTCCATTCGGTGACATGCTATGAAACGGATTTGTTATTATATTGCTACCGCCCTGTATTACATAATAACTGCCCTGAACAAATGGGAATTCCAGGCTGACTATGTTAGTGCCTGAATACGAGGCTCCAGTAAGCGTTAAAGCACTTAATGTTATGCCTGACAAACTGAATAGAGCGGTAATGCCAACGCGAAACCACTGTTCTTTAGGTATATGCCAGGGTCCGGCACGGATATGATGAAATGAAAAAAGTGCTGAGCCTGCGTAAATTGTCACGATAACGAACCTGATGTAATAGCTGGTCATTGACCATGTGCCGATTCTGTAACAGATAAGCACAATACTCCCTACAAATATGAGCCTCAGAAACCATTCAAGTTTACTATTTACCCTGCTGAATGAGAGCCATGCAATAAGCAATAGCGGTAATAGTATTGTCAGTGTTCCGAGAATATATATTGTCATACAATGTTGCTTATTATTTAATTAGCATAGGGTTTAGCATAAAGGGTCGCCGCTTTATGGCGGGTCCAGTGAGCGGTAGCGAACGATTTTATGCACCTGGCTGATTGTTTTCTCATAATACACCAGGTCAAAGCCACTCATATAACTATTGATACGTGTGGTTTCTGAATAGCCATTATTTAAATAAAAATTTTGAGATAAGTTATTGAAAGTATTGAGTCTGATAATATTGCAGCCGATATTTTTAGCTTTGATTTCGATTTGTGATAGTAACTTAGTTCCAATGCCTTTTCTTCGATATTCTTTATCAACAAAGATGTGTGAGATAAAGAATAAGTTTATTGTTTTTGTGCCCATAACCGCACCAAGTAACTCCCCTTGGTTAGATTTACAGCTACAGTAAAGTTTTAGTGGTAATTCGTCATTGAGTTGTGCTTTGCCATAATCGATGATTGAATTAGACAGGTACTCTTCAATGGGGTCGTTAATATTGCTTGTTTGTTCGAATATAGGTTTTCCCATGGTTTTTTATTAAGCTAACGTTATAGGTAAATGGCCTCCGCTTTATGGCGGTCCGAGTGAGTGATAGCGAACAATTTGACCGACTTGTTATACGTTTGTGCCCTCAGCTGGAACAAGTAGAAATTTGCTGCTCGAGCCCTTTTGCCTTGCTTTTTTGTAGGGCTCGTATTCAGTGCTGTTATAAAAATTAGTGGCACTTTCTTTAGATGGAAACTCTGCGATTAACGAAAATTGAGGTATTTCACTGTTTCCTTCTAGTAATTGAATATTCGATGTTCTAGTTAGATATTTACCACCGAATTTTTCAACCATAGGTGTTACATTTTTTAAATAATCAGGAATCCATCCTGGATTGGTAACATTTGTTTCAACAATTATGTAATGCTTCATAATTATTCCTTTATTGCATAACAGTGTAATCTACGAACACCGTATATTTCGGTAAATTGCGCCGTTCTATATATCGTTTCATTATTACAATAATAAAGCATACCAGGTCTGGGTGAAACGGGGGTTTTCAATTACTTTCAGGTTAGTTACAGGCAATGTAACGGTTTTTTGCATCGTGCTTAAGCACGAGCGTGCCTTTATAAACCTGTAAATTACGAATGCTCTGTTATAACTTATAACAAAAACACAGTCGCCAATCCCAGAAACGCCAGCAGCCCTACAATATCTGTCACCGTAGTGAGTATGACACTGCCCGCTATCGCAGGGTCTATACCTACTTTGCGTAACACTATGGGTATGACCACCCCCGAGGTTGCGGCAAAGAAAAGATTGATAATTAATGCGGCGGCGATGACCAGGCCGATGGAGAAATCACCGAACCAGAGTGTGGCGATGGCGGCTACCACAATGGCCCAGAGTGCGCCATTGAGTAAGCCAACGACGATTTCCTTGTTGAGTAACCAGCGTCGGTTGTTTTTGCTGACCTGGCCCAGTGCCAGTCCGCGTATCACCAGGGTGATGGTCTGGCTGCCGGCGATGCCGCCCATGCTGGCGACGACGTTCATGAGGATGGCGACGGTGACTACTTTTTCCAGGGTGGCTTCGAAGTTACTAACGACCCAGGAGGCCATGAAAGCGGTAATGAGGTTAATGCCTAACCAGATAGCACGTCGATAGCTGCTGGGTATGGCCGGGGCGAACAGGTCTTCTTCGTCAGCCAGACCTGCCATGCTTAATAATGAGTGGTCGGCTTCGTCACGGATAACGTCTACCACATCATCGACGGTGATTCTGCCCAGCAGGTAATTATTGCTGTCTACCACCGGTGCGGAGATAAGGTCGTGGGTCTCGAACAGTTTGGCAACTTCGGTGTCGGGCATGGTGACGGGTATAGACTCGGACTCGTCGTCCATGATTTCGGCCACAGTGAAGTGGGGCTCGTTAATGAGCAGTTGTGACAGGGGCAGGGTGCCCAGGTAATGGTTGGCTCGATCCACCACAATCATGCTGTCGGTAAGATTGGGTATGTCACCCAGCAGGCGCAGATAACGCAATACCACATCCAGGGTCACTTCCGGGCGTATGGTGATGGTGTCGGTGTTCATCAGACCACCGGCACTGTCTTCCGGGTAGGAGAGTACTGTTTCCAGCAGCGCTCGGTGCTGGCTGTTGAGAGATTGCAGTACCCGGTTGATGAGGGCATCGGGCAATGACTGAATGAAGTCAGCGGAGTCGTCCAGATCCAGACCTTCGGTGACGTTGACCAGGGCCTCATGGGACATGTCTTTTACCAGCAGAGCACGCGCTTCTTCGCCCAGGCTGATTAATACTTCACCCTTGTTATCGTCACTCACCAGTTCCCAGGTGAGGTCGCGATTACGCGGGGGGAGAGATTCGAGTAGCAGAGCGATTTCTGCAGGATGCAGGGCATTGAGCATGCCACGGGCTGTATACAGGGTGCCGGACTCCAGGGCATCAGACAGCGCCTGTATTTTATTTTCTGTGTTTTCAGCAGTGTCCGGTTTATCTATCATTTCAAGCCCATTGTTCGATTGGCGTTGCCTGTTTGTTCAGGGAGGATCTGATCAGGTCGTGAAAAATATGAACACTCATCGCAACTTACTACAAAAAGGCATAATCAGAGGTTCCCTGGTTATTCAGTATCATCGCTCACGGGAGATAATTAAGACACGGGTCAATATATGGATGACAGGTTACGTACCGGTAGATGTCTACCCCATAATTTCTGAACTCTCATAAAGCTTAGTAGTATGTGCTAATACTGACGGCGCTAGTCTATGCCGAGATGTAAACGACGGCAAGTGGCCGCAGGGGATTTTGTTAACGAATACCGCTAACTAAATTTCTGGTTGAGTATTTCCACTCCGTGTTCGATATCTGAAGTGCAGGCATGTTTGAGTAGTTTACGCACTTCAGGGGCAAGCTTGTCGAGGCGACTCTGACGGATTATATGTTTAATTTCCAGCAGGCTGTTGGCCTGCACGCTGAAACATTTCAATCCCAGACCTAGCAGCAGGCGAGTGTAGATGGGGTCGCTAGCCATTTCGCCACACATAGATACAGGTATGCTCGCTTGCTGGCCGGCTTGCAGGGTGATGTCGATCAGCTTGAGTACGGCTGGATGCAGGGGTTTGTAGAGATAACTCACTTCATCATCAATACGGTCTAGCGCCAGTGTGTACTGGATAAGGTCGTTGGTGCCGATGGAGAGAAAATCCAGTCTTTCTGCAAAATTCTGTGCCGACAGTGCAGCCGCGGGTACTTCGATCATTGCGCCTATCTGGATATCGGGATTGAAGCGGACCTTGCGTTCCCTCAGTTCCTCCTTGGCCTGTTCCAGCAGTTCCAGGGTCTGCTCCAGTTCACTGATGCAGGTGAGCATAGGAATCATCAGGCGTACCCGGCCATAAGCACCGGTACGTAAAATGGCTCGAAGCTGGCGCATAAACTGACGCGGCTCTTTTAGACAACGCCGTATGGCGCGTAATCCCATGGCCGGATTATGGGCCAGTGGGCCGTGCTGCAGGCTGCTGTCCATTTCCTTATCGGCCCCCAAATCTGCGGTACGGATGGTGAGAGGGTGGCCTTTTAGCGCTCGCAAAGCCCGGCGATAGGTTTCAAACTGGATTTCCTCAGGTGGATTTTCATTCATTTCCATGAATAACATTTCAGTACGGTAGAGGCCAACGCCTGTATGGTCGTACTGGCGCATTGCGCGTATGTCGTCAGGACGGTCTATGTTACCGTACAGGGTGATTCTATGACCGTCGGTGGTAACTGCCGGTTTGTTCTTCAGATCAAAAAGGTTTTGTCGGCGTTGTTTTTCGCCTTTTTGCAGCTTACGGAAATGGCGCTGAGTGTTGCGGTCGGGGTCGGCGACGATCATGCCGCGCTGGCCATCAACCACCAGCATTTCGCCGGCATGGATCATTTGTTTGGCGTGATGCACGCCGACAATGGCCGGGATGCCCAGATTGCGGGCGAGGATGGCGGTGTGAGACAGGGGGCCACCGTATTCAGTGATAAAAGCGGCTATTTTCTGATGCTGCATCAATAAGGTGTCAGCCGGAGTCAGGTCATCGGCCACAATGATACGGCCTTTCATATGATCTTCATCGTCATCCGGTAGTTCGGGATCAATGCTTGCGATCAGGCAACGTTGAATGCGCTGTACTACATGGATGACATCATCTTTTCGGGTTTTAAGATAGGGGTCATCCATTTCATCGAATACTTTCACCAGTCGCTCGCACTGAACCTGCAGGGCCCATTCCGCATTGCGGCTCTTGTTCTGGATGTAGTTAATAGTGCCATCGGCCAGTACCGGGTCTTCGATCATTAACAGGCTGGTATCAATAAACTGGGTAATGTCCTGTGGCACACCGCCGGACACTTTTTGCTTAATGTCATTCAACTGCTGCAAGGCAATTTTGCGGGCGAGGATGAATCGACTGATTTCATGATCGATGCGTTCTTCATCGATCAGGTATTCCGGTACTTCCGGTTGTTCACGATACAGGACATAGGCCGTGCCTATGGCGATGCCTTTCGATACCCCTGTACCATTGAACATTACACTCATGATTTGGCCTTATTCATCCTCGTCGAATTTATTGTTGATTAAGGTTTTCAGCGCATCGCTACAGTCGTTGGCATCATCGCCGTGTATATGCAAAATAATTTGAGTGCCTCTGGAGGCAGCTAGCATCATTACGCCCATAATGCTTTTGCCATTCACTCTATTTCCATTGCGTTCGATTTCCACATCACTGGTAAAACTGGATGCGGTGTTTACGAATTTTGCTGCTGCTCGAGCATGCATGCCCAGTTTATTGATAATATCGATCGGTAAAGTTACTTCAGTCATATAATTCACTTGCAATCACACAGTTGTATGCCCGCCTGGCCACCACTTATGGCCTTGGCAGCCATTTCCTCCAGGCTTATCTCTGGATAATTCAAAACTTTTATCAGCATGGGCAAATTCAAGCCCGACACCATTTTGGTACTCACCTGGTCTATGATGAAGTGAGCAATATTACTCGGTGTCCCGCCATATAAATCGCTCAGTATCAGTACTCCATCCCCCTGGTTGAGCTGGTTGATTAATTGACTGGCCTGCTGCTGCGAATCTTCCAGTGATGCATCAAGGGGTATTTCCAGTACCCGGATATTTATCGGGCAGTTACCGAGCATGTTATTGGCTGTTGTTAACAAGTTGCTGGCAACAGCCTGATGACTGATCAGTAATAAGCCGACGTTCATTCTACTTCTCTATGACGTAATGAAATATTATTGTAACTGTTCTGCAGGCGTTTTATCAGTTGTTCGGCAATATATACCGAGCGGTGCTGGCCACCAGTGCAACCCACCGAAATGGTCAGGTAATAACGGTTTTGTTCGGCAAATTTTGGTATCCAGTATTCCATAAACTGGGTGATTTGATCCAGCATGGAGATTACATCTTCTTTATCCTGCAGAAATTTTTGTACTTCCGGATCCTGTCCGGTGAGTGGCCGTAAGCGTTGTTCCCAGTGTGGATTGGGCAGGCAGCGTACATCGAACACAAAATCAGAATCGGCGGGCACGCTGTTTTTAAAACCAAACGACTGAATCAACAGTGAGAGTTCATTTTTGGGTCGATTGAGTATGCGTTGTTTGATCAGTTCCCGCAACTGATGAATGTTGGTGTTGGTGGTGTCGATAATGAGATCGGCGGTAGTAGAGATTGGTTGCAGCAAGCTGGTTTCAATATCGATGGCTTCAGCCAGTGGTGCACCACTTCGGGTTAATGGGTGTTTGCGGCGAGTATCACTGAAACGTTTGATCAGGGTATTCTTTTCAGCCTGGAAGAACACCACTTCAATATTGATGTGTGAAGTTTTAAGATTTTTAATAATGTCACTGAAACTATCCAGGTGCTGGCTGCCGCTGCGAGCATCTATGCCAATTGCCACGAGATCGTAGGCTTTAAATTCATGTTCGACTATTTGTTCGATGAAGCTGGGTAACAGGCTCAGGGTCAGGTTATCGACGCAATAATAGCCTTCATCTTCCAGGGTATGCAGGGCCACTGTTTTTCCGGAGCCGGATAGCCCGCTGATAATAATCAGTTTCATATTATAAACTGGCTTTGTCGTTGAATGAATTCGTCACTGGCGTTGTGGCCATTTTCCATCAATATATGGTTCCGAACAGCAGCTTCAACCATGACCGCCAGATTTCGACCTGAGGCGACCGGTATCATTACTTGCGGAATGTCGATGTCTAGAATAGTGTGCACTGTTCGACAGCCATAGAGCCTGTCAAGCTGCTGTCGGTCTGCTATTTTCATGCGTTCAAGATGAATCACCAGGCGCAGGTATTTGTTCTTTTTAATCGAGTTATCGCCATACATTTTACGGATATTGAGCACACCCAGTCCGCGCACTTCCATGAAATCCTCTAGTACTTCCGGGCAGGTGCCGTTGAGTATGTTGGGGCCGATGCGGGTGAATATGGGTGCGTCGTCGGCGACCAGACGATGGCCGCGGGTAACCAGTTCAAGTGCCAGTTCACTTTTGCCGACACTGCTGGGGCCGGTGAGTAATACACCGGTACCCATAACTTCCATAAAAACACCGTGAATAATGGTATTTTCCGCCAGCAGGTTTGACAGGTAAAAGCGAATACTGTCGATCAGTTCGTGGCTGTTGAGTTCGCTGGCAAACAAGGGTGTTTGATTGTAGTCGGCTAGATCAATCAGGTTGTCCGGAACTTCGATACTGTCGCAAACAATAATAGCGGCAGTACGTCGGTTAAATATCTGTTTAAGGATGTCCTGTCGGGAAGATTTCTGTAAATTATTTAAATAACTCCATTCGGTCTTACCAATGACCTGAACCCGGTTAGGGTGGATCAGGTTGAGGTGGCCAATGAGAGTGGCCTGGTAATTTAAATGCAGGTTGCGTTTGATAATGCGTTGTGCGTGTTGCTTGCCGGCTATCCAGTGCAGATCAATGTGTTGTTGTAAATGATCAAAAAGATCTTGCGGTGTTAGTCGGTTATGCATTTGAGTTCCCGCTCAGGAAGCGATACTTGTGGCTGACCAGCCGGAGAGCAGTTTGAATAAGTCTTCGTTGTTTTTGCATTCACGAAGCTTCCTGCAGAATTCACTGTCGCTGAACATGCCGGCCAGTGATGCCAGTATCTGAAGGTGCTCTTCGGTGTGTTCTACCGGTACCAGTAAAGCAAAAATCAGGTCGGCGGGCAGACCATCGGAGCTATCAAAATCGACCGGAGTATCAAGTTTGATAAAGGCGCCGACAGTTGTATCGTTAATACCTAAACGGCCATGGGGCAATGCCACCCCATGACCGAGACCCGTTGACCCCAGGCGTTCTCTTTCAATCAGTTTATTGAAGATGTCCGCAGGGTCCAGGTCAATTGCGCCCAGGCTGAGCATTTGCCCCATTTTTTCCAGTAATCGCTTTTTACTGCTGATCTGGTCAAGGCAGATAACGCGGTCAGGAGCAATTAGCCGGTTAATATCCATTGTTTAACCTTTTGTACTCACTGCAGCTCGGGCTGCTTGTGATGATGGTTGGTGATTTTTTCTTTATGTTTTTTCACCTGTCTGTCCAGTTTGTCGACCAGAGAGTCGATAGCTTTGTACATATCGTCTTCGGTACTTTCGGCAAAAATATTGTTGCCACTCATATTAACTGTTGCTTCTGCTTTATGTCGTACATTTTCCACAGAGAGAATGACGTGAGTATTTGTTACCTTATCAAAATGACGCTCGACGCGTTCCATTTTTTCTTCTACGTAGTTACGGAGAGAATCAGTGATTTCAACATGGTGTCCAGTCAGGTTGATTTGCATAAGGACTCCTTAGCTTGTGTGATGACCTCAGGCGAGGCGTTTACGTTCATTGGATGGCGGTATCACCATGGCTTCTCTATATTTTGCCACAGTTCTACGTGCCACGTTAATGCCCTGTTCGACCAGAAGACCGGCAATTTTATTGTCGCTCATCGGTTTTCGGGGGTCTTCTTTGTCAATCAGCTTTTTGATCATGGCTCTGATCGCTGTCGCTGAACATTCTCCACCGTCAGCAGTACCGACATGGCTGGAGAAGAAATACTTGAATTCAAACACACCACGAGGTGTATGCATATATTTCTGAGTGGTTACCCGTGAGATAGTGGACTCGTGGAGTTCCAGCTCGTCGGCTATGTCACGTAATACCAGGGGTTTCATGCCCTCGTCACCGTATTCCAGAAATGTACGCTGGTGCTCAATAATGGAGGTGGCTACCCGCATCAGGGTTTCGTTGCGACTCAGCAGGCTTTTGATGAACCAGCGTGCTTCCTGCAGGTTATTTTTCAGGAAGGTATTGTCATCATTGCCACGTCCACGATTAACATAACTGGCGTACAAAGGGTTGATACGTAGTTTGGGCGCGGTGTCGGCATTCAGCTCTACTCGCCAGCGACCTTTTTCCTTGCGTACAAAAACATCTGGTACCACATACTGGGTAGAGGATGTATCAATCAGGGCGCCGGGTCTGGGATTTAGTGACTGTATAAAGCTGATGACTTCGGATAGTTCAGTCTCAGACATCCGGGTGTAGCGTTTAAGTTTGGCATAGTCGTGATTACCCAGAAGTTCCAGGTACTCGCTGATAATTTTGCGGGCCTGAACCACTAGCTGAAGGTCCTGTGGGAATGGTTGCAGCTGAATCAGTAAACATTCACGGAGGTCTCGGGAGGCAACACCCAATGGATCCATGTGCTGGATCAGATGGAGCACTGCTTCTATTTCATCAAGTTCGATGTCCAGTTCATCGATCAGGCCGCTATGAATATCTTCCACCGATTCTTTCAGGTATCCGTCCTCATCGATTGCATCGAGAATGGTCATGGCAATACAGCGATCGGTATTGCTCATGGAGGTCAGGTGAATTTGCCATTCCAGGTGGTCGATAAGTGACTCACTGGAGCCGCTCCGGTTTTCCAGATAATCCCTGGTCGAATCGTCATCGCCGCCGGCATTGCCGCCACTGTTGATGGGGATGTCATAGATGTCTTCCCAGGCCGTGTCCACAGGAAGATCATCGGGGATTTCCCGATTTTCGTTGATGTCCAGAGCTTGAGTGTCGGAGTTGTCTGTCTGCTGCTTATCACTGCGGGCGAGGTCTTCCTGAGCGGCTTCGTTTTTCTTGTCTGCGCCGTTTGCTGCAGGGCCAGTATCGGTATTGTCGTCTTCGATCTCCAGCATGGGATTGGACTCGAGGACTTCCTGAATTTCGGTCTGTAATTCGAGCGTTGACAGTTGCAGCAATCGAATTGCCTGTTGCAACTGGGGGGTCATGGTTAGCTGTTGACCGATACGGAGCTGAAGGGACTGCTTCATTCTAATAGTAAAACTTCTAGCCGGTAACCTGTTGGGTGTTCACGTTGTCAGCGCATTAGGAGGAAATCAACCCCTATGCAAAATTCATGCAATTTATTTTGTCTACAATTTAATGATAGCACTATTAGAGACTAAAGTTTTGACCTAGATAAACATCTTTAACTTGCTGGTCTTGCAGTACGGCCTCAGGACTACCTTCGGCAATCACCTGGCCGGAACTGAGAATGTAGGCTTTCTGACAGATACCCAGAGTTTCTCTGACATTATGGTCTGTAATCAGTACGCCTATGTCCATTTCCGTGAGCTGGCGGATTATACGCTGAATTTCCAGTACAGAGATAGGGTCTACGCCAGCAAAAGGTTCATCCAGCAGGATAAACCTGGGTGCAGCCGCCAAGGCTCGGGCGATTTCCACTCGGCGGCGCTCACCACCGGACAGACTGATGCCGTTATTGTCACGGATATGGTCAATTTGCAGTTTGTCCAGCAGTTCCTGCATCACCTGTTTACGTGCCTTGCGATCCAGGTCTTTTCGGGTTTCCAGTATGGCCATAATGTTATCGGCCACACTGAGTTTTCTGAATACAGAGGCTTCCTGTGGCAGGTAACCTATACCCATGCGGGCACGGGTATGCATGGGGAGCCGGGTGATGTCCCTGTCATTGAGATAAATGCGACCTTTGTTGGCTGCAATCAATCCTACCATCATGTAGAAGCTGGTGGTTTTTCCGGCGCCATTGGGGCCCAGTAGACCAACTACCTGGCCACTGTTCACAGTCATGGATACCTGATCCACTACTTTTCGAGTGCGGAAGCTTTTAACCAGATTTTCTGCCCGGAGGGTATGCATTATTGTTCGCTGTGTATGGGTTTTTCAGGTTGTTTGGTTTGTTCGGGTTGAATGGTGATGGTGACCCGTTGTTTGCCGTTACCGTTGCTTTGATCTTCGCTGCCAGCCTGTACTAAATCTTTACGAGTGTTGTAAACAATGTGGTCGCTGGTGAAACGGTTATTGTGCTGTACCAGCAGGGCCTGTTTTTTCAGTACCAGTATGCCTTCTGAGCTCAGGTATTCCATATCCAGGCATTGGGCAAGAATTTCCTGATTCAGATCGTTAAGTTGTTTGAACGAGGCAGGATCACCTTCCACCCTGATGCGGTCAATAACATTATTTTTCTGATAGATATGTATCAACTGGCCTTTAATAAGCGTGCTGCCACGTGTAATTATAACGTTGCCCTTATAAATGCTGATGCCTTCCTGCTCACGAACTTCCACCGAGTCGGCTTCGATTTCCATGGGAAGTTCCACGTCTGAGGATTTTGCCATCACCGGTGCTGACAATAGCAGGGCCAGAACGTACAGGATGAATTTAGTGTGTGACTTCATAAATGCCTTTAACCTCCGATACCAGTTTAAGAATTCCATTTCGACCATCATACACCAGGCCTTTGCTGGTCATAGACAGACCCTTACTGCTGACCTGGGCCAGAGACTCGGTTTCAGCAATTTCGGTTTCAGTATTGATACTGAGATACTCGGTGTCGATGGTCATAGGTGTTTGCTGGGCACTGGCATTGCGGCTGAGCTGAACATTGGTTTTCAGTTGTATCTGTCTGGTTTTTTCCAGTATCAGTGCATGCTCGGCTGTGATGGTCCAGTCACCTTTTTCGCTGAGGAACTGAATACGTGGCTGTTCCAGTTCTGAGCTGTCGTCATCGGCATAATGCAGCATTTTTGTTGCACGCAAAATATAATTGGGCTGGCCGTTGATATCCATACTGGTGATTGTGAAGTTTTCCATGAAGAAATCCGGAAAATGCTCGTCCTTCTCAGGTTTAATAATGGGGGCTTCTTTCCAGATGTCCTGGAACCACCAGCTAAGCAGGGCCAGTGCCGATATGAGAATGAGACTGATGGTTCGTTTCATGGGACCGATTAACGAGTAATGTAGGATGCCAGCATGTCATCCAGCTTGCCCCTGGCTTCCAGTATCAGTTCGCACACATCACGACCTGCACCTTTGCCGCCCCCTCGTTCAGTGATCCAGTGAGCATGACGTTTCACCAGAGGGTGGGCGTCCTGTACACATATGGCCAGGCCTACCTTGCACATCACCGGCAGGTCTACTACGTCGTCACCCACATAGGCTACTTCCTCGTGGCTCAGCTGTACATCTTTCAACAGCTCTTCATAAGCCGGCAGTTTTTCACGCTTGCCCTGATATACTCGTTTGATGCCCAGATCCCTCATCCTGTGCTCCACAACATTTGATACGCGACCGGTGATGATGGCGATTTCCACGCCGCCGTCCTGCAACATGCGCATGCCGTGTCCATCTTTGGAATTAAAGGCCTTGTACTCCTGACCGTCGTCGCCAATAAATAATGTGCTATCGGTGAGTACACCATCTACATCGAAGATCACCAGTTTGATATTGGCGGCTTTTTGTAAAATATCTTGCATGGTTTAAACCTCTGCTCCCTTGGTGTCGGATGCGGTTGTAGTTTTAGTGCTGATCCGAATGCTGGAAAATAGTGTATTCGTGTTCAATGGCGGTGGTTGTTATACCACACCAGCCCTGAGTAGATCGTGCATGTTGAGAGCGCCGATGAGTTTGTTTTCGTCATCGACTACCAGCATGGCATTGATCTTGTTGTCCTGCATCAGCTTTATCACTTCTGCGGCCAGTTTGTTCTGCCGGGTGGTTTTGCAGTGCCTGGTCATTATCTGTTCGATACCTGCGGTATGCACATCGATGTTTTTATCCAGTGTGCGGCGCAGGTCGCCATCTGTGTATATGCCCAGAATTCTGTTCTCAGCATCGACAACTGCTGTCATGCCCAGGTTTTTTTTGGTCATTTCCAGCAGGGCGTCGCGCATGCTGGCATCGACGGTTACTTTGGGAATCTGCTCGCCAGTGTGCATGATATCGGATACGTGCAGTAATAGCCGACGACCCAGGCTGCCACCGGGATGTGACAGGGCAAAGTCCTGTTCTGTGAAACCTCGAGCGTCCAGCAGGGCTACCGCCAGGGCGTCACCCATCACCAGCGCGACGGTGGTGCTGGAGGTGGGGGCCAGTCCCAGCGGGCAGGCTTCTTTTTCTACTGCCACATCGATATTGACATCGGATTCACGGGCCAGTGTGGAATGGGGTTTGCCTGTCATGCTAATCAGTGGCACGCCCAGTCGCTTAATGATGGGGATAATCGTAAGGATTTCGCCGGTTTCACCGGAATTAGACAGCGCAATCACCACATCTTTTTCAGTGATCATACCCAGGTCACCATGGCTGGCTTCACCGGGATGAACAAAAAATGCAGGTGTGCCGGTACTGGCTAAAGTGGCCGCAATTTTATTACCGATATGGCCGGATTTTCCCATGCCGATGACTACCACTCGGCCCTGGCAGCCCATCATGATTTCGCAGGAGCGAATGAAGCTGTTGTCGATCCGGGGTTTCAGTGCTTCGATGGCCGCCAGTTCGGTCTCAATCACCGCCAGCCCCAGTCGTTTTAATTGTTCAGGATTCAAAGTTTTTTCCATTATGCAGTGGCGTTGAAAAACAACAGCATCTCATAGCCGATAAATATGGCAAACAGCATACTACCCTTGAACCGGGTTATGGTGCCTTTGTTACGGAAGCCAAAGGCCATAATAAACAGGATTATGGTGAGAATAAACATTAATGGTAAATCTCGGGTCAGCACTCCTGTATCCAGTATGCTGGGCTGAATCAGACCTGTGGTGCCCAGCACCCCCAGGGTATTGAACATATTGGAGCCGATGAGGTTGCCCATAGCGATGTCCGGTTCATTCTTGCGGACGCTTGCAATAGAGGCGCCAAGTTCCGGCAGACTGGTGCCAATGGCAACAATGGTCAGGCCGATAATCAGATCGCTGATACCCAGCGATAACGCCACATTTATTGCTCCCCACACCAGCAGTTTGGAGCTGGCCAGCAGAATTAGCAGGCCCACAACTAGCAGAGCCAGGGCTTTGGGCATGGGCATATGGTCCGGAATTTCGTGTTCGAATTCTTCAATAATAGGGTCTGTGTTGCGGTTGGCCATGGCGTGTTTCACAAGCCAGTATAAAATACCCAGTAGAGCTACGGCCATTATCAGTCCGTCTATTCGATCCAGCCGATTGTCTATTGCCAGCAACAGGCAAGCGAGTATGGTGGCCAGTAGCAGCAACGGATATTCTCGTCTCAACAGGGAAGAATGCACACTAAGCGGAACTATAATGGCGGTAATACCCAGTACCAGGGCGATATTGGTGATGTTTGAACCAATGGCATTACCCACAGCCAGGCCAGGATTGCCACCGCTGGCAGCAATAGCGGCGACCATGATTTCCGGGGCAGAGGTGCCAAAACCGACAATGGTGAGGCCTATGATCAATGGCGAAACACCGAGATTACGGGCGGTGGCCGAGGCCCCGGTGACGAAAAAATCGGAGCTCCACATCAGTAAGCCGAAACCTGCCAAAATGGCGGCAATATCAATTAACATATCCACGTAGTCATCAATCTAAACAGAGCAGGCAATGATACACGATTCTGATGCACAGGCCGATAATAGTGATTATGGACTGAGAGTGGGTGCCTGTGGCTGGCAGCACAAGTACTGGGTGCCTTCATTTTATCCGGAAGATTGTCCGGAAGACTGGCGGCTGGGGTTTTACGCCAATGAGTTTTCTTCGGTGATGGTGCCTGCCCGGTGCTGGCCAGAAGATTATGATGTAGAGCACTGGTGTGAGGAAGTGTCTCCACGGTTTCGGTTTTATCTGGAATATCCACCATCAGGGGATGCCCAGGTGTTCGCCAGTCACTGTGCAGGTTTTGGTTCTCTACTGGGAGGTGTGATTTGCGATGCGGATCAGGCTGTTGATCTTCCATGTCCGATTTATGTGTTACCGGATACGGAAGAACCCGTAAAGTTTTTGAAAGCCGTAAATGGTAAGGCACAGACTCTAGCCATCATTGAACTAGCTGATGCCGATTTACGACAACAAAGAAAGTGGCTGGATAATCTTCACCTGCAATCCGATGATCTGGCTGCCGTGTTACTCTGTGATAAATACCTGGCTATTGAAAAATTACAGGCATTCAAAACGCTGGTCGAGTTAATGGGTTTCTGACCTGATTTGTTTATTCATTATTCAAAATGTTCAGAGCACCTCTATTAATTCATGAATATGCATCTTGAGTTTAAAATTCGCCATCTCTACTTTACAAGCCACTACTGTGCATCCCTGCACCCGTGGCATTAGTATGTCCTATACGTTATCTTTGCAAATAGCTTGCTATTAGATGCGATCCGCGTCTTGATCTGGCGAATTTTAAATCTCAATCTGGCATATCCATAATTAATAGAGGTGTCCTTTAGTTGTTTGTTAATAGAGAAGTTGATTTTCTGTGTTCCTGTTAACAGCAATCTTCATGCAGCTGGTTATGATCAAATATGGAACATCTGATAATGTTAATCGCTGACAAATAATGACGGATGAAAATGAATAATTGTACAATTAATATTATGAAGGGCTTGCTGGTCTCACTGGTTCTAATAGTCGTTTATATGCTGGTGCCCAGCCTGGGTGGCCTGGCCAGTAATGGTTATCTGGTGAAAGCTGAATTTGAGAATATCGGTGGCCTGAAAGTTAACTCAAGTATTATGGTTGATGGTGCGGTTGTGGGAAAGGTCACCGATATCGATTACAACAATGATGACTATACCGCAGTGGTGTCGATGTTAATCGAGCATGCTCATCAGCTCCCCGTAGACACTAGCGCCAGTGTTTTAACCTCCGGATTGCTGGAAGAACATTACATTGGACTTGATCCCGGCGCAGAAGAGGCATATCTTCAATCCGGTGAACTGATCAAATTAACCCAGCCTGCACTGGTTTTCGAGCAGGTGATTGGTCAGCTACTTTATTCCAGGGGTCAGGAGGATTTAACAGGTGAAAAAAACTTATAACAATATACTGCTAATGTTGCTGCTGTCTGTATTGAGTGTGACCCAGGCAGAGGCACTGACGCCGGATCAGTTGATCAAGCAGACCTCTGATCAGGTATTGAACACCCTGAAAAAGAACAAATCTGTATACGACAAGGACCCGGACAAAGTATTTGAACTGGTGAATGACATCATTCTTCCACATATGGATTTTCGTGCCATGAGCAAACTGGCTCTGGGCAAGCACTGGAGGGATGCCAATGAGAAGCAGCAGGAAGCTTTTGTGGAGGCCTTTAAAATTCTGCTGGTGAGAACCTACGGTCGATCGCTGTCCGAATACACCAATCAGGTTATAGTGTATTTGCCCTACCAGCCACCCGAAGAAGATAAGCGTACTGTGGTAGTGCAGACCCAGATCAAGCAGGATACCGGACCCCTTATTCCTATTGATTACCGTTTGCGCATTAAGGATGAAATCTGGAAAGTTTATGATATCAAGATTGACGGCATCAGCCTGGTCACCAATTATCGAAACAGTTTTGCATCGGACATCCGCAATGTGGGTATGGATGGACTGATTAAAAAATTACAGAGCAAATACGAAGAGAAGACTACCTCGTAATACATAATAGTGTCAGCTAGCAGGGCAACTGGCGTTGCTGGCTGATTCTTTATTTTTCAGATTTTCCGGTCAAAATCAGCTGCTCACACCCCCATTAAGGGCATTTTTTCTGGATTGGATGAAAAAGGTCCAGCAATGAGGGTGGTAAATCAAGTATCATAACGTCACCGAACTATGGCGGGTTTTTGCCCGGGCATGGTATGTCGCTATTACCCATCAATTCAGTGGTCGGGCATAGGGCTACAATAATCTTTCAGGTTCAATATTAATGAATAAGTTACTCATTCAGGGTGGCACTACCCTGCGGGGCGAGATACGTATCTCCGGTGCGAAAAATGCAGTATTACCTATCCTGGCGGCCACGCTGCTGTCGGATGGGCCCACAGTGGTGGAAAATGTGCCACATTTACAGGATGTGACCACCACGGTGGCTTTACTGGGGAGCATGGGTGTCACCGTAGTAATTGATGAAACCATGAGTGTGGAAGTGGATACATCGACTATTAATTCCCAGGTAGCACCTTATGATCTGGTGAAGACCATGCGTTCCTCCATTCTGGTGCTGGGGCCGCTACTGGCTCGCTATGGTTATGCCGAGGTATCTCTGCCCGGTGGTTGTGCCATTGGTTCTCGACCGGTAAATATCCATATCAAGGGATTGCAGGATATGGGGGCTGAGATTGAAGTGAAGAACGGATATATCTATGCCCGTGCCGATCGCCTGCAGGGTGCCAGAATCGTAATGGACCTGGTCACCGTAACCGGTACTGAAAACCTGATGATGGCGGCGGCACTGGCCAAAGGCACAACCTTGCTTGAAAATGCTGCCCGTGAACCGGAAGTGGTGGATCTGGCTAATTTCCTGATTGCCATGGGGGCCAAAATCTCCGGTGCCGGCACCGACACCATTACCATCGAAGGTGTCGAGCGCCTTCACGGTACCCGCTACCGGGTGGTTCCGGATCGTATCGAAACGGGCACCTTCCTGATCGCGGCCGCTATTACCGGTGGCATGGTAAAACTGAAAAATACCAATCCCTATATCCTGGACTCGGTTCTGGATAAGTTAAAAGAAGCCGGCGCGGAGATTGAGGTTGGGGAAAACTGGGTTTCCCTGGATATGCACGGACAACGGCCTAAGCCGGTGAATATCCGCACAGCTCCCTATCCCGCATTCCCGACCGATATGCAGGCCCAGTTCACTGCCCTTAATGCCATCGCCGATGGCACGGGTACAGTGGTGGAAACCATATTTGAAAACCGCTTTATGCACGTGCAGGAGCTGCAACGTATGGGTGCTGACATCGAAGTGGAAGGAAATACGGCTATAATACGCGGTGTGGAAGGTTTGACTGGCGCACCTGTAATGGCTACCGATTTGCGTGCATCCGCCAGCCTGATTCTGGCTGGATTGATGGCAAAAGGTGAAACAGCGGTACAGCGCATATATCATATCGACCGTGGTTATGAGCTGATTGAAGAAAAACTGTCCTATCTGGGGGCTAAAATCCGCCGGGTTCCGGGCTGAGTACAACATAGAATATAGAGTGCAATGAATAACACTATAACCATCGCCCTGTCCAAAGGGCGTATATTCAAAGAGACCCTGCCGTTACTGGACGCGGCAGGTATTTCTCCGAAAGACGATCCGGAAAAAAGCCGTAAGTTGATCCTGGACACTAACCAGGATGACGTTAAGCTGGTGATTATTCGCGCCACCGATGTGCCTACTTATGTGCAGTACGGCGCAGCTGATCTTGGTGTGGCGGGTAAGGACGTGCTGATGGAGCATGGCGGTGAAGGCCTTTATGAGCTGGTGGACCTGAATATCGCCCGCTGCAAACTGATGACTGCGGGCATGAATAATTTTAAGCACCATGGCGGACGCCTCCGGGTGGCCACCAAGTTTGTCAATGTGGCGCGCCGCTATTTTGCCGAACAGGGGCAGCAGGTCGAAGTGATCAAGTTATATGGCTCAATGGAGCTGGGACCGATAGTAGGTCTGTCGGATTTGATTGTGGATGTGGTGGATACTGGTAATACTCTCAAAGCCAATGGTCTGAAACCGATCGATCACATTGCCGATGTCAGTTCGCGTCTGGTGGTGAACAAGGCTTCATTGAAAATGAAGCATGATCGTATTCAGACCATGGTTGAACAAATGCGTAAGGCGGTTAAGTCATGAATATAAGGCAGCTCAACACTCAGGACGTAGATTTCTGGTCACAACT
The DNA here is from genome assembly GCA_965368175.1 of uncultured Gammaproteobacteria bacterium. Lineage (GTDB taxonomy): Bacteria > Pseudomonadota > Gammaproteobacteria > SZUA-229 > SZUA-229 > CBDULX01. The sequence continues at coordinate 5,501 of CBDULX010000003.1, read as the reverse complement.
CGATGCTTTGCTGGCCTGGGACTCGGTATCTAACGATCAGGTCTTTAATGTGGTGAATGAGGTGATCAAGAATGTGCGGCAGAAAGGTGATGCTGCGGTGGTTGAATACACCAACAAGTTTGATCGACTCAATGTTAAAGACTTTAGTGAACTGGAAATTGCACCGGAACGCCTGAAGGCAGCACTTAAAGCCATCCCGGAAGATCAGCGTCAGGCGCTGGAGATTGCAGCGGAACGGGTTCGTGCCTATGCCGAACATCAGACTATGGAGTCCTGGACTTACACCGAAGCCGATGGCACGGTGCTGGGCCAGCAGGTAACCGCGATGGACAGGGTGGGGCTTTATGTGCCCGGTGGCAAGGCTGCCTATCCATCTTCAGTACTGATGAATGCTATTCCGGCCAAAGTGGCCGGCGTGCCGGAACTGATCATGGTAGTGCCGACCCCGGACGGTGAAGTGAATGATCTGGTGTTGAGTGCCGCAGCCATTGCCGGCGTTGATCGTGTGTTTGCCATCGGTGGTGCTCAGGCCGTGGCCGCATTGGCCTATGGCACTGAAACCATACCCCAGGTGGATAAAATTGTCGGCCCCGGTAATATTTATGTGGCCACTGCCAAACGCATGGTGTTCGGTGCTGTCGGCATAGACATGATTGCCGGCCCTTCGGAAATCTGTGTTATCTGTGATGGCAAAACCGACCCCGACTGGATTGCTATGGATCTGTTTTCCCAGGCCGAGCATGATGAAGATGCACAGTCAATTCTGGTGTGCCCGGATGCGGCTTATGTGGCGCAGGTAAAAGCCAGCATCGACAAGCTGATTGAGGAAATGCCTCGGAATGAAATTATCCGAGCGTCTATGAAAGACCGTGGTGTGCTGATTACTGCTGAGAATATGGATCAGGCCATAGAAGTGGCTAACTACATCGCCCCCGAGCATCTGGAATTGTCTATGGATGATCCTGATCTATGGTTGAAAAAAGTTCGCCATGCCGGCGCTATCTTCATGGGTCGCTACACCGCCGAAGCCCTGGGTGATTACTGTGCCGGTCCCAATCATGTATTACCAACCTCGCGCACGGCAAGATTCTCTTCGCCCCTGGGCGTGTATGATTTTCAGAAACGCTCCAGCCTGATCAACTGCTCAGCCGAAGGCGCTTCCGTGCTCGGGAAAACCGCGTCGGTGCTGGCTCGGGGTGAGGGCTTGATGGCTCATGCCCGCTCGGCGGAATACAGGATAAAGAGTTGAAAGTTTTAAGTTGTAAGTTGCAAGTTAAAAACACTTAACTTGCCGTCATTCCGTGTGAGCTGTAGTTAGGCCCAGGAGTCCAGTGCCTTAATGAGATACTGGATTTCCGTTTTCGTGGGATTGTCCATCTTCTCAAGGGCTTACGCTCTTAACTTGAAACTTATAACTTATAACTATTTTTCCAATGGCCGAAATACTTCCCTTCAAAAAAAAGAAACCCTCCGAAAAGCACAAAGGCAACACTTTGTGTCTGCGTGGTTTTCACAAATGGCAAATCGACAAGGACCAGGTGTTCGACAGCAAACGGGGAAAACTGGTCACGGTTTATAAATGCCTGCGCTGCGGTAAAACCAGAAATGAAGCTAAATAAAAAATAGTTAATCGTTTGTGGTTGATAGCTAACACAATCATTTATAGTTTTGATCAGCGTAAGTTTTGCATACAATCACTCGTCAGTAACGCCCTTCCATCCCTGATGATCAAAGTAGACTGGGTATAGTTGTAGTACTTTTACCAGGCCTGGCATGCCCCGGTTTGATAAGGGGTCTTTAGACAGCTTTTCGGCGCTGCTTAATAATTCTCCGATCAGCACATGCAAAACAGCATCCGCCTGGGGCTCCAGTTTGCAATTGGTCACCAGATAGGTCACCTGATCATTAACCTGTTTAGCCAGTTGTTCAGCCTCTTTACTGGTCAGCACATCATGATGAAATGCAGGCACGGCTTTTTTAACCGCATCATTGATGCTTTGCATGCCCTTGCGGAGTGGTGCATCGGTTTGCCATTTTTTACCCTGGTCGAGACTGAGTCCTGAGGCAGCATGTGTATCGTGATTATGGTGATCGATAACTCCGGTTTCTGCCTGTATTGGGCTAGTAAATGCCAAAGATATACAGCTGCTGATAATTACAGTGAATATTCTGTGATGTAATGTCATGGTGCTCTTGCTCCTGTGTAAATATGTTTAATCAAATGGCCGACCTTCACCGGCTTCTTCGTGGGTACGACCGTCTCGAATATGATAAATACGTTTGAAGGTCGGGATTATTTTTTCATCATGGGTGACCACGATAATAGCGGTCTGGTACTGCTGGGCCATTTTGTTCAGGATGCGTATCACCGCCATGGCACGTTCACTGTCCAGGGGGGCGGTGGGTTCATCGGCCAGAATCACCGGTGGCTGATTCACCAGGGCGCGGGCAATGGCCACTCGTTGCTGTTCACCACCGGATAGCTGGGAAGGCATGGCTTTGGCACGGTGGGCCACGTCCAGCGCCTCCAGTAATTCAACAGCTCGCTGACGAGATTCACCGTTCTTGTGTCCAGCCAGCATAGGCAGCAGGGCAACATTGTCGGTGACATCCAGAAACGGGATGAGATAAGGCGCCTGAAACACGAACCCAATCTTGTCACGACGTAAGGCGCGTAAATCTTTTATCCGCCAGCGATCCTGATAAATAATATCCTTACCAAGTGTCATGCGGCCTGCAGTGGGTTCAATCACCGCCCCCAGGCATTTGAGCAAGGTGCTCTTGCCGGAACCCGAGGGGCCGATTAATCCGACCACTTCACCGGGCAGCACTTTCATGTTGACGTCTTTCAGCGCTTCTACCGCGGTATCACCTTCGCCATAACGTTTGCGCATTCCTTCAATGTGAATACCTCTATCGTTCATATTAACCACCAATCGCTTCGGCGGGATCCACCTTGAGGGCCGCTCGAATTGCCAGCACACTGGCCAGAATGCAAATAATCACCACGGCTAGAAATCCTCGCAGGGCATCCCCGGGTTCCAGCAATACATATTTGGGGAACAGGGGGGCCCAGAAGGTGGCCGATATTTTACCCACAAAAAAGCCAATGATGCCCAGCCCCACCGCCTGTTGCATGATCATGCTGGCGATAGTGCGATTACGGGTGCCGATGAGTTTTAGTACGGCGATTTCCCGAATTTTACCCATGGTCAGGGTGTAGATAATGAAGGCGACTATGGCCGCACTCACGATGGCAAGAATCACCAGAAACATGCCGATCTGTTTCGATGAGGTAGCAATCAGCTTGGCCACCAGGATTTCTTCCATTTGAGCGCGGGTATAAACCTGCAGACGTTTCCAGCGACGAATGGGTTCGGCTACCTGTTCTGGACTGTAGTCGGACTTGATCTGCACAAGCACGGCATTGACATAGGGATTACTGCTCTGGGTATCAATTACCGCATTCAGTACATCGGGCTGGTTGAAAGCCGGGTTGTTCGAGGTGCGGTTACGCTGGCTGATAATGGCATCGTTGTCTTTCAGGAACTGGGCTTCCTGTGCATCTCTGAGTGGAATAAATATCATAGGATCGCCACCGGAAGACACCATACGGCGGGTCAGACCAATAATGGTGTAATTACTGCGGCGTATGTGTATGACCTGTCCCAGTTTGAAACCGGTGGCCACATCGGCCACTGCTTCATAATGACTGCGGGTAATTTGTCGGCCGGCTACCAGATAGCTGGGAGCACCCGGACCACCGGGGACGATACCAACCACCATGGCCCGGACATCACGGGTGCCCTGGCGAACCTGCATGGTGAGGTAGGTGACATTGGCGGCCTGGGCCACCCCCGGCATACTAAGGATACTGCGATACACATCATCATACAGGCTGGAGGATTCAGCATAGGGGCCGAGGGTGTCTTTCTGCACCACCCACAGATCGGCGCCACTGTTATTCAATAGCACTTTGGCATCATCCACCATGCCACGGTAAACACCGGCCATGGTCAGGGTGACGCCGATGAGTAAACCCAGCCCCATGCCAGTGAAGACGAACTTGCCCCAGGCATGGATAACGTCGCGGCCCGCAAGACTGATCATGGTGCAGCGTCCACCAGATGATCGACAATGCTGATGCGACTACGACTGCTCAGTTCCTGCTTGCTGTACACCATAATGCGTGCACCGGACTCCAGGCCTTTTAATATCTGTACCTGACCATCGAGCAACATGGACTTGCGCGCAATCGGCATGGGCCTCGCCTTTGCCCTGATGTGGTCTTCCGCGTTCACGTCGGCGCGCATGATCGTCGCCGACGCGCCACCGTTGGCGTCATTGGCCATCCGGTTCCTCATTTCCGGCATGATCGGCGTCGGCATCGCCCTGGCGCTTGGGCAGACCTGCCGGCTGACCCGCGCACAGTGGCGCGCGACGTTCGTGTTCGGGCTGTGCCAGAACGCCATTTACCTCGGACTCAACTTCGTCGCGATGCAATGGATCGAGGCGTCGCTTGCCTCGATCATCGCATCGACCATGCCACTGATGGTGGCCTTCTTCGGCTGGCTGCTGTTCAACGAAAGGCTGCGCCCGCTCGGCCTGACCGGCCTGTTCGCGGGGGTGATCGGCGTTGCCGTGATCATGGGCGCGCGTCTGTCGGGCGGGGTCGATATCGTGGGCCTTGCGCTGTGTTTCATCGCGGCGCTTGCGCTGACGGCGGCCACGCTGACGGTGCGCGGGGCCTCTTCGGGCGGGAATGTCATGATGATCGTCGGGCTCCAGATGTTCGTCGGCGCGGCGATCCTTGCCGTCGCCTCGCTCATGTTCGAGGAGTTCGCCGTGAACTGGACCCCGCGCCTTCTGGGCGCCTTTGCCTACACGACGCTTGTCCCCGGCGTTCTGGCCACATGGGTCTGGTTCGTGCTGGTCGGGCGCATCGGCGCGGTCAAGGCGGCCACGTTCCACTTTCTCAACCCGTTCTTCGGCGTGGCGATTGCCGCCGCCCTGTTGGGCGAACGGCTTGGCTGGGCCGACATCCTGGGTGTCATCATCATTGCCGGCGGCATCCTGGCCGTGCAGATGTCGCGCCAGACCCGCTGAGCGACGGGCGGCGCACCGCCCACGTTCAACCGCCAAGCCTTTCAGCATCGTTCCAGCCACGGCAATCGACCTCTGACCATAGGTGGGCAGCATGCTCCGCGACATTCGCAAGACGATCATCCAGGCCCTCACGAAAGTCTGGTCCACCCGGCGATACATCAAGGATCGCGACCTGATCGGTTGGCTGCAGCTACGCTCCGCTTCGCCGCAGACCTTCTCGATGGTCGTGGCGATCTACAAGGTCGAGGAGTATCTGGATGATTTCGTCCATAGCGTGCTGCGCCAGCGTGGCGGATTGAAGCATCTTGAGGTGATCTTCGTCAACGACGGCTCGCCCCACCGCTCGGGCGAGCTGGCGAAGGCCTGGGCCGACAAGCGCCCCGAGGTGTTCCGCT
>CBDULX010000002.1:0-46442 GCA_965368175.1 uncultured Gammaproteobacteria bacterium | reverse complement strand
GCTTTGCGCAGTGTGGCGAATTCACACATTTTGTTAACCAGTCGATCATTCAGGCTATCTTTTTCATAATTACCGTCGGCCAGTAGTTCACCTGCCTTCTGGTCGGTGAGTATTTCAAGTACCTGTTCAAAGTGGGTGACCGGATAAATCGAAAACTGACTGTTTTCGATGGCATCCACAATGTCCTGTCGTAGCACCAGATTTTTAACATTTACTTCAGGAATAATACAGCCCTGTTTACCGGTTAGGCCTCGCATTTTACAGATATCGAAAAAACCTTCGATTTTTTCATTCACACCACCTATAGCCTGTACATGTCCCTGCTGATTTAGAGATCCAGTTACCGCAAAGCTTTGTTTTAAAGGGATATGAGTAACAGCGGAAATTAATACGCAGAGTTCTGCCAGTGATGCACTGTCACCGTCTATACGGCCATAAGATTGTTCGAAGGTAATACTGGCTGAAAAAGACAGGGTTGTATCACGAGTATAACGACTTGCCAGTAAAGCTGATAAGATTAATACGCCCTTGTCGTGAATAGAGCCGCTGAGATCGACTTCGCGTTCGATATTGATGATTTTACCATCACCAAGATGTACGGTTGCGGTGATTCTGGAAGGTTGGCCAAAGCTGTATTTGCCGACATCAAATACGGACAGTCCATTGATTTGACCAACGGCCTCACCATCTGTGTCGATTAACAGGGTGCCCTCATGAATGTCATCCTGAATCAGCTTCTGAATACGTTCGGTGCGACCGATCTGAGCTTCAATGGCGGATTCTACATTCTGTGCAGTAATAACATGATGATGTGCCTTATTGGCCCAGTACTGTGTTTCTATTAATAAATCATCAATGGTGCGGAGTCGCATGGACAGTTTTTTGCTATCCTGGGCGAGCCTGGAGCTAAATTCGATCAGGCGGGCGACCGCATCGGCTTCAAGATCTCTCAGGTTAAATTTTCTGGCTCGTGATGCAATCAGTCTGGCAAAGTTTAATGTGTTCTCCTCAGTACGTGGCATTTCCTCATCAAAGTCGGCCTCGACTTTGAATAACTCGGGAAAATCCGGATCCATTTCATGTAGCATATAATAAGTGATGCGATTACCCAGTAAAATGATTTTGATGTTGAGGGGAATGGGTTCAGGCTCCAGGGTCACCATTGTATCGGTGTTTAAAACCTGATCCAGTGACTCAATTTTAACCTTCTTCGCATACAGAGAGCGTTTCAGAGCTTCCCATGCATGGGGTATGTTGAGGATTTTATGTGCATCCAGTACCAGATAACCACCATTAGCTTCCAGTAAAGCACCTGATTTAATCATGGTGAAATTGGTATTCATGCCTGAAGAGCGGCTTTCGTATTCAATGCGGCCAATCAGATTGTGGTAAGTTGGGTTATCCAGGTATAAGACCGGGGCGCCATTTTTCCTGCCACTATCAACAATCAGGTTAACCTGGTAGCGCTGGAGGTCATCACTGCTACGGCTGTGTGTAACATTGCCTTCGGCATTGCTTTCTTCTTCGTCGTTTTCCGAGAAAGCGTCCAGGTGATGAAGTACATCCTCCTGAACACCTTTCAGGTAATTGACCACTTCGGGCAAGGCTTTGTAACGGCGTTTAACGTCCTTGATAAGATTATTGGTGGCAAACAGAGCTACTTTTCGATTCAACTTTTTCATTTTTATGTTGAATTCACGGCGCTGACGGGAAATCTCAGGTACCAGATAATCTAACTCATCCTGGAATAGCGCCATTTTTTCTTCAATATCCAGCCGTTTTTCATCAGCCAGATTCTCAAACTCTTCTTCTGAAACAATTTTGCCATCGATAATGGGTGTTAGAATAAAGCCGGTAGGTGTGGTACTGAGCTGTATATTCTGTAAACGGGCTTTTTCAACATGCTTGTCAATTAATGATGCCTGTTTTTTATTAAACAGACGTTCTATGGATTGCACCTGTTCCTGGTATTCACTGGCTTCAAAAGCGGCATTGATGGCAGTTCCCAGGTCTTCGACCAGATTTTTCATATCTTTACGAAAGGATTTGCCCTGCCCAGCTGGTAGTTTCAGGGCGCGAGGTCGGTAATCCTGATCAAAATCACGTACATAGCACCAGTCTGAAGGCGTTTCTTCATGAGAGGCTCTACGGTTCAGGTACTTTCTCATGATGCCGTGTTTGCCCAGTCCTGACGGTCCCATCACATAAAGGTTAAATCCGCGATGGTGTACGCCGATGCCAAATTCAACTGCTTGCAGAGCTCTATCCTGCCCGAGAATACCAGGTAAATCGGCTAATTCTGCAGAGGTTTTGAAGGGAAGATCAGCAGCAATGCACTGTGGCCTGAGCTGTTTTGCGCTTAAAGGTTTAATCATTAATCTTATTATTTAAAAGGTTTATCAGGGTTTAGAAAGTTTATGAACTATTCTCGCACAAAACAGGTCCAGCAAGGTACAATTTGATGATTAAAATGAATATAGGCGCATTTATGTCAGTAACCTCAGCTAAACCAGAAAAAATACATTCCGCATTTGAATGGTTAAGAAGTGAACAGATTGATTCACTGAATATTATTATTGAGGAGTATCGGCATATTAAAACCGGTGCCCCGCATTATCATCTGGTTGCTGATAATCCTGAAAATGTTTTTCTGGTGGCTCTGAGAACCGTGCCAACCGATTCTACAGGCGTCGCTCATGTACTTGAACACACGGCGCTTTGTGGCAGTGAGCATTATCCTGTACGCGATCCATTCTTTATGATGATCCGTCGATCATTAAATACTTTCATGAATGCTTTCACCAGCAGCGACTGGACGGCATATCCATTCGCCAGCCAGAACAGAAAAGATTTTAATAATTTACTGGATGTTTATCTGGATGCAGTATTTTTTTCCAGGCTGGATGAACTGGATTTTGCACAGGAAGGGCATAGATTTGAATTCGATAAACCGAATGACCCTGAATCGGATCTGGTCTATAAGGGTATAGTTTTCAATGAAATGAAAGGAGCCATGAGTTCACCGGTCAGTACCTTATGGCAGAGTATTACTGAACATCTTTTTCCAACTACCACTTACCATTACAATAGTGGGGGTGATCCTGAAAAGATCCCCGATTTAAGTTACCAGCAACTTAAGGCATTTTACAAAACCCATTATCACCCATCTAACGCAGTTTTTATGACATTCGGCGATATACCTGCCTATGAACATCATGATCGATTTGAAAACAATGCGCTGAATCGATTCGACAAACTCGATAAGCAGATTCTAGTCAATCCAGAACAACGTTTTACATCCCCTAAAGTGCTTGAAGATCGCTATGCGCTGGATGAGGAAGACATTAATAACAAAACGCATATAGTCGTGGGCTGGTTACTCGGCCAGAGTATTTCGCTTGAGGAAATGCTAAAAACCCATCTGATGTCCAGTGTCCTTCTCGACAATAGCGCATCACCTCTGCGCAGGGCGCTGGAAACAACAGATCTTGGATCGGCGCCATCACCTCTCTGTGGCCTGGAAGACTCGAACCTTGAGATGAGTTTCCTATGTGGACTGGAAGGCTCTAATCCTGAGCAGGCGGAAAAAGTCGAGCAATTAATTTTGCAGGTCCTGCAGCAAGTTGCAGAAGAGGGAGTACCACAGGAAAATGTTGAAGCTGTATTACACCAGCTTGAACTGAGTCAACGCGAAATTGGTGGTGATTCTTATCCTTATGGATTACAGCTGATTCTGGAAAGCCTTTCTGCTGCCATTCATCGTGGTGATCCGGTTGCGGTACTCAATCTTGACCCTGTTCTTGAAAAGTTACGGACCGACATTAAAGATCCTGATTTTATTAAACAGCTGGTGAGGAAGAATTTGCTGGATAACATGCACCGGGTACGACTGACCATGAAACCGGATGCCCAGTTGAGCCATCAGACTGAACAGGCAGAAAAAGATCGACTGGCAGCAATTAAGGCGGGTCTGAGTGAAAAAGACAAGCAGAAAATTATTGAACAGGCGGAAACATTGCAAAAAAGACAGCTGGAACATGATGATCCTGATGTATTACCCAAAGTTGGCCTGAGCGATGTCCCTGCTGAAATTAATATTCCAGAAGGTGTAGAGTACACTGCCGGAAAACAGAAACTGTCCTCATACATACAGGGTACTAATGGCCTGGTATATGAGCAGCTGGTATTCGACCTGCCGCATCTGGACAATGATGAAATCGATATACTGCCGTTCTACAGCTATTGTCTGACTGAACTGGGTTGTGGCGACAAAGATTATCTTGAAATGCAAAACTGGCAATCCCAGGTTACGGGCGGCATTAATGCTTTCACCTCTGTTCGGGGTGATATTGATAATGTACAGCATTGCCGAGGCCATTTTGTTATTTCAGGTAAGGCACTGGCACGACATCACGATTCACTCAATGAGCTGATGTCAGAAATCATGAACAATGTTCGTTTTGATGAAACGGGCCGAATCAGGGAGCTTATCGCACAGAAACGTGCCCGCCGGGAACAAAGCATCACAGGGCAGGGGCATAGCCTGGCGATGATCTCTGCCAGTAGTGGCATGAGTCCATCTGCGGCACTGACTCATCGCCTCAGTGGCTTGCAGGGAATCAAATACACTAAGCAACTTGATGACGGACTGGATGATGCGGCTAACCTGAAGTCACTTTGCAGCACTTTTCAGAGCATTCACAACAAAATGATGGCAGCACCTCGTCAGTTCCTGGTCATTAGTGAGCAGGATCAACAGCAAAATTTGCTACATGATCTGGAGCACTACTGGTCTGATACAGGCCCGGTAAATACCCATCTGCTTAAGCTTGATGAAGTCCATCAGCAGGTAAAACAGGCATGGCTCACCAGCACCCAGGTGAATTTCTGTGCTAAATCCTATGCAACGGTACCCGTAGAGCATAAGGATGCCGCTGCACTGACTGTGCTGGGAGGCTTCCTGCGAAACGGTTATCTTCATCGGGTTATCCGTGAACAGGGCGGAGCCTATGGCGGTGGTGCCAGTCATGAGCCGGCAAATGCCTGCTTCAGGTTTTATTCCTACCGGGATCCGCGTATGGCTGAGACCCTTGACGATTTTGATTCCTCCATCCAATGGCTATTAACTGAAGACCACGAACCACGGTATCTTGAAGAGGCGATACTCGGTGTTATCGGCGGTATCGATAAACCCGGCTCGCCTGCAGGAGAAGCCAAGCAGGCTTTCCATAACAGTCTTTACGGGCGTACTCCTGAGCAGCGACAGAAATTCCGTCAGCAAATACTTGAGGTTACACTGGATGATTTGAAGCGGGTTGGTGAAACCTACCTGATTCCAGAAAAGGCCAGTATAGCGGTAGTTTGTAACAGTAATATGGAACAGAAGGCTAAAGAACTGGGTCTGGACATTAATCAGGTTTGATCAATGTCAGCTGCTCACATTTTGTTTATGCAAGTGGAACTGCTCATCCCTTATGCGCACTCCCTCAAGGATAAACGCCAGCCTGTGGCAGGGCTAAAACAGCGATTACAGGCCAGGTTCAATGCCTCTGTTTCTGAAATTGATTTTCTGGAGGACTGGCAGAAGTCCATGCTCGGAATTTGCATGATAAGCAAAGATCGTCGTTATCTGGAGGGGCAGTCTCAGGCTGTAGAACAGTTGATTCTGGATATGCGAGATATTGAATTGATTCATATACATCGAGAATGGCTCTAAACCAGCCCCTGAATATAATAGCAGGTAATTAATTTTGAAATAATGACAAACAAGGATGGAAATTCAGATTTTATTAATATAGAATCTCGCTCGGCTCTGGGTGATTAGCTCAGCTGGTAGAGCGTCGCCCTTACAAGGCGAATGTCGGGAGTTCAAATCTCTCATCACCCACCAATCTCGGACCGGTAGTTCAGCTGGTTAGAATGCCGGCCTGTCACGCCGGAGGTCGCGGGTTCAAATCCCGTCCGGTCCGCCATACAAATAAAAAAGGCCCCCTGTTTTGCAGGAGGCCTTTTTTTATACTCAAAGTTTAGCTTTTATCTGGAAGCGGAAATTGAGTTAATCACCTGGCTAAGTGCATGATCAAACACTGAATGGTCATCAAGCAGACGGGATTTATCAGTTTCCAGTTCATGGGTAAATTCTTCCGCATCCTTTTCCAGTACTTTTATACCCAGACGGTCAACAAATACCAGTCGTGCATTTTCCTGGACTATCACCGAAAGTTTTAAGCGACGGACGGGATGATCTACACCCGTAAATATTTCAAACCAGGTGCCAGGTTTTACGTGTTGTGGTAATTTTTCGATTTTTTGTTTTGAGGATTCAATTTTTATATCCAGCGGTGTTGGGGACTTATCTGCATCAGACCCCGGAATTGAATCAAGAGTAGTATGTGTGTTTTCAGGTGGAGCTGTCTCCTCAAAATATTCAGATTCGGTTAAAATCTTAATATAAGTGTTCTTAAGATTATTTACCGCCATGAAAACCTTTTCTTTATTTTGTCGGGTTTCGTCAAGTATTACTTTAATTGTATATACAATACTCAAATGAATATTTTGTAATGAAAGCCACTCCTCTTTACAGTTTAATGGCTTTAAGGTCTGAATCATCAGATTGAGTAAGTCTGTCGCTTCATTCCATTGTTCGCTATTCTTTCCGAATCTAATATAGCGATGGAACATCATGGTTGACCAGTGATTAAGTATTAATGGTTGTACTGGCTTAGGTATTTTAGTGCTCAAAGTGTGGAACTGGAGTTCTGTTAATACGATTTGTCGTGCATGTTCCTGTAGTATCTGTTGTTTTGTTTGCTGTTCATTCTGCTGCTGTTTCTTTTGCTCGATATCAGTCAAACGTTTTAGTGAGGCGAGTGCAGTTCGAAAGCTAACAATGTTTTGATCAAAGCTACGTAATAATTGCTCAATGATCAGTTCCATAGTCTTATAGACAGTATCGTTGCTGTCTTCAATCCCTATTCCAATATGTGCAACGGTATCAAGTACATGACGAGCAGGATGTTTCATATCATAAAAAAAGTTATTATCGAGCAGGGAAGTTTTGACTACTGGAATCTGCAAGGTCAGTAATAATGACTTGATGGCATCTGAAACATTTTTGTCCCTCAAGAATGCGCCAAAGATCATTTCAACAAAATCTATGGTGCGTCCATCAATCTGATTCATTGCGCGAGGTACGGCAGAGTTATTAAGCTTGGCCATACCGTTCAACAGGGCGTATTTGAAACCATCGGTGTTGATATTGACTTTCTGCCCTGGAATATACTCAGGTTTATAACTCAGCTGGATACCTGTTAGCGCTTTAATGACATCCTGTCTGTTGAAAAAGTTATTACGAGAAGATGGTTTGCTCTGGGCCTGGTCTGCTTTGTTGGTAATGAAGTCCTTGATAACTTTTGATATATGTTCTGAGTCCTGAACATTGGTCTGGTCTGATTGATCGGTACTGTCTGAACTAATTTGGCATTGTTCGAGCTCTAATTTGTGTCTATTTACTGTATCTAAAGTATGAATTTCTGCAGTCATGACTCAATCCTGCTGGTTATTGGATACCATGTTTATAAAAACACGCATTCTCACGAGAACTTTAATCAGTTGTAATACCTGCCTTGGTGTGGGGGATTGCATCTCTAGGCAGAGTTACTGCGGATGCTTTTTTTACATTTCGGGCTGAACCTGCGCTGCCGGCCTGTGACTATCACTTATAATGATAGAGATACACGCCACGGATTAATGTGAGTTTGATCACGTATGCCAGCGAATGGTATTCTGCCTGCTTCCAATAAAATAATTATAAATAACATAGATTTAGCAGTATAAGTGCAGGAATTGCTTTATAAAATGGGGGATATTCCCTGAATATATAATAACTTTATCTAGAATATACTTTATAAATAATGTGTATGATATTGATATTATGATAAAAAACAATAATAACTCAGAAAGTTGGTGTAAGTTTATCAATATAGTAATTAAGAAGCTTTGAGGTGTAGGAAATTCTCGTGCTATTTTTGGTTTCTATTCTTTCCTCAAATGTCAATAATAAGGAATTATTTTAGATTTTTGTTATTTCATTTGCAGCGTGTAGATAGCCTGTCTAGTCGCTTATGTATGGAAAATTGCACAATTCAGGGGAATCATCCAGGGCTGATGGGGTAATAATTCCTTTAGCAGATGTTATATTTCACTGGTCGTAGTTCCAGGAAAGTGAGCAATAATGAAATCTATTACATGGGACGGTAAAGCGGTTTATCCATCTAAGATTGTGTGTATCGGTAGAAATTATGCTGATCATATCAAGGAGTTCGATAACGAGGCTTCACAAGAGCCTGTTATTTTCATGAAACCAAATTCAGCTATCTCAAATGAAATCCATTCCAGTAAAACCGAGCTTATTCATTTTGAGGGCGAAATAACCTTCCTGATTAGTTCCGGTGAACTCAGAGCTGTCGGCTTCGGGCTGGATCTCACCAAGCGAGATCTTCAATATAAATTAATGGGCAGGGGGTGGCCATGGGAACGTGCAAAAGCCTTTGATCACTCTGCGGTATTCAGTGATTTTGTCACTTTTAAAGGCAATATCACTGAATTGAGAATGGAATTATATATTAATGACGCACTGGTTCAGTTTGCTTGTTATGATTTGATGTTGAACAAGCCGAGCCAGATGTTAAACGAAGCCAGAAGTTTTCTTTCATTTGAGGACGGTGATTTATTAATGACCGGTACACCTAAAGGCGTAGGCTCGGTAAATTCTGGCGACAGGTATCTGGGGAAGATCTTCGAAAAAGAAACGTTGGTTGTAGAAGGTTCCTGGGTAGTTAAATAAGACTATAGGTGCCCTATAACAATTCAGTAAACCAGGGAATCTCTGATCAAGTATATGAATAGTAAACTAGATAATATCTTAACAGTAATTACACCTGAGGGAATAGAAATAGAACAGCGGCTTGCGGGTATCTGGTCCAGAAGCTATGCGTGGATGTTTGATCTGCTTATACGACTTCTTATTTACATACTATTAATATCAATTACCAGCTTCATGGATGTACTTGGATATGGATTGCTACTTATAGGCGTTTTTGTACTCGAATGGTTCTATCCTGTGTTTTTTGAAATAAAATATAACGGTCAGACCCCTGGAAAAATGCTGCTTAATATTAGAGTTGTAAATGCAGATGCTACAAATATAGGCTGGTCAGAGTCTTTACTTCGTAATATTCTACGGACAGTAGATTTTTTACCTGTCATGTATGCTACTGGATTGATCTCTATTTTATTAACCAGAAATTTTCAAAGAATTGGCGACCTGGCTGCGAATACAATAGTTATCTATGAACCTAAAAAAGATTCACTTCAGAAAATTCCTTATTATATACCACAGTCATTTCCAGTAGAGCTGGATCTGCATGAACAACACTACATACTAAAGTACGCAGAACGATGCTCGAGCCTGTCTGAAGAGCGACAGGCAGAGCTTGCGTCATATATGTCCAATATAAAATCAGATGAGAATACAAACAGATCAGACCAGCTGCTTGCTGCTGCAAATTACATACTGGGTCGAGAATGAAGCAGAGTAATTTCGAAAAAAGGTATAAAGAATACTGGGATCAGATAGAACTCTTTCTTGAAACGACGAATTCTAATGGAAAAATAATAACTATAAATAATAAAGAACAGGATGTAACTCAAATTTACCGAAACCTTTGTCATCATTTGTCCATATCACGTGCAAGACATTACAGTCCTTCTTTGGTGAGTAAACTCGAAAGACTGGTTATGCTATTCCATCAGGAGTTTTATAAACGAAAAACAAGCTTTATCAGGGAGATTATTTATTATTTTTCGAATGGTTTTCCGCAGGCTATCAGGAAGGACAAAAGATGGTTTTTGGTATCTTCTCTTATATTCTTCGGTTCTTTGATACTGGTATTTTTATCAGTTCAATTGCAGCCCGATATTGCTCTTAAAATAGTTGATGGCTATCAATTATCCAGTATTGAATCCATGTATGAACCAGGTCTTGATAAGATTGGCCGTGACAGGGAATCAGATACGGATTTTCAAATGTTTGGATTTTATATATTTAACAATACAAGTATAGGTTTAAGAACATATGCCAGTGGTTTGATATTTACTGTGGGTGCATTTATCACACTAATTTTTAATGGCCTATATATTGGAGCAATCGCAGGACACTTAACGCATATTGGATATATTGATACTTTCTGGCCATTTGTATCGGGCCACAGCTCATTTGAACTGCTTGCTATCGTAATCTCAGGCTCAGCAGGCATGAGGCTTGGCTATTCAATTATTAGCCCGGGCCGAAAAACCAGGCTTAAATCTCTTAGAGATAACGCAAAAGCAACTATATATCTTATGTACGGCGTTATAATAATGTTCATTATTGCTGCTTTTATTGAAGCATACTGGTCATCTATGACAGAGATTGATTCAATAATTAAATATACGGTTGGTGGCATTCTATGGATACTTATAATTATATATTTCATTTATGCTGGACGTGGCGATGAGACTTGACAGGTTAATTATAAATCTTCGAGAGAGGACGCCATGGGAGGCAATGGACCTGGGTACTCGACTTGTTATAAGCCTAACAAAGAAAATAATCATTCCATGGGTTAGTATACTGATTATATTCACTACAATGTCAGTATATATTCAGGCTTCAGGTTATCCATGGACCGGATTATTTCTGTTCTGGTTATTTAAGCCGGTTTATGACAGTTTATTATTGTTTATATTGAGTAATGAGTTATTTTCAGAAAAACTAAGTCCAAACGATGTATTTAAAAATCTATTTGTCTGGTTGAAGCCAGGACTCAAACACAGCATTTACTGGTGGCGACTATCTCCTGTGCGGTCTTTTAGCATGCCAGTACATAATCTGGAAGGCCTGACAGGAGGAATGCGGAAAAAGCGACTGAAGATATTACAGAAAGATACCAGTGGTTATGCAGTTGGGCTCACTATAATGGCACTTAACTACGAATTATTAATAAATATGTCTATATATATGCTCATAGCGTTTTTTATTCCAGATGAACTTTATTCCACTTTATGGAGCTTTTTTGAGAGTGCTGATGAAACTACGGCAGGGCTTATATTTAATACATTAATTTATGCTTTGACGGTGTTTTTAATTGAGCCTCTATATTTAAGTGCCGGATTTTTGCTCTACTTAAATAGAAGGGTCAAACTGGAGGCGTGGGATATAGAGCTAGTTTTCAAGCAAATAAATAATAGATTAGAAAAACAATTTCATAATGTTATTAATTAAGCACTTGATATCAATATTTATCCTGATTTTTATTGCCACATCGGTTACTGCGGATACGTTATCCGATACAGTCACTGTTAATAAAACACGACTTGATATTGATCAATCCAGACAGGTCATTGAATCAGTTATGTCCATGGAAGCATTTAAAACTTCTGAGAACAGGATGGACTGGCGATTTAAATTTGATCCAGAAGAAGAAAATATTGATGAGCCGAATGAACTATGGGGGAAATTACTGCTATTCATTGCTCGTGGAGTCGAATATTTACTTTGGTCAGCCCCTGTAATTCTATTGCTTTTTGTTATTTACTATAGAAAATACTGGATTAGTTATCTGATTCGTTCTAATAAAGAAAAACATGCCATCATTCCTGATATTTTGCCTGGAATGGAATTAAACCCTGAAACATTACCCGATAATATCATAGAATCAGCTATGCGTTCATGGCAAGGTGGTGAGGAAAGAGATGCGCTAAGTTTGTTGTTCAGGGCTTCTCTTATAAAAATATTCACCAATAATAAAATTACTATAACAAAAGCCTTAACTGAGCACGAATGCATTAATGTCGTGAATCATTCTGTTAATCATGATCTGGCATCTTATTTCAAACTTATAGCAGATCACTGGATTAGAATGGCATATGGGCATGTAAAGCCAGACCAGGATGAATTTAATCAATTGTGCAGCAAATGGGACGATCACTTTGGTAATGGTGTGCCTCAATGAAGACAATATTATGGATAATAGTTATAGCATCAATAATAGCTGGATTGATATATTGGCTCGGTAACTATATTGAGTTTTTTGAGCAAGATGTTGAAGTTGGGTATAAAGGTGAGGCAAGGATTAATAATTTCCTTGCGGCCGAATATTTTTTAAAGGCAATGGGTCAGAGTACACAGAGAATAGATATCTATAGAGAATCTGTTGATATGCTCAATAAAAACGATACTCTCATTATGACAGGTCATCGTGTTTCTATGGGTCAGGAAAAAAGCAAACTGTTAATGGAGTGGGTGAGTTCAGGAGGCTATTTAATAATAACGGCTCGTTCTTATGTTGAAGATGATGACCGAACCCATGATTACCTGCTGGATTCTTTAGGCATTTCTGGTATTTATCAATATATAGATGAAGATCAATTTGATGATACTCCGATTAATGTCAATATAAATGAAAATATAGAGTTTCTTCTAGTGGGCTTTAAACAGTATTATACATTAAAGATATTAGATAATAACCAGAATGACATTATATGGTCAGTCAAAAATGACTCGACTATTAATGCTGTTGCTATTTCACATGGCCAGGGCAGGGTGATTGTTTTAAGTGATATGTCGATATTGCATAACACTGAAATATCTAAATATGATAATGCTGCATTTATCTGGGGACTGGTAAATGACAAGCAGACTACTGGTGATGTCTATTATTCGCTGTTTGAAACCCGAGAAACGCTGTTAAGCTGGATATATACTAAAGCACCTGTTTTTGTATATACTGTTTTAGTATTTATTGTGCTATTCATCTGGCATGTAATACCAAGATTCGGGCCTGTCATCAATGTTGATGTTCCTGATCGCCTCAGTTTTAAGGACCATATTCTGGCTTCTGGAAATTACTACTGGCGAAAAAAAGATTATTCCAGATTAACCGTATTCTCCCAAAAATCAATATTACAGATGATTTATCTGAAATATCCTGGACTTGGCTTGAAAGACAGGCAGTACCTGGTCGATACATTGCAGGACTTAATTCCGCACTCTAATCATAATTTATATGATGCACTGTTTGATAAAAATATAACTTCTCAGGAAAGTTTTTTACAGAAAATAAAATTGCTTGAAAATATCAGGAAAGCTATATGAATAACGATACTAATCTGGAATTAATTAAATATACTCAGCTAATTGATTCCATAAGAGACCAGATAAATTCAGTATTCATTGGTCAGCATAATGTAGTGAATGATGTGTTAATAGCTTTTCTTTCTGCAGGGCACGTGTTAATCGAAGGTGTGCCTGGTTTGGGTAAAACCTTATTAGTTCGAGCCCTGGCAAACAGTTTCTCTGGTGAATTCTCTCGTGTACAGTTCACGCCTGATCTTATGCCCAGCGACATAACAGGTCACGTCATGTTCGATAATGAATTAAACAAGTTTCGAATCCGAAAGGGACCTGTGTTCACTAATTTATTACTGGCAGATGAAATCAATCGTGCGCCAGCCAAATCACAGTCTGCATTATTAGAAGTAATGCAGGAGCAGCAAGTTACTCTTGAGGGAAAGCCCTTAGCTGTTCCACAGCCATTTATGGTGCTGGCCACTCAAAACCCAATTGAGCAAGAAGGAACTTATCCACTGCCAGAAGCACAGTTAGACCGGTTTCTGATAAAAATAAAAATCGATTATCCTTTGCTTGATCACGAATTAGAAATGGTTAAAAAGGTTACCCATAACCAGGTTGGTGATAAATTTGATTTAGGCTCTATAGTGTCAACATCAAATCCGGAAATAATAACAAAATTGCAGGCTTTTGCCACAACCATTACTGTTGATGATGCTGTAACCCAATATGCCATATCAATAGTCAGGCAAACCCGTATCTGGCCAGGCATTTCAATTGGCAGTGGTCCGCGAGGTGGCATTGCACTTATTAGATGTGCCAGAGCATATGCATTAATAAACGGGCGGACTTTTGTTATACCCGACGATATCAAATATGTTGCTAAATCAGTTTTGAGACATAGAATTAGTCTGTCTCCTGAGCTTGAACTGGATGGTTTAAATGAAGATCAGGTGATCAATACCATACTGGAAAAGGTAGAAGCACCGAGGCAATGATTCTGCCAGTTAAACCTGCAATCAATATGCTTTATGCGGCGATAATTTTACTTGTTATTTCGTTGTTAACGCCGTTGAGTGAAATATTTCTGATAATCTGGCTCATGTTTTCAGGTATGGTCATTGCGCTATCTATTTATGACATTTACTTACTGTTTGCATTCACTAAACCCGAAATAACCCGAATACTACCCAGCGCTATGCCAGTTGGTAACTGGCATAGCGTAAAACTCGAGCTAAAGCATTGTAATAAGCATAGTTATAATCT
The DNA here is from genome assembly GCA_965368175.1 of uncultured Gammaproteobacteria bacterium. Classification (GTDB taxonomy): domain Bacteria; phylum Pseudomonadota; class Gammaproteobacteria; order SZUA-229; family SZUA-229; genus CBDULX01. The sequence goes on along the minus strand of CBDULX010000002.1, from coordinate 32,005 downwards.
GGCACTGTTTGACCACATTCCTGAACAATGTCAATTTAACGGTCTACCAAAAAAGCTCAAACTTGACATTGAACACCCGCACTATATTACTGAATATAAAATTAGACCCATACAAAGAGGTACTGTGTCTTTTGCTAAAACGAGTTGTTTGCTCTTGAGCAGACTGGGTTTGTGGAGTCGCCGATTTACCTGTGGATCTGAAACTGAATTACGCGTCTATCCCGATTACAGACCGATCCTTGAATATGCACTGCTTGCAACTGAAAACCGAGTTTCTTCCATGGGCATACTCAAGCAAAGACGACGCGGCCAGGGCATGGATTTCCACCAGATGCGGGAATTCAGAGAAGGGGACAACCTGAAGCAGATAGACTGGAAAACGTCATCCAGAATGCGGAAATTAATTGCCCGTGAATATCAGGATGAACGTGATCAGGAAATTATTTTTCTGATGGACTGTGGTCATCGGATGTTATCAAAAGACGGTGAACTCAGTCATTTTGATTATATTCTAAATTCAGTGTTACTGATGAGCTATGTTGCTCTGCGTCAGGGAGATGCCGTGGGTATTGCGACCTTCAGTCATGATGCTCCTCGCTGGATCAAACCGGTAAAGGGTGCAGGTAAAATAAACAGCTTGCTTAATGGGATTTATGATCTTCAGCCAGGCACTCAGGCACCCGACTATATAAAGGGGGCTAATTTTGTATTAGCTAATCATCGAAAACGCGCTGTAGTCATCATACTTAGTAATTTACGTGATGATGATACCGATGACCTGCAACTGGCCGTTCAGATGTTAAAAAAGAGACACAATGTCGTGGTAGCCAGTTTGCAGGAAGCGTCGGTACACAGGATACTTGATCAACCGGTGAATGAATTAAAAGATGCATTAGCCATATCTGCAGCCCATGGTTATCTTGAAAGCCGAAGTAAGCTGATCAAACTGCTCGGTCATCACAAGATTCACACCCTGGATGTTCTTCCACATCAATTGCCATTGGCATTAACCAACATATACCTGGATATGAAAGTGAGTGGTCAGCTGTAACTAATCGGAGTTCATAGCTCCAGACAGTTCTCTAATGATTGCTGGTGCCCTGTATGGTAATATTCCGCGCCATGCGTACCTCAGATTTTAACTACCAGCTTCCTGAAGAGCTGATTGCCCAGTATCCTTTACAGAAACGTACAGCCAGTCGTTTACTGCATGTTAAAGGTAGCAGTTTCAAGGACTGTATGTTCAATGATCTTTTATCACTGGTTGACCCTGGTGATTTGATGATTTTCAATGATACCCGGGTTATTCCTGCCAGACTTCATGGTCACAAGCATAGCGGTGGTAAAGTCGAAGTCCTGATTGAGCGAATACTGGATGAGCACCGGGTACTGGCCCATATACGTGCCAGTAAATCGCCCAGAACTGGCAGCAAACTTCTGCTTGAAGATAAAGTCAATGCTGAGATGCTAGGGCGTCATGGCGAATTGTTTGAACTCGAATTTAAATCTGCCCAGACAGTATTGCAAATACTGGAACAATACGGCCATATGCCCCTGCCGCCTTATATTGAGCGAGCTGATGAGCTGGCAGACCAGCAGCGTTATCAGACTGTGTACGCAGAGCGTCCTGGAGCCGTGGCAGCACCGACGGCTGGTTTGCATTTTGATGAGGCCATGCTTGATAAGCTAAAACAGGCTGGCGTGGAATCTGGTTTTGTTACCCTGCATGTCGGTGCCGGTACATTTCAGCCAGTGCGTGTGGATGATATCAAGCACCATCATATGCACTCAGAGTACCTGGAAGTCTCAGAAACGGTGGTAAAACAGATAGAGCACACACGAAGCCGGGGTGGCCGAGTAATTGCCGTCGGCACTACGGCGGTGAGAAGTCTGGAAACTGCCGCTCAGGAGGGAAAGCTGGCTCCTTACCGTGGTGAAACTACAATATTTATATATCCGGGATATAAGTTTCAGGTAATCGATGCCCTGGTGACAAATTTCCATCTGCCACAATCTACCCTGCTAATGCTGGTGTCTGCACTGGGTGGGCACCAGAACATCATGCAGGCTTATCAGCATGCTGTTGCAATGGAGTATCGTTTCTTCAGTTACGGGGATGCTATGTTTATTGAGAAATCTGCATAAGCCCTCCCTGGCTTATCTGAGGTTCTTTAAGCAACCAGTGCTTTCTGGGCTGCTGGAATGGCGACACCGATTTTGATGTCTGCACCCATATCCGACAATACGGCTTCCAGTGAAGCCAGGCACAACATGATATTCTCGGCACGACTGCTGTAGCCCATCAGACCTAAACGCCAGACTTTACCCGCCAGATCACCCAGGCCAGCACCAATTTCCAGATTGAATTCGTTTAATAATCGAGTACGAACTTCAGCTTCATCGACACCTGCAGGTACGGTGACTGTATTTAATTGCGGTAATTGCCAGGCTTCATCTACTATGAATGTCAGGCCCATCGCCTGGAGACCGGCACGCAAGGCCAGATGGTTGACCATGTGACGCTTCCAGGCATTTTCCAGGCCTTCCTGTTCCAGTAAGACCAGCGATTCATGCAGGCCATAAAGCGCATTTACCGGGGCGGTATGATGGTAGGCTCGCTTTGCATTGGTATCCCAGTAGCCCATGACCAGATTCAGGTCGAGGAACCAGCTTTGAACTCTGGTTTTACGGTTTTTAATTACTTCGATGGCGCGTTCATTGAAGCTGACGGGTGAAATACCCGGAGTGCAGGACAGGCATTTCTGGGTGCCTGAATAAATGGCATCTATACCCCAGTCGTCGACACGCAGTTCGATGCCACCCAGTGAAGTCACTGCGTCGACAATGGCTAATGCACCATACTGATGAGCCAGTTCGCACAGGGTTTTAGCATCTGAACTGGCACCGGTGGACGTTTCCGCATGGACAAATGCTACTGCTTTAACCCCTGGATTGGCTTTTAAGGCCGTTTCTAACTTTTGCGGATCAACAGGTTTACCCCAGTCGTCCTCGACCATGACTGGCGTGGCACCAATACGCTCGACATTTTCTTTCATACGACCACCGAATACGCCATTCTGACAGACTATTACGGTATCGCCGGGTTCTATCAGATTGACGAAGCAGGTTTCCATGCCCGCTGAGCCCGGTGCTGATACTGCGATAGTTAGCTGGTTCTGAGTCTGAAAGGCATATTGAAGCAGTCTTTTTACTTCATCCATCATTGCTACAAACTGTGGATCCAGATGGCCAATAGTCGGGCGTGCCAGGGCAGATAAAATCCTTGGATGTACATCGGAAGGGCCTGGTCCCATCAGCGTGCGGGATACTGGATTAAAGCTTGTAGTCATATAGATTCCTGAGGTTACGCTTAACAAATGCGGGTAGATTATATCGGGTCGGCTACAGGATACAATTACCTTGATAAACTATGTGGCTAAATGTGTGTAAATATTGTGTCCGCTATTAGCCATAAGCAGACTGATTAAAAAATTTAAAACTTTGCCACAAAGGCACAGAGAACACAGAGTTTTTTATAAGTACGCCCTAATACAACCACGACTGTTTTCTCTGTGCGCTCTGTGACTCTGTGGCAAATCTTTTGATTTTGATATATTGAACGGCTGATTCAGGGTGTTTTTTGTCTATGCAGTATCCATAAATTCAATTTATCAGATATTTTGCCTGTTAAAACGGTTACAATAGCCTTGCACTATAATTACTATTTACATTAAAAAGATCCTGTATGTCATTGATGAAGTTCGATTTATTAAAAGGAGATGAGGGGCCGAGAAGGGGGCGACTGAATTTTCCCAGGGGCACAATAGAAACACCGGCTTTCATGCCCGTAGGCACCTATGGAACTGTAAAGGCCATGACGCCAGAGGAGTTAAAAGACCTGGGTGCGGAAATTATTCTGGGCAATACCTTCCACCTGATGCTGCGCCCAGGTACCGATATCATAAAGGCACACGGGGATTTGCATGATTTCATGCACTGGGACAAACCTATCCTGACGGATTCTGGTGGCTTTCAGGTATTTAGCCTGGCCAAATTACGCAAGATCACTGAGGAAGGGGTGAGTTTCAATTCTCCGGTCGATGGCTCCAAGGTGATGCTGACGCCTGAAACCTCCATGCAGGTTCAGCGTGATCTGGGTTCGGATATTGTTATGATTTTCGACGAATGCACCCCTTATCCGGCCACGGAGCGGGAGGCCAGTGATTCCATGGCGCTTTCACTGCGCTGGGCCAAACGCAGTAAAGAAGCGCATGTGGGCAATCCTTCGGCCCTGTTCGCTATTGTACAGGGAGGAATGTATGAGCATCTGCGTACTGAATCGGCCAAAGGCCTCACCGAAATAGGCTTCGATGGTTATGCCATTGGCGGTTTATCGGTCGGAGAACCGGTGCAGGCGCGCAATCAGGTCCTGGAAGTTACAACACCGTTGCTGCCTGCCGATAAGCCTCGCTATTTAATGGGTGTAGGCACCCCGGAGGATATAGTAGAATCGGTGCGACGTGGCATCGACATGTTCGACTGTGTGATTCCGACGCGTAATGCTCGAACCGGGTTCCTGTACACTTCAACCGGTATTCTGAAAATCCGCAACAGTAAATACAAAAATGATACTCGGCCCATCGATGAAACCTGCGGTTGTTATACCTGTCGGAACTACAGTCGGGCATATTTAAGGCATCTGGACAAATGTCGTGAGATACTCAGCTCACGACTCAATACCATCCACAATCTGTATTATTATCAGCAACTCATGCGGGAAATACGGGCTGCTCTGGATGAAGATCGCTTCGATGAGTTTGTAAAAGATTTCTACACTAAACGGGCTGTGGCATAATACGCCACACAAATTTTTAACCGGGCAATAATCGGTTGCCAGGAACAATCAATTTAGGGGATAGCTTATGAGTTTTTTTATTACTGATGCCATGGCAGAAGCCGCGCCAGCAGCGCAGGGTGGTGACCCGATTACCGCATTACTGTTTCCGCTGGGTCTGATTTTCCTGTTCTATTTCTTCCTGATTCGCCCACAGAGCAAACGTGCCAAGGAGCATCGCACAATGGTTGCGGGCATAACCAAGGGCGATGAGATAGTCACTCAGGGTGGTATTCTGGGTAAGGTTACTAATGTTGGTGAAAACTTCGTTGCTGTGGAAATTGCAGACAATACCACCATTAGAATCCAGAAGGCGTCTATAGGCGCACTTATGCCGAAAGGCACCATCAAGGAACAGAAAGCAGACTAACGGAACCAATATGATTAACCAATATCCTTTATGGAAATACCTGTTACTGGTGGTGGTCATGGTTTTCGGCTTTGTTTTTGCATTGCCCAATATGTATGGGGAGGATCCTTCAGTACTTATTTCTCTCCGAAATCAGGCCATAGACCAGGCCACCAGTGACCGAATACAGGAACTGTTGAAACAGTCCCAAATTAATTACACATCGTTCGAACTTAATCAGGGCAGGACTCTCATTCGTTTTCCTTCTGAAGATGAACAGTTAGCTGGTATAGACAAAATCAAGCAACTCGACATGTTCGAGAAAAACCGTAATTTCATCATTGCACTTAATCTGGCACCGGCCACTCCGGACTGGTTACAGGCGCTAAATGCCTCTCCCATGTACCTGGGTCTGGATTTGCGCGGCGGTGTCCATTTCCTGATGGAAGTGGATATGGTGTCTGCCATCAAACGCCTGGAAGAAGCACTGGTTTCGGATATGCGCAGTCATTTACGCAGTGAAAAAGTGCGTTATCTGGGTGTGAGCCGTTCCGATTCTGGTATTCGGATCAAGTTTCGCGATGCGGATAATATGGAAAAAGGTCGTGTTGCGCTGAAAAGTGAATTCGATGATCTCGAATACACCACGGATGATGAATCTCTTACGCTCGTCGCCAGGCTAACAGAAGTGGCGATTCGTAATGAAAAACGCTCTGCCATTCAGCAGAACGTAACTACTTTGCGTAATCGTGTTAACGAACTGGGTGTGGCTGAACCGGTCATACAGCAGCAGGGTGATTCCCGTATTGTGGTACAGCTTCCTGGTGTGCAGGACACTGCGAGAGCCAAAGAGATCCTGGGTGCCACAGCCACACTGGAATTCCGACTGGCACAGGGTAACTATAACGACTGGCAGGATGCAGAACGTACCGGTCGTATACCGCTTAACGCTAAACTCTACCATGAGCGTAATGGTGATCCTGTTTTACTGAAACGTCGGGTCATTGTTACCGGTGACCAGATAACCGATGCTTCATCGACGATTGATAGTCAATCTGGTTCACCCGCTGTATCTATACGCCTGGATAGCAAGGGCGCCAAGCACATGGGCGAAACCACCAAGGAAAATCTTAAAAAACCAATGGCAGTGGTGTTCATTGAAAACAAGGTGGAAACCCGTAATGTTGATGGTAAAGACATAAAAGTTCGAACTCGAACTGAAGAAGTCATCAATGTGGCGACTATTCAGGGTGTATTCAGTAAAAACTTCCAGATTACCGGACTCCAGTCCGGAGAAGCCCGTGACCTCGCGCTGTTATTACGTGCCGGCGCGCTGCGCGCTCCTGTTGAAATTGTCGAAGAGCGTACTGTCGGCCCAAGTCTGGGTAAAGATAACATCAAGCAGGGCTTCAACTCGGTGATCATTGGTTTCATTCTGGTCATGGCTTTCATGGCTGTGTATTACCGTACATTCGGCATACTGGCTAATATCGCACTCACCATTAACATGGTGCTGATTATGGCTATTCTGTCATTATTACAGGCCACACTTACCTTGCCAGGTATTGCAGGTATTGTGCTAACGGTAGGTATGGCAGTCGATGCCAATGTTCTGATATTTGAGCGTATCCGTGAAGAATTGCGAAACGGTAATTCTCCACAGGCCAGTATTCATTCAGGTTTTGGTAAGGCGGTACACACAATTGCCGATGCCAATATCACGACCCTGATCGCAGCCATCGTGTTATTCAGCTTTGGCACAGGTCCAATCAAGGGATTTGCCGTGACCCTGTCTATCGGTATTATGACATCCATGTTTACTGCCATTATGGGCACTCGAGCTCTGGTTAATCTGACCTATGGCGGTCGTAATGTACAAAAACTCTCTATATAGGGTGTAAACGGATATGCAATTTTTTAAAGGTAAATCCACGATAGATTTCATGGGTAAGCGAAAAGTTTCCCTGCTTTTTTCGCTGACGTTGATTATTATTTCAATCGCCAGTATCAGCACGCGAGGCCTCAACTACGGCATTGATTTTACCGGCGGTTATCTGATTGAAGTGGGATATCAGAAGCCGGTTATGCTGGAACCCATTCGAACAGCTCTTGTCAATGGTGGGTTCAAGGATACCCAGGTTCAGCATTTTGGTACCTCGAAGGATATTCTCGTTCGACTGGCGCCCAGAGATGAGGTGAACCGCGCAGGTCTGACTACCCAGGTACTGGCTGTTTTACAATCGGTATCTGATGAAACTGTAGATATGCGTCGAGTTGAGTTCGTCGGCCCTCAGGTAGGTGAGGAACTCAGGGAGCAGGGTGGAATGGCCATGTTGATCGCACTGTTCGGCATTCTGATTTATGTTGGTTTTCGATTCCAGCTCAAATCCGCCGTGGGTGCTATCCTGGCTTTAATACATGATGTCATCATCACTATAGGCGTTTTTTCCATTATTCAAATGGCATTTGACCTGACAGTTCTGGCCGCCATCCTGGCGGTGATTGGTTACTCGTTGAATGATACTGTGGTGGTGCTTGATCGAATCAGGGAAACTTTCCGTGCGCAACGTAAAGTTATTCCTGTGAATATTTTGAATATGTCCATCAACCAGACCCTGTCACGAACCCTTATGACCTCGATGACTACTTTACTGGTATTACTGGCTTTATTCTTCCTGGGTGGTGAAGTCATACACGGTTTTGCCTTCACGTTGATTGTCGGTATAGTGATAGGTACCTATTCATCTATCTATGTAGCCAGTACTGCCTTATTAATGATGAATATAAGCAAACACGATTTTCTTGAAGAAGCCAAGGAAGAGACTCCGGTCGACAATTTGCCATAAATTCAATCTCGCAGGGAACCTCTAATTTTGCCCAGGGAAGGGCAGCAGCGAGAACCATTCTTTACGATAACATAAGAAATTGATTATGTTATCGACACACATCATCTTCAAATCACATAATCCTGAGAAATTCTGACAAAAGGTAGAATTCCTGTTTATCGACTATACTCCCAGAAAACCTGATGGAGTCCTGGGATGAATGGTAAAGGTGCATTAAAAGAAGAGGATGCCGAAAAAACCATTTTACTCGTTGATGACGAAGAAAACATACTGAAAGCTCTGGTAAGGCTTCTCCGCAAAGACGGCTATACCATTCTAACTGCTTCGAGTGCAGATGAAGGTCTTGAGATCCTGAAAAGCAATACAGCAGGGGTAATTCTTTCTGATCAGCGCATGCCTGAAGGGTCTGGCGTCGAATTTCTGCGTCAGGTAAAGCAGCTCTACCCGGACACCATACGTATGGTTCTGAGTGGATATACAGATCTAAATTCCATTACTGAAGCAATTAATCAAGGTGCAATATACAAATTCCTGACTAAACCCTGGGAAGATGATTTGTTACGGGAGAACATCAGTAAAGCATTTACTCACTTCAGGCTTTTAAGTGAAAACAAGCGTTTGAATAATGAATTACAAAGGCTCAATGAAGTACTTGAAAATAGAGTGGTGGAACAGAACAGAGAATCAAAAATAGAATCACAGGTCTTAAAAATAACACAACAAGTCATGAACCAGCAGCCTGTTGGTGTATTGGGAATATCTGACGAACGCATAATTGTAGTGGCAAATGATAAAGCCCATGAACTTCTATCTGTAGCACAGGGTGGCTTAATAACGCAGAATGCCATGCAGGTTTTGCCTGAAGAAATAAAAACGTGTTTTGAAACTCTGCATGGTATCGATACTGAAAACATACTGCAGTGTAGGCATAAAGATAACAGAATTATAATCAAGAAAATGAATTCTACTGCAGGTACTGGTGGAGTTGTCATTACAATCGTCCCTGTGACTACATAACCATGAAAAAAATCATCACTATTGATATGGAAAATGCAGAAACAGGGATGCAGTTGGCAAGTGATGTGATTGATAAACTAGGGGTATGCCTGTTACCTACAGGTAGTGTGCTCACTATTGGGGTTATTGATGGTCTGAAAAAAAGGAATATACAACAAATATCTATATATGAAAATATAACATTAAGTCCGGAACAGGCCCTTGAGATTAAAGCAGGCATAAAGAAAGAACTGGATCTAAAATTTAAATACCTTGTAGATTTTCCTGCAATGATTCAATTGAAGCAGGTATTTTTTAATTTCAGAGTAAAAAATATAGATACAGATAATGACTGATAAGAAAATACTTAATAAGCTTAATCAGATACCGCCTTTGTCGCCTGAAGTGGTTGAGATTTTGAATTTAATTAATGCTAATGAAAATATAGATTTTACTATTTTAGAAAAGAAAATAATTCAGCATACAGGATTGACAGGAAAAATACTGTCACTTGCTAATTCATCATTTTTTGGTATGCCAGGTGAAATAACAAATGTAAAAGAAGCGTGCCTGGTGCTGGGAATAAATACAATACGCAACCTGATTGTGTCCTCTGCGGTAATGAGTAGATTTAAAGGTGACTACGGTAATAATCTTGATTTCAAGAAAATATGGGAACACGAAGTAGGCACAGCAGCTGCTGCAAAGGTGTATTCAAAAATATCTGGGCTTAATGAAGATGTCGCATTCATAAGTGGTTTACTGCATGATATAGGCAAAATGATTTTTGATTATTATATTCCTGATATGTACAAAAATGTACTGGATTATAAAAACAGTGAGGACTGTTTATTTATTGAAGCAGAACAAAAGATACTGGATACAGATCACTGTGAGATTGGCGCTGTGGTCTGTGAAAACTGGAAGCTTCCAGCTGATATATGCAGGGTCATAAGGTCTCACCATAATTCAGTAGATATTGATTCAGATATTAATCTAACCGATATCTTGATGTTATCTGATATAACCAGTCATGGCCTGGGATACAGTACTGTAGATAATTCATTGATGCCTGTAAAAGATGATTCTATTTTTAAAAAGGATAATATTAATATTTCATTAATTGAAGATAATTTATCCATGATTGAAGCTATAACTGAAAGTTTTATAAATATTAATACTTAAGGGCACCTCTATTAATTCATGAATAAGCATATTGAGTTTAAAATTTACTATCTCTACGTTACTAATCTATGCAATAGCTTGCTATTACATGCGATTCGCGTCCTGATCTGGCGAATTTTAAATCTTAATCTGACATATTCAGAATTGATAGAGGTGCCCTTAATTGTGAACACAAATTATACAGGCTGTCGATGATGTCTAATTACAGATACATCGCACTTGTTAATCAACCTGACTCACAGGCAGAATAATAATTATGTCTGAAAATATCGAAGAAAATAAAGTTTCTATACTATTTGTAGACGATGAAAAAAACATATTGTCGTCACTAAATCGTTTATTTAGAAGTGAGGGCTATGATATTCACCTTGCTAATAGTGGTAGAATGGGACTTGAAATTATGGAGACTGAAAATATTAGTCTTGTAGTTTCAGATATGCGAATGCCTGAAATGAATGGTGCGCAATTTCTCGAAGCTGTTTATAATAAATGGCCGTCCACAGTCAGGATACTGCTCACGGGGTTTTCAGAAATATCTTCAACAATAGATGCCATTAATAAAGGCAATATATATAAATATATAAGTAAACCCTGGGAAGAAAATGACCTGAAGCAAACTGTAAGAAATGCAATCGAGAGTAAAAAGATAGAGCTTGAAAGAGACAGGCTGCTTGCCTTGACCAGTAAGCAAAATGAAGAACTAAAGGAATTCAATACTAATCTCGAATCCATGGTTAAATCAAGGACCTCTGAACTAAATCAGACTATGGGTATGCTGGAAGCTTCTTATGAAACATTAAAGGAAAGTTATACATCTACAGTTAAAGTTTTTTCAAATATAATAGAAATGAGAGCTGGTACTTTAAGTGGTCATTCAAAAATAGTATCTGAAACTTCTAAAGCAGTGGCAATAAAATACGGGTTAACAAAAGAATCTGCCCAACAGATTTCCTATGCTGGTTTATTACGCGATATTGGTAAAATTGGATTTCCGGATAATTTACTTAACAAACCACAATCTAGCTTATCGCCGGATAATCAATACACATTCGCTAAACACCCTGTTATTGGTGAAGGTATTCTGATGGCGATAGAGCCGCTGAAGGAAGCTGCAAAAATTATTCGTAATTACAGGGAACGATTTGATGGCAAAGGATATCCAGACAAATTATCTGGTAGCGATATTCCTGTAGGATCAAGGATTTTAGCTATCGTGAGTGATTTTGATGCTTTACAGGTGGGGGCGATTACAAAGACAAGGCTAACAAACTCTAGAGCAATGGAATTTATCTCCGCAAATAAAAACTCAAGATATGATCCAGAATTAGTTGATATATTTTTTAGTATTATAAATGTTAATGAGAAAGACAATAACATTAAGGAGCAGGAAGTTATATTAATGCCTGCATCAAAATTAGAACAAAATATGGTACTTGCAAGGGACTTATTAACAAATGATGGAGTTTTACTATTATCAGAGGGGCATAGGCTAGGAGAGCATATGATCAAACAGATTAAGAATCTTGAAGGTTCACTTAATGAAGAACTTGTAATCTATATAAAGTCATAAATGAGTAATAAGTATGCACGATTTAATGACAGTGATTCTTATTTATCAATTACGACTTAACTATTAATAGATATATTATGGAATCATTCATATTTAGAAGATACAGGACTTTATAGATAATCAACCGAGACAACTGTTACATGTCACAATCTACTATAACACTTGCATGGATCTATAATTTATATAGATTAGGTCAAAAGGCATCATCTTCAGATGCAAAAGAATCTGCACGAGAGGAGTTGCTTAAATATATTATAACTGCATTTAATGCTAATACTGGCTGTATAGCCCACACTAATCCTGACAATAAGAGTCTGACAATAATCGCGGGTATCGGTCTACCCAGAGAAGCCATTGGGAATGTAGTTCCGTTTGGATCCGCTGTGCTTGGATGGGTTGCAGAAAATAAAAAACCATTATTATTAAATGGAGATCTCAGAGATAATAAACTAAATATTATGACCAATAGCAAAAAAAGCGCACAAAATCGCTCATCAATGTGCTGGCCATTATTAGTAGAAAATGAACTCGTTGGCGTCATTAGTATCAACGAAGACTCTGAGGAGTTTTCATTTACAGAACAGGACCTGAAAAAAGGCAGTAATATTATTCATTTCACGGCATTAGCAGTTGAAAATGCACGTTTACTTGATCAGTCTCAGGAACTGCTAAATCAACAAAAAAAATTAAATAAACAACTAGAAGAAGCCCATAATCAATTACTTCAGTCTGAAAAATTAGCATCTATAGGTCAGCTAGCGGCTGGAGTGGCACATGAAATCAATAATCCTGTTGGTTATATAAATTCAAATATGGCAAGCCTGAAAGGCTATGCATCTGATTTGATTTCAGTAATTGATTTATTTTCAGAATATTACGAACAATCTCAATCAGATAATATAGAACTTAAAAATACTTTAGCCAAAAAAATCAAAGATGTAGATCTTAATTTTATTAAAACAGATTTGCATTCATTAATCGACGAGTCTCTGGAGGGTGTGTCAAGAGTAAAAAAAATAGTAAATGATCTTAAAGACTTTTCACATGTTGATGATATGGAGATGCAATGGGCCGACCTTCATAAAGGCCTCGATAGTACTCTAAATATTGTACATAATGAACTAAAATATAAGGCGGACATAATTAAAAATTACGGTGAAATACCTGAAGTCGAATGTATTGCCTCACAAATTAACCAGGTTTTTATGAATGTACTTGTAAATGCTGCACATGCAATCGAGAAGCATGGCACTATAACAATAGCGACAGGATTATCTAATGATTTTGTCTGGATTAAAATACAGGATACCGGCACAGGGATACCTGAAGATAAAATCAACAGGATTTTTGACCCATTTTATACATCTAAACCTGTGGGTTCAGGCACTGGGCTCGGTTTGTCATTGTCCTATACTATTATCGAGAAGCACCATGGAAAGATAGAAGTAGAAAGCACAGTAGGATCAGGTTCTACCTTTACAATCAGGCTTCCTGTTGAGAATAAAGCAGCTGTTGCTGATCTTTAGCCAGGGAGCTCCTGATAATTAATTTATTGCTTTGTTTCGTTATAATAAACCTGAGTTCTAATAATACTGTCTATAATCTGCATAGGTGTGTGAGGCGCGGTCAGGAATGACTGTACCTGCGCCCTTGGGTTTACAAGAATCAGTGAAGAACTATGATCCATTAAATAATTATCATCACTAATTAATCCATCCGCACCAGGTGCTTTAGCGTAGACGGCACTCATCTGTTTTGTTATTGATGCCAGATTTCTTTCATCACCAGTGATGCCAATAAAATCTTTATTAAAATATTTTACATATTGTTCTATCAATTCAGGCTTGTCTCGTTGTGGATCAATAGAAATGAATATAATTTTCGGTGGAGCCAGGTTCTGTTCATGCATAAGTATGTCGACCTGACTGAGTACACTTAGTGTATTAGGGCATACATCTGGACAGTTAGTGTAACCGATAAAAATCAGGGTCCAGTGCTGTTTGAAATCGTCAATAGTGAAAGGTTTATTATCTGTTGATTGCAGATGAACTTCTTTCAATGCCCGTGCCCTGGGTAATATGGCACCCTGTATTGCGGGTGTACTGTCTGCTGTAGAATGATTATTGTTTTGTGTCAAATATCCAAGCCATATACCGGCTAAAACAGCTGAGACTGTAACAACAATCAGGACGAATCTATTAATGATTTTTTTATTCATAAGCTCACAAGTAAAAAATTATATTATTATTTAGTTGATTAACACATTAAAACTACAGATTATCTGACTGCAATATATTCGATATTGGCTAGTTTTACTAGAATTAAATAAGTATATTCTAAATATATAAAAAACATAAATTTTAATAACAATCACATATTTAGGATTGCTCCTGCATAATGCATGATATAGGATGTATTACGGTATTTACTCCGTCAATAATTATAAATATATGAGCAATCAGTTATTTTTTAAAATTAGTCTTACTGCCTGTATTCTTGCACTGTTCGTTATAGTTCTAGGGGCTTACGTGCGCCTGTCTGATGCAGGACTAGGGTGCCCGGACTGGCCAGGCTGTTATGGGCAGTTAATGGCACCAGACGATGCAGAAGCAATTTCCAAAGCAAGATTAATTTATCCAGATTCTGTAATAGATAGCAGCAAAGCCTGGAAGGAAATGCTACATCGCTATTTTGCCAGTATTCTTGGTTTGCTAATATTATTTTTGGCTTATATTGCCTGGAAACAAAGAAGGCAGCAAACACAGCCTTTATTTTTGACTTTATTTTTAGTCGGCCTGGTCATTTTTCAGGGCCTGCTTGGTATGTGGACGGTTACCCTGCTGCTCAAGCCTGCTATAGTGACCCTGCATCTTCTAGCCGGTCTGTTAACTCTATCTCTTTTGTTCTGGCTGGTGTTAAAGCAGCGTAGTACATGGAAATCAAAACTAGATAAAATAAGTTGTCCAGCTGCCCTGGTTAAATGGGCAAAACTTGGTTTAGTGGTACTGGCCATTCAAATATTTCTGGGTGGCTGGACAAGCACTAATTATGCTGCGCTTTATTGCATCGATTTTCCAACCTGCCAGGGGCAATGGATTCCGGAAACTGATTTTGTAGAAGCCTTTACTTTCATCAGAGAGTTTAACGTTAATTATGAAGGTGGAGTATTGTCAAATAAAGCAGGTGTTACTGTGCACTTTATGCATCGTGTTGGTGCACTCATTACATTTGTTGTACTACTAGGCATGGCAGTAAGCTTAATAATAAAAACCAGAAACACACTGGTTAAAAAAGTCAGTGTTACTATTCTGGTGTTATTATTTGCCCAGGTTTCTCTAGGGATCGCAAATGTATTGCTACTATTGCCTATACCGGTTGCCGTGTCGCATAACGCAGTGGCAGCCTTACTTTTGCTCTCATTAATTGTTTTAAATTTTCTGCTGCACTCCCCCCAAGAAGACAGGATAATAAATTCGATATGAACGAAATAGCTATAAAACAAACCACTATTCCCTTTAGACAATATTACAATCTCTGCAAACCGAAAGTCGTATTCCTGATTGTATTTACAGCAATTGTTGGCATGCTACTGTCAACACCAGGATTATTGCCTTTTGATACTTTTCTTGCCGCAACTATCGGAATTGCTCTGGCATCAGCCTCAGGTGCTGCGCTAAATCACTGGGTCGACCAGCGCATTGACAGTATCATGGAACGAACCAGGAACCGTCCATTGCCCAGTGGTGAATTATCCAGTTATTCGGCACTTACGTTTGCACTCGGACTGGCAGTGCTTTCAATGCTTATACTGCTGACCTTTGTTAATACCTTAACAGCATTATTGACCTTGACCTCACTGGTTGGGTATGCGGTTATATATACCATGTTTCTAAAACGCACTACACCACAAAACATTGTACTTGGTGGTGCGGCAGGCGCGGCCCCACCATTACTTGGATGGACAGCCATGACTGGTGAAGTAAATACTGAAGCCTTACTGTTATTCCTTATTATTTTTGTCTGGACCCCGCCTCATTTCTGGGCACTTGCTATAAAAAGAAAAGACGAATATGCCAGGGCAGGCTTGCCTATGCTGCCTGTCACTCATGGTGTGGTGTTTACCAAACTGCATATTCTGCTTTATACCATGATGTTAGTATCGGTAACATTAATGCCCTTTGTCATATATATGACAGGGCTGATTTACCTGGCTGGCGCGGTGGCTCTTGGCATCGGTTTTTTGTATCACGCTATCAAACTGTATAACACCGGTGACAGTGATCAGCATGCCATGAAAACTTTTGGTTATTCGATATTTTACTTAAGTGCATTATTTTCTTTTTTCCTTGTTGATCACTATGTGCGTATACTTTTTCGTGGCCTGGGAATTTAAGGCCGCTAAGATGTTACAGAATTTCATTATATCAGCGCAATATTGTATTTCTGGTTATGACATCCTGGCAAAATAACAGGTACCCCCCTTAGGAGAAGCCGATGATAATAATCGTAACTATTCATCATATAGCATCTGGTTAAGATTGAATTGATGGTGTAATTTATCAATTTGATCATGATCTGCGTAATGGTTATATCCACAAACATTTATACAAGTTCACTTTAATAAAATATTGTATAAAGAATACAAAATGCTATATGGGAGTTTTTTATGCTTGCCAAACATTTTTCTCACATGTTTTATGAACCAAAACAAAGCCTGCAAAATGCTGACAAAGTACCTGCTAAGTTAAGTGATATTATTTTGCATGTCGCTATGTTATCCCTGATACCGACTGTATGTATTTATATCGCTTCTGTGTATATAGGCTGGGATTTTGGGGTTAAGGATGCATTTATAGTTAGTCACGATAAGGCATTCCAGATTGCCATAGCTACTTTTATAACATTAAATATCGGCGTTTATAGCCTGGGTTATGGTATTTGCTGGTTAGCTGAGACATTTAATGTTAAGCCATCGATGGTGCATTGTATGGAACTGGCTGCGTTTACTTCTGTTCCTTTGTTTGCAGCTGGCTTATCTGCTTTGTATCCCGTCCTTTACATCAATGTAACTATAGGTATGCTAGCTGTTGCAGCATCTGTGTATTTACTCTATGTGGGTGTGCCTATTTTTATGCATATCCCAGAAGATGAAGGTTTCATGTATTCTACCTGGGTAATCACTATTGGACTTGTTATGCTGGTTACGATGATTGGTGCCGGTGTGTTCCTGATGAATTTTATTGGCGCTGTCTAATAACCGAAAATGTTGATTATAAATGTTACCGGTCTTCAAAGCTTGAAGACCGGTAATTGCAATATTACACTCAAACTGGCTATGGAAATACAGGAATAGAGGGTTCAGATCCTTCTTTATGTACCTGTTTGTGTGATTCGATTTTGCTGGCTATTTCTGAGACTCTTTGTTGTGGAATGTCAACCATTAGCAGTACCTTGCCATCTTCAATAGCGCTTTGAAAGCCACTCAATTGGCTATTTCTTACATTACTGCCTACCATACTTGAGGTCCATATCCCAACTAATGAACCAAGTAAGGTGCAGCTAAGAATGACTACACCTACCATGCTGCCAAGTTCAAGGGATATTGTTGCAATTAAGCTGACTACAAGACCCGTTAAACCGCCAATTACCAGGCCGGTTTCTATACCATGAACGATATCTGAGGTTTGCATAAAAGATGCTTCTGGAAGATCATCCATTGACGTATTGTCCCTGGCCAATACATGTATTTGAGACTCAGGAATACGTGCCAGTAAAAGTTCATCGACAATTTTACGGGTAACAGGAATATCAGAAAGCAGATAATATAAACGTTTTTTCATTTTGGTCTCCTTTTTGTGCAGAGTAGAATAACTCAATAGAGAACCGGAATTGATCAGAGTATACTCCTGAAATATAGAACAGGTTTATAGAACTTATTGATCAGGAATCGAATACCGACAGATTAATTGAATCTATAATTAAATATTGCAGGCCTACAAGACAGACATATCGAGTTATAGGTGTATTATCAGATTAATATGTCAATAAAACTTATAAAGGTGATTTATGACAGACAGCAATAACAGTAATGATAGTAAGGTTACATTTTTTAGTATAGTACAAAGTGTGTTAGCGGCCGCCATCGGCGTCCAGTCGGAAAAAAATCGCCAGCGCGACTTCAAACAGGGTAAGCCCATATATTATATTATTGCAGGTTTGATTTTTGTGGTGATATTTATTACTGTAATTATTACGATTGTACAACTTGTACTGCCCGCTGGCACACAGTCATAAGCTTTACATAACAGATAGATAATAAACTTTAACCTATGCGGGATATTTTTAATAAACGTTTAAGGTCTTTCAGTATCAGTTTAGGTGATGTGCCATAGCTGAAGCGCATCATAATGTTCCCCAGAGGATCCATGATATAAATAGCGTTAGTTTCATGTTCTCTACCTGGGCCTGAAAATACTTCAGAAATTTTATCATTGGCTGCATAACTATGCTGTGCAGCTGAGTGTTCTTTTCTGATAAGCTCCTGGAACTCAGGCGACATTACATTAAGATGTATAATCATATGCTTAAAACGACCAGCATTCTTTCCTAAAGCGGTATTGATCTGACGCATATAATATAATGATTGCTGACAGGCACTATCACAATTACTTCCCACAACATATAACATTTTCCAGCGATGTATTAGTTCATCTCTGGCTATTAGCTCGTCATTGATATCTGTTAATGCCAGGTCTTCAATCTGAATAACAGGCTGGATCAGATCTCCATGATTTCCAAGAGTATGATCATCCGCAAATAAATAATAGGCATAGGCACCAATTATCGGAACTGCAAAGGTTAATATCAGTAACCACAGAGTGGTATTTTTTCTTTCTGTTTTTTGCTCAACTTGTTCTGTCATTACTGTTGCTTCCACGTTTGGTGTTAACGACTAAATAAATTATAAATAATGCGGTGGCCAGGCCAAACCACTGGAATGCATAGCCTAAATGCTTTGCACTATTCATTGTAAAAGACATGGGTTCTCGATGTAATATGGATGCATGATTTTCATTAAGTATTAATATCATGGGATACACTGAATAACCTAATGATGATTCTATTTCATCCAGATCAATAAATTGAGCAGTAGCCGGCCATTTCTGGTACTGATTAACATTTTCTGACAAAACCAGACCATGGGATGGCTGCCTGCTAAGTATACCTGTAATTGTTGTCCGATGATTTTCGACGAATATGTCTGGTATATCCTGCCGTGTTCTCCCGGTTCTGATCCAGCCGCGATTAATAAGTACCGCCGGGCCATTCTCGCGTATCAGGGGTGTATAAACATCGTATCCTGCCTGATGGTTAACGACACGGTTGTCGAGCAAAATCTGATGTTTATTGTCAAATACTCCATGGGCAATAACCGGCAGGAACATACGTTCATCAATGTCAGCAGGTGCCATACCCAGTTCAATGGGAGGCAGATCTTTTCGAAGATTAATCGTATTTTGTATATTGTCTTTATATTCGGCTCTGTCTAACTGCCACTGACCAAGTGAAACAAGTAAATATAAAAAGACCAGGGTAACTAATGTCGGAATTAATCCAGGCTTGAATTCCAGTTTGCCAAAACTTATGGTAAAAAGGGGGATATTAAGAAAACTACTTATATTCATAAAAACGGTTACTTGCCGTGTGAGGAAATACTCTTGATTTTTAAAATAATTATTATTGCTTTACTTCTTATTGTCTTAATTAGTCTTGGTTCTGCCATGATACATCTAGTTAAGGGTAAAGGACAGTCGGATAAGATGCTAAAAGCTTTAACCTGGAGAATCGGTTTGTCGGTTTTTATTTTTATTCTTTTGTTAATAGGGCAGGCCACGGGGCTGATTACACCCCATGGTCTACCTTAAGGCCACTAGAGCCAGTAAACAAAAATAAACAGGCCCAACCAGACCACATCTACAAAATGCCAGTACCAGGCCACTGCTTCAAAAGCAAAATGGTTATCAGCAGTGAAATGACCCTTGATACTACGGATTAATATCACTAATAACATTGTGGCCCCCATGGTTACATGAAAACCGTGAAACCCGGTCAACATGAAGAAGGTGCTGCCGTAGATGCCTGAAGCAAGAGTCAGCCCCATTTCTCTGTAAGCAACTATATATTCTTCCGCCTGTAAAAATACAAAGATAATACCGAGAATAACAGTAGTAGTCAGCCCAATAATGAGCTGAGAACGATTATTAGAGCGCAACGCATGATGTGCCCAGGTAACGGTTACACTGGATGCCAGTAAGATTGCGGTATTAATTGCGGGTAAGCCGGTTGGTGCCATAGCTTCTTTGGGGGCAATGAAAGTACTATTATCTGGATTGCTTAGCACTGGCCATATGGCTTCAAAAGCAGGCCATAAGAGTTCATGTGTCATGAAATTATTGCTACTACCGCCAAGCCAGGGTACAGAAAAATTTCGGGCATAGAAGAGGGCGCCAAAAAATGCGGCAAAGAACATGACTTCGGAAAAAATAAACCACATCATGCCCAGTCGAAACGAACGGTCTACCTGCTCGTTATATGAGCCTTTCATGGATTCGTCGATAACAGAACTGAACCAGCCAAATAACATGTAAATAATTAACAGAAAGCCTATACCCATTATCAAGTTGGGGCCACCACCATGGATGCTTGTAGCTGCACCTATCGCCGTGATTAGCAGAGCAATGGTTCCTACTAAAGGCCATTTACTGGGTTCAGGTATATAATAATCACCATGGTTTGTTGTCATAGTTGGTTTTCCTGATAGTTATTGTCCACCAGATGTGACTTTCGGGTCGATTCCGATGGTTTAATAAAAAAAGTGTATGACAGTGTCAACTCATTAATTTCTTCAGGTATTGAACTGTCTACGATAAAGATGACAGGCATGATCTTTTCCTCACCCGCTTCCAGCCTTTGTTCTGTAAAACAGAAGCATTCGGTTTTCTGGAAATAGGCAGCTGCCAGTCCCGGTGCCACACTGGGAACAGCCTGCCCGGTGATAGCATGTTGTGTGAGATTTTTTGCACGGTATTTTATCGTTGTCGGTTCACCTGGATGAACCTCGATAGTTCGAGTCAGAGGTTTAAATTCCCACGGCATGTTTTCATTAAGACTGGCAATAAATTGAATTTTTACCAGTCTGTTTTTATTGATTACAGCCAGTTCTGACAATTCGACTCGACTTCCCGTTTTACCATTCAAACCAGTAATATCACAGAACACATCATATATAGGAACCAGCGCAAAACCAAAACCGAACATGAATACAACCAGCATCAGTAATCTGCTGATTATTTTTCCGTTTGTATTTTGCGTGGTCACCATCTAGTTCTCCCAGCTTCTACAGTCTCATTTACTTCACTTCTGGTGGTGTGGTGTGGCTATGGAATGGGGCAGGTGAGGCCAGGCTGAATTCAAGACCTGTAGCACCTTCCCATACTTTATCACTGGCTTTTTCACCACCACGAATGGTTTTAACAATCAGATAGAGGAAAATTAGTTGTGAAAAACCAAAGGCAAAAGCACCGATGGTTGCAATCTGGTTAAATTCAACAAACTGCAGATTGTAGTCGGGTATACGTCGCGGCATTCCGGCGAGACCGAGGAAGTGCATCGGAAAGAACAGCACATTTGCAGAAATGCAGGTTACCCAGAAATGTAACTTACCGAGTTTCTCGTCATACATATTACCGGTCCATTTTGGCAACCAGTAATATACCGCTGCCATGATACTGAATAAGGCACCTGTGACCAGTACATAATGGAAATGGGCGACTACAAAGTAGGTGTCGTGGTACTGGAAGTCAGCAGGCACTATACACAGCATAAGCCCGGTAAATCCACCAATAGTAAACAGGAAGATAAAAGCTATGGCGAATAACATGGGTGTCTCAAAAGTCATAGACCCTTTCCACATGGTACTAACCCAGTTAAATACTTTCACACCGGTTGGAATGGCAATCAACATGGTGGCATACATGAAGAACAGCTCACCAGCGACCGGCATACCTGTGGTAAACATATGGTGAGCCCATACAAGGAATGACAGTAAAGCAATGGAAGCTGTTGCATAAACCATTGAGGTGTATCCAAACAGAGGTTTACGGGCAAAGGTGGGTACTATCTGAGAAATGATACCAAATGCCGGCAAAATCATAATATAGACTTCAGGGTGTCCAAAGAACCAGAACACATGCTGAAACAATACAGGGTCTCCACCACCCGCTGCATTGAAGAAGCTGGTGCCAAAGTGCCGGTCGGTCAGCATCATAGTTACAGCGCCGGCCAGCACTGGCATAACGGCAATCAGCAGATAGGCAGTGATAAACCAGGTCCATACAAAGATAGGCATCTTCATATAGGTCATGCCGGGAGCACGCATATTCATGATGGTTGCAATAACATTAATCGCACCCATAACCGATGATATACCCATGATATGTACTGAGAAAATGAACAGGTCAGTGCTTTCGGGTCCATAAGTGGTCGACAGTGGCGCATAAAAAGTCCAGCCAAAGTTGGGGGCTGAACCCATGCCCATGATACTCATGACAAGGCTGGACAACAGCAAACCAAAGGCCGCTGGCAGTAACCAGAAGCTCCAGTTATTCATGCGGGGCAGGGCCATATCCGGGGCACCGATCATCATAGGTATCTGCCAGTTAGCCAGACCCACAAAAGCAGGCATGATGACACCGAATACCAT
This sequence comes from uncultured Gammaproteobacteria bacterium, assembly GCA_965368175.1. Taxonomy (GTDB): domain Bacteria; phylum Pseudomonadota; class Gammaproteobacteria; order SZUA-229; family SZUA-229; genus CBDULX01. The sequence continues at coordinate 9,403 of CBDULX010000002.1, read as the reverse complement.
AATCAAGCCGTGCAGGGTGGTTAACTGATTAAAAAATTCAGGTTCAACAATCTGGATGCCTGGCTGGAACAGTTCTGCGCGTATAATCAGTGCAAGTGTGCCACCCACAAAAAGCATAGTAAAACTGAACCACAGATACATAGTGCCAATGTCTTTGTGGTTGGTGCTGAATAACCAACGTCCAATACCTTTGGGTTTATGGTCGTGGTGTTCTTCAATTACAGCGTTCATAATTGCCTCTTTGAGTTCTGTTATTATTTAGCCGATTTAATATCTGATGGCTGTACCATGTCACCGGTATTATTTCCCCAGGCGTTTCGTTCATAGGTAATAACCGCTGCAAGATCCGCGTCATTCAACTGTTGGCCAAAGGCCTGCATGGCGGTACCTGTTTTGCCATTTACAACTATATCGATATGTTTGGCGATATCACCTAATGCGATCGCACTGCCTTTAATACCAGGGAACACGTTGGCTAAACCTTCACCGCTGATCTGATGGCAGGCTGCACAGGCTGTGGTATATACCTGCTGACCTTTTGCCATCAGCTCATCCATAGTCCAGGTTCTGTCGCCACTGGCTGCCGCAGCTGCCATAGATGATTTCTTTTCCTGTACCCAGGCGAGATAGTCCTGTTCAGATTTTGCCTCAACAACAATTGGCATAAAACCATGGTTAGCACCGCAAAGTTCTGCACACTGTCCACGATAAACACCGGGTTCAGGTACACTGGTCCAGCCTTCGTTAATAAAACCTGGAATAGCATCTTTTTTCAGGCCAAATGCCGGCACCCACCATGAGTGAATTACGTCGTTGGCAGTAAACAGAAAACGAACTTTTTTATTAGTAGGGATAACAACACGATTATCTACTTCAAGGAGATAATGCTCACCTTTATCCTGCAGATTGTGAATTTGTTCTTTGGGGGTTGACAGATTACTGAAAAAATTTATGTCATCTTCGAGGTAATCATAATGCCATTTCCACTGATAACCAGTGACTTTAATCGACATGTCGGAGTTAGAGGTGTCTTCCATGGCCAGAAGGACTTTAGTAGCAGGAATCGCCATGGCGATAAGTATAAGAATTGGAATGATAGTCCAGGCAATTTCTATAGCTGTACTTTCGTGAAATGTGGATGCTTTAGCGTGTTTTGATTTTCGATGGTTGATTATGGAATAAAACATAGCGCCAAAGACCACTATACCAATACCAAGACATATCCACATAACCATCTGGTGAATGTCATAAGCTCCCTGACTGTATGGTGATACCCCAGGTTTAAGATTTAGCTGATAAGCTGCAAATAATGGATTGCTTATTAGCATCAAACAGAGTAGGCCAGAAGACCTTATTGCGGCACTCATATACACCCTCCGGAAAGTGGTTTTTTAATTATTTTTTAAATTTTCACACACCTGCACACACTAAATATTTTTGTTTAATAAATGGCCTGATAGTTATTTTGAGATGCGCAATCGAATAGAAGAGCAATGCTCCTAAATAATGAAATACAGTGAGTGACGCTAGTTGCATTTATATGACCTGGTCACAGTGAACTAGCTTAATAATTTTAGTAATGCGCATCTCTTTATTAATATAATGGTCTTTTCTTATTAGAAATTATTAATATAATTATTCGTGAATATGTTTATAAACCGAATCATATATTATGCGGTACTAGACAAATATCAAAGTACCAATTTATTCTAAGGGCATAATAAATGTTCCTTGAAATAAATCAAGGAAAATACAAATCTAAAATATTTTTTTGCGAAAATTACTGACAAAAATATTTGAAGCATTCTTTAGAAGTACAAGAGTCATCTTGGCGATATAAGTAATTAGTTATAATCTGTTTAACTAATTATGTTACAGCCCTAATTATATGTTGCAAATATCTGGTTGGTCAGGATTTAGTTTTATTAAGATTTTTATTGCTTCTGAATTTAAAAGAAAAATATAGACGAGATTTAATTCCTGTAACTGAAACTAAGGAACTTCTCATCATGTCTGGTTGAATTTAGGCTGCATAAAACAATCGTGACTTGATCAGAGTTTCCAAATTAATAACAGGGATTAAATAATTAATGTATTCAGTATAAAAAAATGAAGAATAAACAGCTTGGGAGTAAACGCCAGGTATAGTTGCAATGCGTGAATAATAATGGGCCGTCAATGACGGCCCATTATTATTTTAAGTGACACTGTGATTGTGTCGGATCAAACGGATGAGTATTTATGTCACTTTCATCATCATGGCCGGATAACAATGCGATAACTCCTAATACCAGTAATGAAAGAACTACAAAACTTAGAGTAGTAGTAAGAGTAGGGCTTATATATATCATTGCTATTAGAAAAACTAAAGCAAGCACACTGGTGATGAGTTTGAAGAATTTTAACATAGTCGTGTCCTAAAACAGTTAATTAACCAGTCTCTCTTAGATCGCTCACGCAACCATGGTTATCAAATATCGCCTCTAGCGATAAGTCATACAGTTCATTTAGGTTATTGAATGATGCAAGAATATATCTACTGTCTGACCTGGGTAGATCGGATACTCTGTGATCTCTACCCATATAAGCCGGGATCATTACAGGCTCTGATATATTGCTTTGTGACATGCAGATAACCTATTAAAAAACAGATACTTATAAGTGGGTTATCATTTAATAGCTTCGATTGACTATAGATAAATATTAGCTCTAGACAGGGGATAGTAATGCGAACGGGATCACATCTGTATCATTCGAATATCTGCACAGCTAATAATAGTCTGGAGGACCACTATTTAACATAATATACATTATGCGTATATTCAGCTATTCCCATATAGGTTTTTCGGCTGCGCAGTAAATCAATAGATTCATTAATCAACTCGCGCAACATCTCAAGTTCATGATGTGTACCTGTGTAAAATATACCCAATTCGTCACTGCCATCTTTTTGACCGGAAAAAATCATGCCTGAGGAATTCTGATTAAAGTAATGTATGGCATTCTTCATTCTTTTCTCCGGTGCTGTTTAACTTGATATAAACTTATGCCAGCACTGAATAAACTTGCATATCATTTTATGACAATCACTAATCTGCCTCCGCCATTCAACTTAGCGTTTCTACTTTCACTTTTCAATTTCTATTCTATAGTTCGCAAGCATATAATGATTAAGTAAAAAAGGAATTATTCCTGAATTCTTTCTAGATTGATTTTAATTAACTTCATCACACGTCATTTCATAAGGGTATAAATTCCCATTGTCAATTAAGCCATCAAATGAAGATAATCAATCTCCATTTAATTAGGAGATGAAAAATGAAACCGTCTACGCTAGTTGGATTAATACTCAGCTTATTCTTCTCATCTATAGCGTCAGCAGCATTAACAAAATCGCAATTAGGTGAAAAACTATTTTTTGATGCATCTTTATCAGAACCTGCCGGCCAGTCCTGTGCCAGTTGCCATGATCCTGCTTTCGGTTTTGCAGATCCAGATCAAAATTTACCCGTTTCAGAAGGTGTGATTCCAGGCAGATTTGGCACTCGTAATTCACCCAGCGCCTCCTATGCTCTGTTCTTTCCTGAATTCACTCTAAAAAGCGGTATCAAGGGTGGTCAATTCTGGGATGGTCGAGCAGCCAACCTTACCGAGCAGGCTAAAGGGCCGTTCTTAAACCCTGTAGAGATGAATAACCCGGACAGGGCATCAGTTATTCTAAAAATACAGGCAACAGCCTATGCGACGGATTTTGAAGCCCTGTGTGGGCCTTCATTAAATGTGGATGCTGCCTATAATTGCATGGCGGAGGCTATTGCTCTATTTGAGACCACTACACCTTTTAAAAAATTCAGCTCCAAATACGATGCCGTACAGGCAGGAACAGCCAGTTTTACCGCCGTTGAAGCAAGAGGTCTTAAACTATTCACTGGAACCGGTAAATGTAGCCATTGCCATGATCTGGGTTCAGGTAAAGATCCTGATATTTTCACCGATGCTAAATTCCATAATCTAGGTCTGCCTGCCAATCCTGAAATTTTCGTGCTACGCCCTGACCTGCCCGCAGACTTTAGAGATTTGGGCCTTGGAGGTGTACTTAACGATCCAGCCCAGTATGGTAAGTTTAAAACCACGCATCTTAGGAACGTAGCCTTAACACCACCCTATATGCACAATGGTGTACTGAAAACGCTTAAGGAAGTGGTAAATTTTTATAATACACGGGATATTCCGGGAATGTGGCCAGCTCCTGAAGTGCCAGAAACAGTGGATGGGCAGTTTCTTGGCGACCTGGGTTTAACCAGTGCTGAAGAAGATGCCATTGTTACATTCATGCAAACCTTATCAGATGGCTATTTACCTTAATTACCAGGCAGCTGCTTCGGTTTGGCTAACAGTTCATGAATTAACCAGATGTTTTCTTATTAATGATAGGAGTAAAAAAGCCGTTAGGTACTAAGTATCTAACGGCTTTTTTGTTTTATATTACGATGATAAAGCGCGCATAAATAGATAACAGGAGCTAAACCTGCAAATATGTGTTTAATACTGTGCCCACTGATAAAACTCGTATATTCATATACACTGGTATCATTCAATTCGAACAGCTTGGCAATAAAATAAAATATCAGAACCAGCCAGATATAGAGTTTATCATTCACAGGAGATGGATAGAGTAATAAGATTAAAGCGATGAGCACTAAAGGAAGAAACTGCACCAGTCCGTACCAGCGTAAATCCCCTGCCCCATTTAATTCTGTTATATACCAGTAGATAACAGATGCAAGTCCGATAAATATCAGTAGCAGCATCAGCACCATAGCATTTTTTGCAGTGATATATTCTGCGATTATGATTGATAGAAAGGCCATAAAAGCCATGGCTATAGCCATTCTATCAATAAACAAGCGGGTATTGTCCGGGGAAAAATGATAATAGCTGGAAGCCAGTCCAGTCAGAAAAATAGCTGAAAAGAAAACCAGGTAATTAACACGAACATCAGTACTGACAGATGGCGGCCTGTGAAAAATGATTAAAAAACTACCAGAAATGCCTGCTAAGACAAATATTATATTTGAAGCTGCATTATAAAAATTGGGTATAGATAAAACAGTTCGATTATCAGCAAAAAAATGGTACCCAGGATCCTGGGCAATCGGATCAAGATTGCAGCCAATAACCACTGAAGCCATGCTCACCGCAAGCAACAGACTTATTTTAAAATCAGGTTTAAGGAACATGCTCATGAGAAATATACGGCCTCATTATAGTTGTGTTACTCAGTTTACATATATTTATTAGTATTTTCGTATATTTTTCCTATACTTACATTAATAGTATAAAGTAAATTAATATGCCTGTGTCGATGTTCAAATATCTGCTGTTTATCTGCCTGTTAATCTCTGGCTCATTGCTGCTCGCTGCAAACAATGCGGGTACCTATAAAGAAGCCCTTGATGCCTATAATAAACAGGATTTCACCACTGCCCTAATGATATGGCTACCACTGGCTGAATCGGGCGATAAGGATGCCCAGTTCCAGTTAGGCCAGTTGTATATGAATCAGTCGCTTAAAGCCCATAATTCAGAAAAAGCGGAACACTGGTTTAGACTGGCTGCAAACCAGGGGCACATCGAAGCCCAGACAACGCTTGGCCTGATGTACCTGAATGGTGACAGAATTGCCAAAAACCCCAGGTTAGCAGCCAGATACCTGCTGCTGGCCACGCGCAACGAACATGGACAATCAAGGTCTGCGAAGGCTATTCAGCAAAGAAGTGAAAAATATAAGGCCAATGAATCAGAGGATTATCTTAAAGGCCTGGTGGCCTATAAAAATAAAGATTACACAACGGCCCTGATGCTCTGGCTTCCACTCACCAATACTGGTAACGCCAATGCACAATTTATGATTGGCAAACTCTACATGGAACTGGATGGTGATCGTAAAAACCCAAATAAAGCGGAATACTGGTTTAAGCGAGCGGCAGAAAACGGCCATCTGGAAGCACAAACCACGCTTGGATTGATGTATTTTAATGGTGATGGTATAGATAAAGACCTGGTACTGGCCTCCAAATGGCTATTAAAAGCAACCGGTAACGAAGAGTCTGGAGATATTGCAGCAGAACCAGCTCAGGAAACAAAACAGGACAAGCAAAAAATAGCTCCATTCAACCTTGGCATGATCGCCTACCAGAAAAAAGACTATACAGCGGCCATTATGTTGTGGCATCCACTCGCTATGGAAGGTAATCCCGAAGCACAACTCATGCTGGGCAATCTGTATATGCGTGAAGAAGGTATCTATAAAGATCCATCCAGGGGATTGAGCTGGTACCAAAAAGCAATTTCTCAGGGCGATGTAAAAACATCCAGAAGTCTCGGATTAATGTACCTGTATGGCGATGACATAAAGAAGAATTCCAGTCAGGCCATTAATTTGTTGCTAAAAGCCGCACGACTGGGTGATGTTCAGTCTCAGTATCAGCTGGGTAATATCTATCAGGATGGAAAAGTAATCAGTGCCAATTTACCTAAAGCAGCTTACTGGTATGAACAGGCTGCAAATAATAATCACCATGAAGCGCAGTTTGCACTGGCTAAAATGTATTTTGAAGGTAATGGCATAAAAAGTGATACCAATAAAGCACTGGAGTTATACGAAACCGCTGATAAAAACAATAATGTAAACGCTACAGTTACTCTGGCTGGCTTATATCGTGACGGTGATAAAAAGAAACAGGACTATAAAAAAGCATTTAATCTTTATCAGAAAGCGGCCAACCTGGGTTCAGCCGAAGCACAAACAGAACTGGCGATACTCTACCGTGAAGGTAAAGGTACCACTAAAAACATAAAACAATTTATCACCTGGATACAAAAAGCGACCGAACAGGATTATCCAGATGCCCTGTATAACCTGGGAAAGGCTTATGTTAATGGCTATGGTATAAGTGTTAATTACAAAAAAGGCGCATCTCTATTTGAGCGAGCGGCTGTTAAAGGTCATGCCAATGCCCAGCTTGATCTGGGTGTGGCATACTACACAGGAAAAGGAGCCAAATACGACCCGATAACAGCCTACGCATGGTTTTATATGGCAACCAGAAAGAACATAAAAGAAGCTCACCAGTTCAAGAATACAGTTTATAATGAATTAAATGTAGAAGACAAGAAACGAGCAAGCCAACTGGCATCTGAGTTTTATAGTAAATATAGGCCCCAATAATACTGCATTTACACTCTTGAGATCTGATAAATAATGTCCAAACGATCAAAACCCAGTATAGCCAGTCAGGAATATGAGATCAGTTATACTGAATTAGTGACTTTGTCACCCCGGGATGCATTGATCAGCTTTCATGTTCGCCACGATCAACGTAGCCAGCAGCTTACTGAGTTGTCTGGCCAGACCAAAGCCTGTATCAGGGGATGTAGTTATTGTTGCCACTTTAAAGTAGTTGTCGATGCAGTTGAAGTGTTTGCCATGATTGATTATGTTAAGACTAATCTGAATCAACAGCATATTGATCAGATTATTCAGTCGGCAAAGTATAATATTGAAGAAGCTAAAATTTTAAGCCATGAAGAACAGGCTACCATCAATCAGAAATGCCCGTTTTTGCGCGACAATGTTTGTGTGGCATACCCTGCCCGATCAATCAAATGCAGAAACTTTCATGCCACAGATGCAAACAATTGTCGTGCATCTTTCGAAAGTCCCAAAGACCTGACAATACTCAACAACAGCATACCCGAGTTATATATTGCCGCAACAGGAAGCAGTGAAGGATTCATGGCGGCCCTGCATGCCTCCGGTTATGATGATCGAATCTATGACTTTAATAGTGCTTTTATCGAAGCCATAGAGAACCCTGAATGTGAAAGTCGATACAACAATCGAAAGCGGGCATTCAAGACGGCAAAATATAATAATTGACTAGTAAAAAATAAACTAAGCTGGCATCTACCAGCTTAGTTTATACTCAGATCATGGGCATCTGTAGATTTACTTACGTGATGATGATAGTTTGGCTTTTTCCAGTTTCATTCTGGTTTTGAATTTTTTATTGAATTCACTGTTGGCTTTATTGTATTCATTCTGATTAATAACTATATCCTTGATGTTAAAAAATTCATCGCGTTTAAAAGTAATTGTGCCTACATAAATCGCCTTGGCTATTTTACTATGCCTTACATTTAATCCTTTTTTCAGTGATAAGGTCATTGTGTCAATATTGGTTTGAGTTGAGCGTGTAATAAATGATGTGCCTAGAATATGCAACGGCTTATCCTTTTTCCATGTGAAATAGAAATAATCACCATCTAATGTGAAAATGGCATCGCTATAATCATGGGCTGCTAATCCGCCGAGATCAAAATACACATCAGATACAATTAACCTCAATGATTTATGTGCAACATCAGGTCCGATAGTTATAAAATTTGTAAGCTGCACCTCGTCTTTTCTGATGTGAGGTAATAATTGAAGTTTACCGACAACTACAATTTCATCTGCATCAACTTCCTCTAAACTGGTTATTGATGTTTTAGGTAATGCACAAGCTGTTATTGTTAACGCTATAAAAACAACTGATAAGGCTTTTATCTTTTGAGACAAGTTCATTATTTATCCTCTATTTTAGTTCTCTAATTCTTCTTTTAATAATACCTTCCCACCTGGTGTCTTTAGCATATTCGACAAGTTGCTCTAAAACTTCTTTTTCAGAAGGATTATTAATAGCAATTGTTTCAAATCTATCATTACCGAAAAATCCACCATCTTTTACCTTGTCAATCTTATATGAGCCAAGAAAATACAGGCCAGGCTTTTTAGCTATTAATTCCATGCGTTTAAATGTAGGGTCGTCACTGGGTTCTGGTAAGGTAGTCGTCCATGTAGTATCACTTAGTATGTTATTATCAGGGCCAGAAACACTTATCATTTTGTATAGGCCTGTTGGCAGGTTTTCCAGATATACAAGGCCATTGTTGTTGCTACGAAGTTCTTTATAAGGCTCAGATGATGCAGGTCTTACCTGTTTAATATCACCCTCTTTTATAGTAAATGGCGTTTCACTATCATCGATATAGGCAAAAATTAATATGGAATTTTTGTCTTCCTGTTCATCCATATAACTGCTCTTTGTAAACATGAAGCTGCAGCCAGCCAGAACAGTCACAATAGATGAAATTAGCAAATACTTAATAATGGTTTTATTTTTTTTCATAGGCTCTAAATCTTATTAATGTTATTTCACATAGACGATATTATAGTTTAATATTCTGGGTCGATTACTAAGAATTTTTAAAATAGCCGGTAGATTCATACCTGAATTGAGTAGTGATATGAGTTCCTGGGTGAAGAGCAGAAACTGTTCCCGATTTATCGTGCCCAGAT
>CBDULX010000001.1:0-46512 GCA_965368175.1 uncultured Gammaproteobacteria bacterium | reverse complement strand
TATCATCCACCATCACGTAATACATGGTCATGATGTGAGAATTACCCTGGGAATCAAACACCGTAGCTGAGGTTGAATGATGATAGGTGGACGGATCGATATTGGCCGGATTAATTTCCAGCTCGGAGTCTAGAGTCCCCAACGGTGCTGGACCAAAAGTTGGCGCTGCAGGATAGGTATTATTCACATCTATGGCCGGTGAAATGGCTGAGGGAAAATTTAAATTCAGCTTGACCGTAGTGGTCGCCTGTGGAGGACCAAGAGTATTGGGCACCTGCAAAGGCACCGTGCCAGTTAAACTGGTGGTCGTGGTAGCGCCTGTGGCATCCACCGGGAACACCTGCATTAACTGACCGGCACTGTTCACTATAAAACCATTCTGGTCGACCTGAAAGGCGCCGGCACGGGTGAAGGTTAAATCGTTGCTGGACTGGTTCTGACGCATGATGAAAAAGCCATCACCACTCACTGCTATATCCAGCGTGTTTTCGGTAAATTCCAGATTACCCTGACCAAACTGTTGCGACACACTGGACAGAGCGACCCCACCACCAATTGCATTGGCAGTAGTACCCAGTGGTGAAGCGGCGTAAATATCGGCAAACTCGGCTCGTGATTCCTTAAACCCGGTAGTACCAACATTAGCAATATTGTTACTGGTTACCGCCAGATCCGATGATGCTGCGTTTAACCCACTTAGTGCAATATTAAATGACATGTGTTATCTCCTCGAACCTGAGCTTAAAGTATTTGATTAACCTGACTGAAATCCACCTGCCCCAGATTAGACAGTTCAACCTGCATTTCCTGACCTGGACCTGCCAGAGTTAGACTTACAACCTGTGCCAGTACCTGTGGCGCCAGTGAATCTGAACTGTCACCATTGGTGGCTTCTATAGAAATACGATATCGCCCCGCCGGTGCTTTCAGTCCATCCAGCATAGTGCCATCCCAGCCAAACTGAACCTGTCCTGACGACTGTCTTCCCAGATCCACCTGTCCGACCAGAGCACCGGTGGTATCGTGAATGTTAACGATGACATTTTCTGCACTGCCATCCAGTTCAGCCGCACCGTATAAAAATCCATCCTGTGGCAGATAGCCCTGATCAGAATCCACCAGCACATGACGACCGATCAGATTGGAAGCCTGTAATGCCTGGCTGGATTGTAAACTGGCTGCCAGATTTTCAAATGAATCCAGCAGTTCGTTGACGCCGTTGACGGTGCCAAACTGAGCGATCTGAGACAGGAACTCACCGTTGTCCATAGGCTCAAACGGATCCTGGTTAGTTAATTGAGTCGTCATCAGTTCCAGGAATTCATCCTGTCCAAGTTCAGTACGGTCCTCAGCACTGTTAGCTGCTGAAGACGTAGTAATTCCAGAAATACCGCTGTATGGATTAATGTCCATCATTCACCTCATGATCTGCCAAGTTGTAATGTTCTCAACAACAACTCGCGAGCTGTCGACATCACTTCAACATTATTCTGATAACTGCGGGATGCAGAAATCATATCCGCCATTTCTTCCACTGCATTTATACCAGGGCTAAACACATAACCTTCTTCATTCGCCAGTGGATGTCCGGGCATATAATGAGGCATTGCCGGCGTATCGCTTTCGACGATTTCAGACACTTTTACTGTTGCGCTGGATTGTCCACCAGCAACTTCATTCAAAACCGTTTCAAATACCGGATGACGCGCCTTGTACACATCACCTGGCTTACTGGCCATGGTTTCAGCATTGGCCAGATTACTGGCAACTGTATTCAGTCTGAGCATCTGTGCACTCATACCGGAACCCGCTACATCAAATATTTTAAACACTGACATAATCTATGCCTCTCACTCATTCACCCTTGAACGCATTTACCAGACCACTGATACGACGTGACAAAATAGTCAGGGTAGTCTGATAACGAATATTATTTTCAGCAAATGCTGCCTGCTCTTTCTGTATATCCACCGTATTACCATCGGCCGAACTTTGATCCGGGATCCGAAATTTAAGATACTCGTTATAAGGTTCTGTGGATAAAGCCATATGTCCTGGCTGTGTTGATGCCAGCTTAACCTGATCGGTTTTTGCCTGACTTAATGCGGAATCGAAATCAATATCTCGAGCCTTATATTGCGGAGTATCCGCATTGGCTATATTTTCTGCCAGCAAACGAGTTCGACGCTCAAATAACAAAAGTGCGTCATCATGAACTCCAAATGCTTTATCAAAGTTAATCGGCATGGTTTACTCCCGCGTTGCAAATGGAAATGCAAAGCCCATGCCAAATTAATTATCAATGACTTTTCAATAGCTTAGGGATATCAGGTTTAGATAAAGGGAATTAGAGCGGCAATTTTTTGCCGCTGGTGGCAATAAATAAATATTAATGGTTCATCGTTAGTAGTTAATGGTTTTTTTAACCATAAACAATTAACCATATTTTTATTTTTTAAGTCGGTAAACCACACCAGTGCTGGCACGAACCATTTCGAAGGCATCACAATACTGTGAAATAGACTCTGACGCGCCGAGCATCAGATATCCCCTCGGATTCAGTGAGCTCGCCATTCGATTAAGGATATCGGACTTGGATTCTGCAGAAAAATAAATCAATACATTACGACAGAAAATCACATCAAATTTACCTAAACTGGAATAGCTCTGAAGTAAATTGTTTTCTTTGAATATTACTCTTGATCTTATTTCTGAATTAACCTGGCTTAAATTACCTATAGCTGAGAAATAACGTCGCTTGCGTTCTTCCGATAAACCACGAGCCAGAGCCAGAGCATCATATTTAGCTTCTTTGGCATCATTCAGAATGGCCGGAGAGATATCGGTGGCGACTATATCAACCCTGAAAAATGGATTATGCTGTATAAATTCGTCGGCCACCATGCTAATAGAATAAGGCTCCTGCCCTGAAGAACAGGCTGCCGACCAGATTTTTAAATTATTTTTTTTCGCCAGCTTGCTGCCTTCAAAAATCGTTTTAGACAACACTTCGAATGGATAGGTATCGCGAAACCAGAGTGTTTCATTGGTAGTCATCGCTTCGATTACACTATTCTTTAGACTGGAGTTTAGCAACTGACTTAATTGATTAACCAGTTCCTGAAGTGTTGGTATATTTTTTTCGCGCATCATGCGATTAAGTCGACTAGATACCAGATAATGCTTATTTTCACCCAGCACAATACCACAAGCCTGTTCAAGAAATTGCCGGAAATTTTCAAATTCTTCGGGTGTAAACTGGCTGGTCATTAATATTCACATCGAATCAGTTTATTTATCATGTTATTGAACAATTAATCAGAAATCTGATCCAGACCTTCACTTGCATCACGCTTATTTAATATATTTATCACCGTATGCGCCAGCTCATTAGGTTTAAATTTTGGAATAAAATGGTTGGCACCCACCCTCTCAACCATATTGTTATTGAAAACACCACTCAATGAGGTATGCAGCATCACATAAAGATTTGCCAGATCTGGATTTTTGCGAATTTCCGTAGTCAGTGTATAACCGTCCATTCTGGGCATTTCAATATCTGATATCACCATACCTATGGTATTGTGAATCGGTTTTCCATCTTCAATCATTTGCTGCAGTTTCTCCAGCCCTTCCTGTCCATCATTGGCCAATGAGCATTCAATGCCAACTTTTTCCAGTACCCTCTTTACCTGGTTACGTGCCACCGATGAGTCATCGACAATCAGAACATGTCTCGGTAATTCTTCGTTATCCTGATGCCTGGACTCATCCAGAACCGTTTCATCAAGCTCTTCGGGTATACCCATAACATCTGCAAACACTTTTTCGACATCGATAATTTCCACCAGCTCATTATCAAGATGAGTTACGGCAGTAAGATAACTATTCGAACCACTGCCTTTAGGTGGTGGCAGTATATCTTTCCAGTTCATATTGGTGATTCGATCCACCGAGTTAACTAGAAAACCCTGAGTATAGCGGTTGTATTCCGTGACAATAACAAAACTGTCTTTGATATTATCCACAGGACGCTTACTAATCGCCATCCCAAGATCCATAACAGGAATGGTCCGTTTTCTTAAATGAGCCACCCCAACGACTTTTGGATTGGATTTAGGCATGCTGGTCAAGTGTGGACAACGAATCACTTCCTGCACTTTAAATACATTAATGCCGTAGAGTTGCTTGCCTGATAATCTGAACAATAATAGTTCTAACCGGTTATGCCCAGCCAGCTGGGTACGTAAATCAACATTATCAAGAACACCGGCCATCATTTAGCTCCAGATATATCTATATTCGCCAACAAATTCGTATATTAAGTTGCATATTCAAATGTTCAACTATAATTCAAATAGAAAACCTGTGCCTGAGGGCATTTAATCAGCAACTTATACATGATACTAGCCCAAAACCATTGTTTAGCCAGTGCCTGTTAATAGAAAAATAATGAGATTAAAATGAGTTCTCCGCTGTTATTGACCAAAAATGTCGTTCTATTATTAAAAGCCGCTCTGGAAGCGGATTTTAAACAATTGGTAATATTAAGAAAAAGCTCCCCTGCTACAGCCACTGCCCTGATTGAGGCGACTGCATATATCGATGAGCTCTATTCGAAACTGGCCGATATTGGTGAAGATGGAATTCAATCACTTCAGCAAACCTACACCATATTAACTAAAAATATGATCCTGCAATCTACCGCCACTGAAATCCAGCGTGACATTCACAGCATAGCCGCTGCTACAGAAGAAATGGCATCCACTTCTTCCGAAATTTCACATTCTGCCCAGGAAACTTCTGCCCGGGCCAATGAGAGCTACCAGAAAACCGAATCCGGCAATGTCGCTATTTCATCGATGATTGGTGATATGGATTTACTTGAAAATTCCATGAAGAACATGTTCATCCAGATGCAGCGCTTTTTAGGCTTTACTGAAGAGATCAATAACCTGACCGCCACCGTCCGTGGAATTGCTAACCAGACGAACCTGTTAGCCCTGAATGCCGCCATTGAAGCGGCCCGAGCTGGAGAAGCCGGCCGTGGTTTTGCTGTGGTGGCTGATGAAGTAAAACAACTGGCGTCGAAAACAGAGCAGGCCACACTGGAAATCGAAAATGTCACTACTACCATGAACACCCTGATGAATGAAGTTTCAGAATCGGTAAGCTCCAGTAACTCACGACTGGAAAAAACCGTCGATGGCCTGGAAACGGTGGCTATCTCACTGGGTGACATTACCTCCGTGGTTAACGACGTCAGCGCTAAAATCCATACAATCTCGGTGTCCGCCAATGAACAACAGGCCGTATCCAAGGAAATGGCCGACAAACTGAACAAAATCACCCTGGATATCCAGGAAGAGAATGTTGAAATCAATCATATTTCAGCAAATGCAGAGTTATTAACCAATACCATCAAAAGTCAGTTTGATATCCTGGCTTCCCTCAACCAGGACCAGTTGCTACTCGAAACCGCCAAAGCAGACCACATTACCTGGAAAATTCGTCTTGCCACTATGGCACTGGGTGGTAAAAACCTGACCGAAAACGAACTCAAAGATCATACCCAGTGCCGACTGGGTAAATGGTACTACTCAAAGGGCAAAGAACTCTTCGGCCACTTAGATGCTTTCAGAAATATCGAAGCCGACCATATTAGAGTTCATGAAATTGGCAAGGAAATTGCTCAATTATCACTCAAAGGCCAATCAGTTCAGGCCCGTCAAAAAATTGATGAGCTGGAAGACAAAAGCGCCCACCTCTTCAGATACATTAATGAATTACTGGATGAAGTAAGCACGACATGAAACCTATGACTACCAATCTACTATTGCTGTTAACCCTCCTGAGCAACAGCTATGGTAGTCATGCAGAATCCGTCGAGAATTCCCAGCCCCATAGTTCTATTATTGCCGCAGTTATCCAGTTTCTGGAGCTCACCACCAATAAACACCAGCATCCTAATATTCAGATCCAGGTCGGCCACCTGGATAAGCGGCTGAGACTGCAGCACTGCTCAGTGCCTCTGGAAACCTATTTAGCACCTGGTGCCAGGGCTATGGGGAAAACCACGGTAGGCGTTCGATGTGAAGGCGCCAAATCATGGGCTCTATACGTACCCGCCACCATCAATATTTTTTCCAGTGTTTATAAAACTGCCCATGGACTGCCCCGTGGGCATATCATCCGTGAACGCGATATCGTAGCTGCGGAGCACAACCTGGCCCAACTTAATTATGGCTATTTTACCGACAAATCGAAACTGCTCGGTATGCAAACCAAACGTCGCTTATCACAGGGCCGGGTTATCACCCCAAATCAGGTTAAACCACCGCTGCTGATAAAACGAGGCGAACAGGTAGCATTAGTGTCAGAATCCAGTCGGCTAACCGTAAGAATGAATGGAAAAGCCATGATGGATGGTGCTTATGGAGACCGAATTCGAGTCAAAAACTCGTCTTCCAGACGCATTATAGAGGGTAAAGTTACCCAGGCTGGAGTTGTGATGATAGGTCCCTGAACCCGCCGGGTAAGGGATCGAAAAGTAATTTGTATTTTTTTTATTAAAAACAGCTAAAGTTTCGCCAGCTATGGCCGATTACAGTATTGAGAGATAACGACCAGGTAAATATCATGACAAGTCCAATCAACCCTATTAATCGCTCTACTACCGATGCGCTTAACAATAACGGTAGCGCCAAAACACGTGATAAGGGATCCTCGGAATCCCAATCCAGCAGCCCCAGACCAGCGACTGAAGACACGGTTAGCTTATCCGAGCAAAGCCTTCAGGTAAGAGATTTGCAGCAACAGCTGGAAAACCTGCCGGAGGTCGATGCCGAGAAGGTTGAGGCCATCAAACAGGAAATTGCCAGGGGCAATTACCCACTGGATCCCGAACGTATTGCTCAGAACCTGATCAGCCTGGAAAAAGCCCTTAACGAATAATCTCTCCGGATATCGTCATGATAAAAACACTACTCGAAAATATTGAAACTAACTCAGATCAACTCTATCAATGTCTCTGCGATGAGCACGATGCATTGTGTAACAACCACTATGAAGCCATTGTTTCAATGGCTGAACAGAAACAGTCTTTGGTCACCAGGCTTGATGAGCTTGATCAGCAGCGTCTTCAGCTGAGCGGTAGCATAGACTTCACTCATTTCCTGGCACATTCCCACCCCAGTCTAAGCCAGGTCTGGCAGGCATTGCGTGAAAAAATCCTGCGCTGTCAGCAGCAGAATGAAGTGAATGGTGGCATTCTGAACCGCCGCAACCGGATGGCTCGTGAAATGCTTAATATTTTCACAGGCAGCATTAATGGCGATGAAACCACCTATGGATCAGATGGTAAAACCAGCTTCTCAGGTCCAAACCTGACCAGTACCCAGATTTGATGAATTACCTGTGATAGTTCAGAACTGATCTCACGCATTAGCAAAATCATTAGACCTGGTCTGGCAATTGACCTCTACAATAAACATCGCAAAGCCCCCTGAAGCAGGCATTTGAATGATTGAAATAAATAACCTTGCCACAGAGGCACAGAGTATTTAATTATGTTCTCTGCATGCTCTGTGCCTCTGTGGCAAGGAAACAAATTCCCTGAATGATCAGTAACTGCCAGATCAAGTCGAAACTATCACTAGTTATCTGAACAATTCTCGACTCTTCAGAGGTTTATCACCGAGATAATAAGCCAGTACGTAACGCATTAATGATTTGACGTCCTTGCGTACTGTCTTATCAGATAAATCACCCGCCTGAAAACATAACAGGCTGTGCCCACGGATACTTAATGCGTGCCGGCCCTTATCCTGATGATTCCCAGCTTCTACCGGGCCATGCTCAATATAATAAATGTAGTTTCGGTCATTCTGTACTGCCGCTCCTGTATCCGAATCCACATCAAGGCTTAATCCAAAACCCAGAAACTGTAATAAACTTTTCTCAAATAGCCGTAATTCACGCTCCAGATCTTCAGCCTGTGCCAGTGCATAGAGTGTTCTCTGGTAGAGTTCAAAAATATCTTCATGCACATCGTGTTTATGTAACAGACGCATAATCAGCTCGTTCATATAAAACGCACAGGGCAAAACTCTGGATTTCAGTAACGGGATTCTGGTATTAGCTGCTTCAACCTGCCCTAGAGAAGGCATTTCCCCTCGCCCACTCCAGTTCACCTGCAGAGCCTGAAATGGTTGCATTATGGCTTTTAAACGTGATTTGGGGCTGCGACTGCCCCGGCTAACTACTGACAATCGACCATAATCCCGAGAGAAAACTTCGACTATCTGACTGGTGTCTCGAAACGGTCGTTGATGGAGTATGTAAACAGGCTGATCCTGTACACGCATTATTGAGTTGCCAGGTTAATCCGCATCATAACCAAGACTGCGCAATGCTGACTCACTGTCCGACCAGCCAGCCTTGACCTTGACCCATAGCTGTAAGAACACCTTCCGACCCAGCAGTTTTTCCATGTCTTTCCTGGCCTTGGTGCCGATACTTTTCAGGCGCATACCCTTATTGCCGATAATGATTGCTTTCTGGCCCTTGGTTTCTACCAGGATCATTGCATTAATCTCGGTAATATTTTCTTTTTCCTTGTAGAGCTCGATTTCAACCGTAGTCTGATAAGGTAACTCATTACCCAGCTCACGAACCATCTTCTCCCTTATCAGCTCGGCCACCAGAAAACGTTCACTGCGATCTGTCAGTTGTTCAGGATCGAAGAAGGGCGGATTTACTGGAAGCAGCTTCATTACCGTCTGTTCCAGCTGCTCCAGATTATGTCCCCGTTGAGCAGACACCGGAATCACAGCTTCAAACTGATATTTTTCAGTAAGTTGCTGCAAAAATGGCAGCAGATCATCCTTATTCTCGACCACATCCACCTTATTCACCACCAGCACCACAGGAATCTCAATATGTTCCAGCTTGCTTAGTACCATCTGATCTTCGTCGGTCCATTTCAGGGCCTGCACCATGAACAGCACCAGGTCGACATCATGAATGACGGAACTGGCGGCCTTGTTCATATACCGATTAATGGCTTTTTTACCGCCACTGTGGATGCCCGGAGTATCGACGTAGATAAACTGGGCCTGTTCAGTCGTTTTTACACCCAGTATCTGATGTCTTGTCGTTTGCGGCTTACGGGATGTTATGCTCAGCTTCACACCCAGAATATGGTTTAACAACGTGGACTTACCCACATTTGGCCGACCGATAATGGCGATATAGCCGCACTTGAAGTCCTGATCTTGATTCATAAATTTACATCATAAGGTGGCAGAATTAAGGAATCTCTGATTGAGTCTGGTTGAATTTGCGATAAAAGTAATTAGATTTTTCACGAAGTGAGGCGGAATAGTTATTCTATTGCAACGAACTTCGGTAAAATCTGGACGCTTTTAACCTGCATAAAACAATCACGACTTGATCAGTGGTTCCTTTGACTTATTGAACATTGCTTCCAGTTCTTCAATGGCCTTAAGAGCAGATTTCTGTTCTGCCTTGCGGCGACTCGAGGCTTTAGCTTCGGTAACGAGGGATAACTCATCGATCGTGCAGTTAACATGAAATGTCTGTTGATGAGACTTACCACTAACATCCAGAACCTCGTAGTTCGGTATAGATAATTTACGCCCCTGTAACAGTTCCTGTAAACGAGTTTTGGGATCTTTAAGGGTAGCCGGATCCGGCGCATTATCCAGTTGCTGTTGATAAAGCCTGAGAATCAGTTGCCGGCAAGTGTCAAACCCGGCATCCAGAAAAACCGCGCCAAAAATAGCCTCCACGGCATCAGCCTGAATGGAATCACGACGGTGACCGCCACTTTTCATTTCACCGCTGCCCAGTGTGAGGTATTCACCCAGATTTAGATCATGAGCAATCAATACCAGACCTTCCTTTTTTACCAGACTGGCCCTTAATCGGCTCAGGTCACCTTCCGGTGAATCGGGGTATTGCTGAAATAACTCCGCCGCAATAACAAAATTCAGTATGCTATCACCCAGGAATTCCAGTCGCTCATTATTTTTTGAACTGGCACTCCTGTGTGTTAGCGCTTCCCTGAGCAGTTGTTGATCCTCAAAGGAATACTCAAGCAATTTAACCAATCTTGCTATAACTGTGGCATTCATTAATTAAAATTAGTACTTCCGGGTATTATAATTTGATATTCAAAGGTAGCAACAAAATCCAGGTTACCGAGAATCGGGCCACGTTCTTCATAATGAAGATTTAACTGTAGACCATCGCCAGTTCTCTTGAATTTAAAAGCATTTTTATTCTTTTGCAATTCATAAATACTATTTATATTTAATGTTGTATGAATATAACCTAAAATTTCCCTGGGTGTTTTGCTCCTGAACTCCTGCTTGGTTTGCACATCATTCATGATGGACTTGACTGTAGAAAAGCTCAGGTATACTGGGAAAATACGCATAGCAAGCACTAACTGAATACCCGCCAGACTGATAATAATGAGCCAGGAAATAAGTGTTAGTCCGCTTTGTTTTTTCATCATTACAAACACTCTCTCTAATTATTTGATTGTATTACCAATACGTTCCCAGGCAATGCCATCACTCCAGTTCATCCAGATCATGAACGCTTTACCAACCAGCAGTTTATCGGGCACTACCCCCCAAAAACGACTATCATTACTGTTATCTCGATTATCACCCATCATAAAATAATGTCCCTCGGGTACTATCCATTCCCCATCAATACCGGATCGCCCTGGTAATAGCAACATACTATGTTCAATACCTTGCAGGTCTTCAAGGTATTCATTGGCTCGATGATCTTCACCTGGCCCAGCATAGCGTGTAACGAATTTACGTTTCACTGGCTTACCATTTACATAGAGCACTTTATTGTAATATGCAATGTGGTCACCCGGTAGACCGATTACCCGTTTGATGTAATCGATGGAGGGGTCGCGGGGGTAACGAAACACTACTACATCGCCGCGTTCTGGATTATCGATCTCAATTATTTTGCTGTTTAATACAGGTAGCCGTATACCATAGGAAAATTTATTCACCAGAATAAAGTCACCTATGTACAAACTGGGTATCATGGAGCCTGATGGAATTCTGAAGGGCTCTACCAGAAATCCTCGAAGCAGAAATACGATTAACAATACCGGGAAAAAAGACTTCGAATATTCGACAATCAATGGCTCTTTTGCACTGCCCGCAGCTGTGCCAGATTGTGCACTGTACTGATTGGAGCTGTTTCGTTTAGGTGCCCATAACCAGTTATCCAGCGCCCATATTATGCCGGTCAGAACTGTGCCTGCAAACAGGAAAAAAGCAAAATCAAAAGTCATTATTATTCTCTATTTGTTGTCTACTTTCAGCACAGCAAGAAAGGCATCCTGAGGAATTTCGACCTTACCGAACTGTTTCATGCGTTTTTTACCTGCCTTCTGTTTTTCCAGCAGTTTTTTCTTACGAGATACATCACCACCATAACATTTTGCGGTCACATTTTTACGTAAGGCCTTGACTGTAGTACGGGAAATAATATGACGACCAATAGCTGCCTGGATAGCAATATCAAACATCTGCCTTGGAATCAGTTCACGCATTTTCTCAGTCACTTCACGTCCTCTGCGTTGTGATTGCTCATTGTGAGTGATCATCGACAGAGCATCAACCTTCTCACTGTTGATGAGTATATCCACTTTCACCAGATCTGCCGCCTGGAAACATTTAAATGCATAATCGAAGGAGGCATAACCTCGACTCACCGATTTCAATCGATCGAAGAAATCCAGTACCACTTCTGATAGTGGCATATCATAGGTCAGCGCCACCTGGCTGCCCATATATTGCATATTACGCTGCACACCACGCTTCTCTACACACAGGCTGATAACATTGCCCACATACTCCTGAGGCAGCAGTATATGTGTGTTAATAATCGGCTCGCGAATTTCTTCAATATAATTTGGTTCAGGCAAATCCGCCGGGTTATGAATCTGTAATACCTCACCTCTGGTAGTCAGCAATTCATATACCACCGTAGGTGCCGTGGTAATCAGGGATAAGTCGTATTCGCGTTCCAGCCGCTCCTGCACAATTTCCATGTGCAACATACCCAGAAATCCGATGCGAAAACCAAAACCCAGTGCTGAGGATGTTTCTGGTTCGTATTTTAGCGCAGAATCGTTCAAGGTGAGTTTATCCAGCGCTTCACGGAAATTATCATAATCATCGGCTTCCACCGGGAACATACCGGCAAATACCCGTGGCTGAACTTCTTTAAAACCGGGCAATGCCTTCTCAGTCGGCCGATCAACCAAAGTTAGAGTATCCCCCACCTTGGCAGAATCGATTTCCTTCATGCCGGCAATTATAAACCCGACCTGGCCTGCAGACAGAACTTCTGTATTTGTCCGTTTTGGGGTAAATACACCGACATGATCCACAAAATAGCTGCGGCCGGTTGACATGACCTGCATTTTATTACCCTTACGAATCTTGCCATTTTTAATTCGTACCAGAATAATAACCCCAACATAGGGATCAAACCAGGAATCCACAATCAATGCCTGCAGAGGCGCGTCTGGATCTCCTTGCGGTGCCGGGATATGGGTCACCAGCTGCTCTAACAAATCCTCAACACCTAAACCAGATTTGGCGCTGACTTCACAGGCATGGGTGGCTTCAATACCGATAATATCTTCAATTTCCTTCTTTACCCGCCCCGGATCAGCCGCCGGTAAATCTATTTTATTCAGGACCGGCAGTACTTCAAGGCCCAGATCAATGGCGGTATAGCAGTTGGCCACACTCTGCGCTTCAACACCCTGTGAGGCATCCACCACCAGCAAAGCACCTTCACAGGCCTCCAGGGAACGGGAAACTTCATAGGAGAAATCGACATGACCGGGGGTATCGATAAAATTTAACTGGTAGGTCTCGCCATTCCGGGCTTTGTAATCCAGTGATACGCTCTGGGCCTTGATGGTAATACCGCGTTCACGCTCCAGTTCCATAGAATCCAGGACCTGTGCCTGTGCCCCCATCTCACGCGCACTGAGTCCACCACACACCTGAATAAAACGGTCTGCCAAAGTTGATTTACCATGGTCTATATGGGCGATAATAGAAAAATTACGAATATTCTGCATCAATTGTTAATACTTTCCACAGCCTGCAACAGGGCAGCCTGATCTAAAAAATAATGGCATATTTGCTTTTCACCCAGGATTACTACTGGCACCAGGTGGCCATAGATGTCCTGGAGTGTCGGGTCGGTATCGACGTCTACCAGGGTATAGGCAAAAGAGTATTGCTGTTGCAAGGATGATAACTGCTGCAACAGATCTTCACACAAATGACAGCCGTAGCGGACATATACCGTAAAATTGGCCGACATTAGATCGTCTGGGTGCTCTCACTTTTCTTCAGATAATTTCAATACCAGGAACTTGTTAGCACCTTGCCGATGAACCAGAACCGGAATCATACTTCCTGTTGGCAAATTGGCAACTTTTTTACGAAAATCTTTCAGGTTTTCGACTTTTTTACGATCGATTTCAAGAATAATATCGCCATTTCGAATACCAGCTTTGTAGGCATCAGTATTGGGGAACACCTTGACCACCTGCACGCCGTGCCCAAGTTTCTTCTGATCCACATCGCCAAGCTCGGCAATCTCCATTCCTATACGATTACCCTGTGACTGTGGTTTATGGGGTGAAGGCCTGCTTTCATCATCCTCAGGTAACTGCTCAATCACCACTTCCAGTGTTTTGTGGCGTTTGTCTCTCAGCACTTTCACTTTGGCTTTAGAACCCAGGGGCACCTGACCAACCATGTATGGCAAATTGGCAGAGTCTTTAATCGGTTTGCCATTGAAGCTGATGATCACATCACCGGCCTTAATGCCATACTTTTCAGCCGGGCTATTCTCGATAACCTGGGAAACCAGAGCACCCATAGGGCGATCCAGCCCAAAAGATTCAGCCAGTTCCGGTGTCACTTCCTGAATATACACACCCAACCAGCCCCGGGTGACTTCACCCTTATCTTTGATCTGATCAACCACACGCATTGCAACTTCGATGGGAATGGCAAATGACAGTCCCATAAAACCACCCGTGCGGCTGTATATCTGTGAGTTAATACCAATCACTTTGCCATCCAGATCGAATAATGGCCCCCCAGAATTACCTGGATTGATCGCCACATCGGTTTGAATAAAAGGGACATAATTAGCCTTGGGCAGGCTGCGACCTTTAGCGCTTACGATACCGGCAGTAACCGAATGATCAAAACCAAAAGGTGAACCTATGGCCAGTACCCAGGCACCCACTTTTATTTCATCGGAACGGCCGATTTCAACAACGGGGAGATTCTCACCATCAATTTTCAACAAAGCGATATCAGTGTATTTGTCACTACCTATAAGTTTGGCTTTAAGTTCGCGTTTATCACTGAGGCGTACAATAATCTCATCAGCACCTTCAATAACATGATGGTTGGTAATCACAAACCCATCCTGAGACATGATAAAACCAGAGCCCAGTGAAGTGGCATCTTCTTCAGGTTGAGGCATACCATCTTCGCCAAAAAAATGTCGGAAAAATTCACCGAAAGGCGAGTTTTCAGGAATATCCAGCTTACCCCAGGGATGGTAGCCATTGACATTAACTTTGTGAGTGGTGCTTATGTTGACTACAGCCGGGCTGTTATCTTCAACCAGTTTGACGAAGTCAGGTAATTCACGGGCTGACAGATCAAACGCCAGCAGCATTGAAAAAATAAATAAACCAGACCATCGAAAAATAGCAAACTGCATGAAATGCTCCCACTTACTTAATATGAATATTGAACACTCAGGGTGCCAGCATAGTATCACGTGCCCCTGTCAGAGTGTGAGTTTTGCGGATCATATGAGGCTGCATCTGCTGTTTCAAAGCAGTACGATTGATCCCCCATCTGACCAGAGGTAAAGACAGGATGAACCCTGTCAAGGCAAAACCTGCTCCCAGTAAATCCCGATTGTAGTGATAATTTTGTGCCAGATAATCACCCAGTAAACCTGCACTGAGCATCAACAGGATTGGCAGTGCGTAAATCAGTAAGGAGCCCTTGACCAGTGAATTTTCCAGCAATCCAATAACCAGTTCGTCTCCTACTTTCACATCCAGTGTATTTTCCACTTTAAGCTGACTGCTGCGTTGACCTACCACCTGAGATACTACCGAAGTACCACAACCGGCTTTTACAGAACAGCTCTGGCAAGCAGACTGACGCTGGGTCTGCAACAGGGCATATTCCCCTTCCACAGCTACCACTGTTGCGGTTTCTTCAATCATGGCTGTTCCTGTATTGACTGCCCAATGAGGCGAACCGTAGCCACCGGGACTTCACCAATCACCGTTATATGATCATCGTTGAGATGAAAACTGTAGGCATTCAGTGCCCCCATTCGAGAAACACCCTTCAGCATAATTTCATCTGGATGATGTTTTTCAATAAATACTGAGACCGAAGCCATGCCATCACTAAACATTATATGATGACGTATGCCCTTACCTGTAACACTGGGACGGATATTATTACCCGTCATAGAAAATCCCTGCGGCAACTGACTGGCCACCCAGGAACTTTTGACCTGATTGATCTTGCCCATATCAAGATCAACCACCTTGTAGGTGCTCACTTCACTGGGAATCCTGTCAATATTCTCCGGCAGCTGTTCCAGGATATTAAGCTCACTGAACATCAACTGCTCTACAACCTGTTTCTGTTCATCCAGTAAATCACATTTCAGTAATAAACCGGATTCTTTTTCCAGCCAGAATTTGTAGCCATAGCGGAAATTGTCCAGCGGCTGCAGCTCCAGAATACGTGCGTGACGGCCGGCTACCCGATCAAATCCTGTGGCTTTCACAGCATAAAGTTTTTTGAATAGCTCCATATTGGAGGGCAAACGACTGTGTAATGACATGGGTTCTGATTCATGACTCACAGTCACCAGCTTACGTTGAGGGAAAATAGTCGTAACTTTGGAATTGTGACGAATGATCTCCCGGGCTTCTCCATTCAACGACTCCATTCGCTCCCAGAACCCTTCCTGATTCATGCCGTGGCGCACATTAAGAGCCTGTAACTGATCTGCCTGGCGAATAATCATGGTACCTTCGAAATTGGTGGTTTTCATGGCCTGGCTCATTTTGTCCAACCATGATTCCACCTCCTCCGCATGACTGACAAAAGGAGTGAATATCAGACACAGTATCAAAATCCGCATATTATTTTTTGGCTTGTGGATTAAAGCTCACAACTCGTGCATAGGGCATCATACCCTGAATTGTAGTTTGTCCGGCATACTCTGAGTGATTCATCATGTACTCTCGTAACTGCTGCTCACGGAGAAGGTTTTCTTTTTCCAGGTCCGCAGTTGAAACAACATGAATATGCTGTAACAGGTTATTATTTACAGGAATGACAGGTTGATCCGGCAGTTTGATCTGGGACTCAGCCACCAGTGGCTGCACTATTTCAGTAGAATCATTACTCACTACCCGTACAGTCAGCACAGTGACCATAGCCACAGAAGCTGCAATGGCAAGGCCGGAAAGGGGGCGCAACCAGGCGGAAAAATCAATAGTGGACGCTGATTTAGCTGGCAGCAATTGCGTTACTGAATCAGAATCCTGCTCTATTGCACGATGTACAGCCGCAGAAATATCGATGAATGAACTCGGATCCAGTTCATCTTTTAAAACATCTCGTATGATTTGATAGCGCTGAAGTTTCTCAGCATCTGTGACCGGACTGCGTTTCAAATCCTGCATAAAATCCCTGAGTTCCTGACCATCCAGCGCATCATCCATAAATGCCGATATTTGTTCGTCTCTATGCTTCATGACTCACCTCAATTAAAACCATAGACTATAACCATCTCAGACTCCAGCTTATGCATAATCCAGCAACGGCTTGAGTTGTTTATCAATTGCTTCACGAGCCCGGAATATACGGGAACGCACAGTACC
The DNA here is from genome assembly GCA_965368175.1 of uncultured Gammaproteobacteria bacterium. Taxonomy (GTDB): domain Bacteria; phylum Pseudomonadota; class Gammaproteobacteria; order SZUA-229; family SZUA-229; genus CBDULX01. The sequence goes on along the minus strand of CBDULX010000001.1, from coordinate 29,474 downwards.
TATAGGGCAGTCCATTACCTCGGCGATATCCTCATAACTCAAACCCTCCAGTTCGCGGAGTGTAATTGCTTCCTTGAGGTCATCCGGCAAGCCGGAAATAGTATTCTGCACCACTGTATTGATTTCACTTGCCATAAGCTCCTTCTCAGGGGTGGCATATTCTTTCAACCAGTCGGCACCTTCATATTGCTCGGCTTCGGCAGCATCCACCGCGGACTCAGTAACTTTGCGTTTGTTCGACACCAGGTGATTCTTGGCGGTATTGATGGCAATTCGATAGAGCCAGGTATAAAACGCACTGTCGCCACGAAAGTTTTTCAATGCCCGATAAGCCTTGATAAAAGCTTCCTGGGCAACATCCTGTACATCATCAGAATTACGGATAAAACGAGCAATTAATTTGATAATCCGATGCTGATATTTCAGCACCAGCATATCAAATGCTCGTTTGTCCCCTTGTTGTACACGCTCTACCAGCGCCTGATCAATTTCACGCTCGCCCATTCGGGGCTGCCCTCCGGACGGCACATCCTTTGCCTGTTTATTCTGACTCACCTGGCCTACAATAGTTCGTTTCGCTTTAATGGCGCGATCTGGTGTAATATCGTCCACAAAAGGCAGAACCATACCTGATTCATATACTGACATAAAGACCTATCCTTTAATATGTCCAAAGTTACTGACAATAGACAATCATATCGCCACGATGTTCTTATTATTGGCAGTGGTGCCGCAGGATTGAGCCTGGCGCTGCTTCTGGCACGCCACACCAAAGTAGCTGTGATTGCCAAAGACCGGGAAAGTTCCACTAGCACCTATTACGCCCAGGGTGGAATTTCGGCGGTATTACGCAAAGAGGACTCATTTGAATCCCATATTACCGACACCCTGAATGCCGGCGGTGGGCTTTGTAACGAACAGGCAGTGCGTTTTACCATCGAACATGGCCCGGAAATCATCGACTGGCTGGCGGATCTCGGTGTACCCTTTACCACCGACCAGCACCAGAACGGCAGTCGCCATTTTCACCTGACCCGTGAAGGTGGCCATAGCCACCGCCGTGTTATCCACGCTGCCGATGCTACCGGCCAGGCCCTGGAAACCACCTTACTCAACCACGTTCAACATACACCCAATATCGAGCTGTTTCCTCATCACATTGCAATAGACCTGATTACCGGTGATAAGCTGGGTCTGGATCACAATCGCTGCGTGGGCGCCTATGTACTGGACAGAAAGAAAGATCGTGTGGAAACCTTCCAGGCCCGGTTTGTTGTATTGGCTACTGGCGGTGCCAGTAAAGTGTATCTGTATACCAGCAACCCTGATGGATCCACCGGAGATGGTATAGCAATGGGCTGGCGAGCTGGCTGTAATGTGGCGAATATGGAATTCATGCAGTTCCATCCCACCTGCCTGTTTCACCCGGAAGCCAAATCATTCCTGCTCACCGAAGCCATGCGTGGTGAGGGCGGCCTGTTGAAACTGCCCAATGGCAAAAGATTCATGGACCGATTCGACAAACGAGCCGAGCTGGCACCCCGTGACATTGTGGCCCGCGCCATTGACCATGAAATGAAACGACTGGGTGCGGATTGCATGTATCTGGATATTAGCCACAAGCCGGCAGCCTTTATCCGATCCCACTTCCCGACCGTATATGCTCAGTGCCTGGAGTTTGGCATAGACATCACTAAACAGCCGGCTCCGGTCGTACCTGCCGCCCATTACACCTGCGGCGGCCTGGTCACCGACTTAAATGGTCGCACCAATATAGATAAGCTTTACGCCATTGGCGAAACATCTTTTACCGGCCTGCATGGTGCTAATCGTATGGCCAGCAACTCGCTGCTGGAATGCCTGGTATTTGCACAGTCTGCAGCCAAAGATATTAACCAGAAAATGGCCTTACCGGCACAATGGGAACAGATCAACGACTGGGATGAAAGCCGAGTCACCGACTCAGACGAAGAAGTGGTAGTGTCCCATAACTGGGATGAGTTGCGCCGCTTCATGTGGGATTATGTTGGTATCGTCAGAACCGACAAACGACTGCAACGAGCAAAACGCAGGGTTAATCTGTTGTTGTCTGAAATTGATGAGTACTATGGCAATTTTCGAATCACCAGTGATCTGATCGAACTTCGTAATCTAGCAATGGTAGCTGATCTGATTATCCGCTGCGCCATGCAAAGAAAGGAGAGTCGAGGCTTACATTACACTTTGGATTATCCGGATACAGACAACTCCAGGCCGCCTGTTAACACCGTGTTGCAGCCGGATTTAATTGAATGAATACCAGGAATACTCATGGCAGAATTTGCATTAATCATCGAACCCGATGAACTCGAACAACATCTGAGTGACGACAGTCTGCTGATCATCGATCTCACAAAACATTCCCAGTATTTGCAGGCTCATATACCCGGTGCGGTATTTCTGGACTACACCTACATCACTGCCATCAGCCAGCCCACCATGGGCCTGTTGCCCGATGTTGAACGCATCAGCCATATACTGGGAAGCCTTGGATTATCCGAAAACACCCATGTAGTTGCTTATGATGAGGAGGGAGGTGGCAAGGCTGCCCGCCTGATCTGGACCCTGCATGCCATGGGTCACCTGAACACTTCGTTACTAAACGGCGGCCTGATCAGCTGGGCCAATGAGGGCCACCCTCTTGAAGCGGAACCCACGCATACAACTCATCAGAGTTTCACCGCCAGTTACCGAAATATGAATGTTGTGGCCGATACCGATTACATACTGAAAAACCTGGAAAACAGGGATATTGTGTTACTGGATGCCCGCAGTCAGCAGGAATTTGATGGCACCAGAAAATATGCCGAACGTGGCGGCCACATACCCGGCGCTATCCGTTATGAATGGACCGACGCCATGGATCGATCTAGAAATTACAGACTGCTGCCGGCTGACAAGTTGAAAGCCACACTTACAGGAATGGGTTTCACCCCGGACAAGGAAATCATTGTCTACTGCCAGACTCACCATCGCTCGGCATTGTCTTATGTAATGCTAAAACACCTGGGTTATGAACGGGTCAGAGGCTACCCAGGTTCCTGGTCGGAATGGGGTAATCGACCGGATACGCCAATCGAGGCTTAGACCTCGTTGTTAATGGTTTGTGGTTGATGGTTTTAACCATAAACAACCAACGATTAACCATCAACTTTCTTTTTTAGATTTTAAGCGCATGCTCACGGTAATACACCAGTTCGGCGATTGAATCCTTGATGTCTTCCATGGCCAGGTGGGCCGACTCCTTGTTAAAGCCTTTATACACTTCGGGTGCCCAGCGTGCAGCCAGTTCTTTGATGGTGCTGACATCCAGGTTGCGATAATGGAAGAATTCTTCCAGCTCCAGCATGTAATTGGCCATAAATCGACGATCCTGACAGATGCTGTTGCCACACATCGGTGATTTGCCTTTAGGTACATACTGCTCCAGGAAAGCAATCGTCTTTTTTTCCGCATCGGCTTCAGTGAATTTACTGTCTTTCACTCGCTGGGTTAAACCTGATTTGCCATGCTGGCTGGTACACCATTCATCCATTCCGTTGAGGATCTCATCACTCTGGTGAATGGCAATCACCGGTCCTTCAGCAATAATATTCAGGTTTTTATCGGTAACGATGGTGGCGATTTCAATTATCACATCTTTCTGCGGTTCCAGACCGGTCATTTCCAGGTCAATCCAGATCAGGTTTTCATTATCAACTTGAGCCATTCTCTCTCCAGCAGTGTGTGTATTTTTTGTGGGGTATGTATAGAATCAGACACAGTAGAACATTTTTAACAGAAAAGCGATAATTACCCCCACGTCTAATTTATGAGAGAATCCTATGCACAGCTTTGGGCTAATATTCCTGGCTTTTTTTGCTTTATCACTGCTTATCAAACTCTGGCTGGCTTATCGCCATCTCAGTCACGTAAAAGCACACCGAGCAGAAGTACCCGAAGCTTTCAGCAGTAAAATAAGCCTGGAAGAGCATCAGAAAGCCGCCGATTATACCAGTAGTAAAGTCCGCTTCGGTCGCTGGCCCATGCTGTATGATGCTGCGCTGTTGTTGATCTGGACCTTTGGTGGAGGACTGGAACTACTGGATCAAAGCTGGCGTGGCATGGAACTGACATCCATAACCACGGGCATCGCGGTCATACTCAGCCTGATGCTGATTGGCTCAGCACTGGATTTACCCTTTTCCATATACAGCACCTTCGTGATTGAAGAAAAATTCGGTTTCAATCGCACCACCGTAAAAACCTTCGTCATCGATCTATTTAAGGGGCTGGCACTAACCCTGGCTATTGGGGTCCCTTTAATCTGGGTCGTGTTATGGCTCATGGAACAGACTGGAAATTTATGGTGGGTATATACCTGGCTGGTATGGACCGGTTTCAGTCTGTTTCTGGCCTGGGCCTATCCCACCTGGATTGCCCCTATCTTCAACAAGTTTAAACCGCTGGAAGAAGGTGAAACCCTGCAACGGATTAATCAGTTATTACAACGCTGCGGATTCAACAGCAATGGCATATTTGTTATCGACGGCTCACGTCGTTCCAGCCATGGCAATGCCTACTTTTCTGGCTTTGGTAAAAACAAACGGATTGTGTTCTTTGATACCCTGCTGGAATCCCTCAGCAATGATGAGCTGGAAGCGGTGCTGGCTCATGAACTGGGACATTTCAAACGAAAACATATTATAAAAAGTATGATTTTGAGTTTCACATTGAGCCTGCTTGGTCTGTGGCTGTTATCCTGGCTGATGAAAAACGACTGGTTCTACCAGGCACTGGGGGTTTCCAGCCCATCCACCTATATGGCTTTATTGCTGTTTGCACTTGTAGTGCCGATATTCACCTTTACCCTGAGTCCGATATTTAGCATGCTATCACGTAAAAATGAGTTTGAAGCCGATGCATTTGCCGCAGAACAGACCAATGCCAATAACCTGATCCAGGCCCTGGTCAATATGTATAAGGAAAATGCCAGCACCCTGACCCCGGATCCTTTATACTCAGCATTTTATGACAGTCATCCCCCGGCGCCAGTACGCATCGCCCATCTGGCCAGACTTTGATAACGGAGAAAACCAGTGAAAAAAAATATTTTCTTTATTCTGTTAGGTGTCGCACTTTCAAATACAGCGGCTGGTTACGAAGACCCAGTTATGCAAACTGGTAAGAAACTTCACGATGAAAAATGCGTGAACTGTCATGACACCAGCGTATACAGTCGCCAGGATCGCCGAGTCAAAAGCCTTGAGTCTCTTTCCAGCCAGGTTAACAACTGCATGAAAGGACCGGCCAAGGCAGACTGGACAGTCTCTGAAACTAACTCGGTGGTTGAATACCTGAATAACAAATTTTACAAATTCTAATTAAAATATGGCAAAACGCCGAATCAGTGAACAGCAGAAACGCAGGATAGATAATATCCAGCAGCAACGACGTCACAGAGCCAGCCAGAATGCCAGCGATAAAGAACAGTCACTCACCAGTCAGGGCCTGGGGCTGGAACAATCAGGTCAGGTCATCACCAATTTTGGTCAGTCACTGATTATAGAGGATGAGAACAATAATATAGTCCGTTGTTATGCTCGACAAAACCTCGGATCTATAGTCTGTGGTGATCGAGTCATCTGGCAGCCGAGTCAGAATCAGGAAGGTGTGGTAGTAGCGATCGAACCCAGGCAGTCTTTACTGCAAAAGCCTGGCTTTGGCGGCAAGTTAAAACCAATGGCCGCCAATATCGATCAGATCATCATCGTTTCCTCGGTTAAACCCGAACCCAATCCCTATTTAATTGATCGGTACCTGGTGGCTGCCGAAAACCTGCCTGCCGACCCGATCATTCTGCTCAATAAAATTGATCTTATGGACGAACAAACTCAGGGCCTGATAGATCAGGTTATTTTAGAGTACAGCAACATTGGATACCCGGTAATTAAATCCAGCAATGTCACCGATGCCGGATTCAAGGAACTAATGAGCCGGCTTGAAACCAGAACCAGCATTTTTGTCGGCCTGTCAGGAGTTGGGAAATCATCCATCATCAATCACCTGCTTCCAGAACTGGACTTAAGGGTTGGTGAGTTATCTGAAGCCAGTGGTGAAGGCACTCATACCACCACCAGCTCCACCCTGTACAACTTACCCTGTGGTGGAAAACTCATCGATTCACCCGGTGTCAGGGATTTTGGCCTGTGGAATATATCAGCAGTTGACATATTAGTCGGTTTTAAAGAATTGAGACCGTATATTGGGCAATGCAAGTTTTCAAATTGCGCCCATGACACTGAACCCGGCTGCGCCATACAGATGGCACTGAAAGATCACAAAATTAGCCCCGGGCGTTACTCCAGTTACCAGAAAATACTGGCTGAATACCAGCAATAAGTTTCTGAAATCCTGCACTCATGATTACCTGGCAAGATTATATTTGGCTTAAGTCTACTACTGATGTTTGCGTCATTAGGCTATTCACTACAGGAAATACTGATTTCTGTTCATGCTCTGAATCTTGAATTAAGTGAATTACAGAACCCAAAATAATCCAGATACTGATGATTGAAATCACGCTTACATTAATTCTCGATTTCCTGAACTAACGCACATTATTCAATCATCTTCCGTATTCCCCATCCGCCCCCCCATGTGTATTATGAATGAAACACCCACTCAATACTGGGCGCAAAAATGACAACCAATATTCGCCGCACTTATAGGTATATTTAATGTTAAAGACCATAAACGGTGAAATTGATTTCGAAAATGAAAGGTATCTACTTAATCATGCCTTGCTTGATGCTTCAGTGTTTATTCCAAATTCACCTGATGCACAAACCGTCCTCAAAATTATTTGTGACCGTTTAATTAAATCCAGCCATTACATCCGAGATGCAAGCTTCCTTTTTGCTGAACCTCAACAGCCAGCCATAACATCCTCAGTAGCTCAGGAAGCAATACAGGCAGCAAGCAAAAGCTGGACACCTGTAACCTGTAACTTACAGATCGACTCCAGTAATTACAGTCATAATGACTATATGTCACTGGTAGTATTACCCATTGGTGTACAGAATAAAAAGAATGCAGGTATGGTGTTACTGTATTCCGATATGGCCGACTTTTTTAATTATATTGGCACCGATTTTTTCCGCAGTTTCACCCACCTTGCTAATAAAACCCTGCAACAAAATGCCTTACTGAATAAGCTGTCACATCTGGCCAGCCACGACATGCTTACTGGCGCTATGAATCGTAGAGGCATTCAGGAAATTCTAGATAAAGAAATTGCACGTAGTAAACGCAGGCAAAGCACATTATCAATTATTCTGTTTGATGTTGATCGATTCAAACTGGTAAATGACCGACTCGGTCACGTCGAAGGGGACAATGCACTTAAGTTCGTATCCGATACGGCCTTCCAGACATTACGTAATGAAGATTACTTTGGCCGCTGGGGTGGTGAAGAGTTTATTTGCGTCATACCAGATACGCCACACTGTGAAGCGATACAAATTGCAGAACGTATACGAAAGAATATTAGCTCCAGACCGATCCAGGCAGGTCAGATGTCTCTGGATATTTCCGCCAGCTTTGGTGTTGCGAGCTTTCCAGGAGACGCCGATTGCTCCGACAAACTGGTAGTTGCGGCAGATACGGCCCTTTACCAGGCAAAACGTGGCGGCCGCGATCGCGTTATCAGTATCAACAAGGTACATCAGCATATCTATAATGTCGGGAGCATGCTGGATTCCGCATTATGTGAAGGCCGCATTGTTCCTGCATTCCAGCCAATTGTGGATTTACAGACCGGTAAAATCGTCGCTGAAGAAGTACTTGCCCAACTAAAAATGCCGACCGGTGAAATGGTACCCGCCAAAGATTTTATCGACTCTGCACACCAGTTACAGCTATTACATCGAATCGATAAAACCATATTATTACAGGCATTTTCTCATTGTGTCACCGGTATAAAGACCGGCAGCCATCGCATTGATCATTTTGTTAATATTTCGGCTGACTTGCTCTGTCACCGAGATCTGGTTGAAGAAATTATTGAATCCGCATTCAACAAGTGTTCTCAATGCGAAAATGAAATTGGTGCGTTAAAGCCCATGGTGATTGAAATCACCGAGCGAGAGTTACTGAGTGATATCGATACTGCCATAGAACTATTAACCCCTTTTACCGATTTCGGCTTCCGTCTGGCACTCGATGATTTTGGCAGTGGTTACTCATCTTTCCAGTATTTAGCTGACCTGCCCATCGATTTTTTAAAAATTGATGGTGCACTAATCCAGAGAGTCATGGAACCTAAAGTGCGGGCCATTGTTCAGGGTATACAGGATACAGCATCATCACTAGGCATCACCACCCTGGCCGAATATGTGGAAAACCCGGTAACAGAAGCCATATTAAAAGATATTGGCATCAACCTGGGACAGGGTTTTTACTATGGAAAACCTGAAAGAAATCATCCACTTTATAGCTGACCCTGACAATTAACCTCATAAAATTTCCAGCAACACATCCTGGGGCCTCTGATCATTCGATAATACACATCAAATAATTGCGCTTTTTTATCCTCATAATTCATCCATAATACAAACTACAGATTAAACTGGGCTGAACCTGTCTATCTTACTGGCAATTTAATTACTACAATTGCTCCACGAAAACTTACCGGCTTATAGATAACTGGTAACAGGAAACCTCAGATATGGCTATGATGATTAAAGGCCAGTTGCAACAGAACTGGCTGGAAAAAGAAATTGAAGATGGCGACTTCAAGCGTATGGAATCCACTTTTCGCAGCTGGATAACTCCTGATGGCTCGGCCGGGCCAGGCGGCGAATCAGGATTTGCAGCAGAAGCGGATCGTTATCACCTCTATATATCTCATGCCTGCCCCTGGGCACATCGCACAGTCATTTTTAGAAAGTTGAAAAAACTGGAATCTATTATAGGTCTGTCCGTAGTTGAACCGGACATGATGGAACAGGGCTGGATTTTTTCTAACGATGAGCAATCTCCCTACCATGATCATCTTTATGACTTTAAATACGTGCATCAACTGTACACCCTGGCCGATAATGAATATACCGGACAGATCACCGTGCCTGTTCTCTGGGATAAACACAGGAAAACCATCGTTAATAATGAATCCTCAGAGATCATTCGCATGCTGAATTCAGCCTTTCAGCAATATACTGACGTCAACACAGATTATTATCCGGCTGAGCGTAGAGCTGATATCGACCAGATCAATGAGCTGGTATATGAAAATATCAATAATGGTGTTTATCGATGTGGTTTTGCCACATCCCAGGCGGCCTATGAAAAAGCTTTCCTGAATTTATTTAATACGCTGGACCAGATCGAATCGATATTGTCACAACAACGCTATTTGACCGGGAAAACCATCACGGAAGCGGACTGGCGTTTATTTACCACTCTGGTTCGATTCGATGCCGTATATGTTGGACATTTCAAATGCAACCTGAAACGAATTGTTGATTACCCAAACCTCTGGAATTATCTTAAAGAGCTTTACCAGCAACCCGGCATTTCTGAAACCATCGATTTTGATTATATAAAACGACATTATTATTTCAGCCATACAACAATTAACCCGACCCAGATCGTCCCACTGGGACCAAAACTGGAGTTCGATGCAAGCCATGATCGCGAGCGCTTCTAAATACCAATTTTAGCCGGAGAAAATCTGGACGCTTTTATTAGCCCGCAAAAAGCAATTAGGACCTGATCAGAGGCTGCCTGGCAATAACCAATAACATAAACTGGAGAAAGTGATGAAATTATATGAACAGGGCCAGCCCTATGCCGTAGATGTTAAAGCGGGAGAAAGTGTGTATATCTGTCAATGCGGGCAAACCCAGACACCTCCTTACTGTGATGGCTCTCACAAAACGACTGACAAAACTCCCTTTGCCTACACAGCCGAAAGTGACGACCAGATATATGTCTGCGGATGTGGCAAAACCGGTAATCTGCCCTTCTGTGATGGCTCACATAATGGATAGTATCCAGCAGGAATGAGGTTTAATCAAAAATAAACATTTAAAAATATTTGCCACAGGGCCGCAAAGTACACAGAGAAACACAAGGAACCTCTGATCAAGCACACTGCGGCTCAGTGGCAGATTTTATTCGCTGTTGAAAGTTTGATTTGTGGTTAATGACCTAATAAATCGTCCACCAGATCACTAAAATTGTTACACAGTCGATCAGGTTGCTGATCAATTTTAAATTCATCAGCCTCACGATATTTACCCGTTTTCACCAGGCATGCCTGTAATCCAGCATCCATGGCTCCTTTTACATCAGAATACACATCATCACCCACCATCAGGGTCTGTTCAGGCGTAGCTCCAAGATGGGCCACAGCCTGTAGATAAAAGTCCTTAGAAGGTTTACCGACAATAATCGCCTGCCTGGCACTGGCAAACTCCAGGCATGAGGTAAAAGCGCCCAGATCCAGGCTCAGGCCATCGGTGTCCTTAAAATAACGGTTGTAACCCATGGCAATCAAAGGCACCGACTCGTCCTGCATCAACACTCTGAAGGCCTGATTCAGTTTGTCAAAAGTAAAATACTCGGCAGCATCACCCAACAACACGGCATTGGGCTGATCACTGTTTATATCTGAAAATTCCTCTTGCAATGCAGGATGAATTAATAAATGGGGGCTTAATTGATGAGCTTGAATATATTGATGGCTAGCCGTGGCCGCGGTAAAAATATCTTCTATTTCAATATCGAAGCCCATGCTTTGCATCAGGCTATGTATAGTGTGTCGAGGTTTGCGGCTGGTATTGGTGACATAGGCCAATGGAAAATTTTGCTTCAGTCGATACAGGGCATCCACCGCCCCAGGCAGGGCATGATCTCCCTCGTAGAGTACACCGGATAAATCAAGAAGAACGCCTTTAATCATTGAGCTGCTCTGTATATTTATCAGTAAGCATAATTCTACTTGACGGGTGAATCAATCTTGCCGCTACCACTACTCTGGGTCTTATTTTTTATGCATGGGACGAAAATAATCGGCATTGTGATAAAACTCCTCAGACTGTTCTCCTTCATACCAGCCTGGCACCCCTAAGACTGGAAAAGGGGAAAGATCCGCAGGCTTATGAATATCACCCCGATACCAGAGTTGCGCAAGCTGTTGATCGATATCACCCAATGAGCCAATTAACAACTCCTCAGAATGAATCAATATAGCCTGACAGGTCATACCAATATAGGGATTTAATGCCTTTTCAAATATTGCATGCCCAAATATATAGCACTGAATATCGTGGAAGAATGATTCACGCCGTTCCACAAACAGTTCATACCATTGATGATTACGGATCATATCCAGCAGTCCGGGATCAGAACTGACAATTATGCAGCCGCATTCATCAAACAAAGTAATGGCGTTTTCTATCTTGCTCCTGTTACTTTTTTCATCCCTTTGTAAAGCCTCATAGTAATGCAGTCGATTCAGTTCCTGTTTGGTATTGCTGAATTGCAACCACACCAGGGCATTAAAAAAGTCGTGCCAGTTGTTACTACGTGTCTGCAACTCCGCTTTCAGGTAAATTCTCGGTTCATATTGTTCTTCAAAGCAGGTGGCTACCCCAGCCTGCGGCACAGCCCGAATTCCATGCTGTCTATGCTCAAATTGTTGATTAATAAATTCTAGCGTTGGCCAATCCTTACAGGTACTAAATTCACCCGAGACTTCATGAACCGACTCAAACAGGGCAGAACGCCTGCAAAAATAAGCATCCCAGGTATCAATAGTCGTTTTTGCCATAATCGTATCGATAAAAATCAGGACTGTAAATTATATCAATATTGACTGATTCACAAATCTACTCATAAATTTACTGTAGGATCGAAAAAACAGTCTCATACACAGGATTGATGCTTTACATACTATCAGTACAAGGGAGCCTCAGGTCAAGTATCTGATGCTCCCAGGCAATTCTTAAAAAACTTTAATCCGAAAAGGTCCTTATGTTTACCAATATATCCGGCTTTGACAAACATGGAATACTTTGGGAAGACAACCAGGCACTAATCCATTGCTTTCTGGATCAGGCTCCGGTAAAAACACGGAAGCTGCAATTACCCTCAGAAACTGAAATCGATCTTGCCAGCACTCAATCTGTGTACTTTATCCAGGATGGAATACTGAAAGAAACCTGTCATGACAACCTCACTTTTAACCATGAAGCGGGAGACCTGGTCGGCGCTGATGGTTTACTCCTCGATAAACCCAGTCGTTACCAAACTGACTTTGCTCTTGTAGTTGATGAATATGATGGGCCTCAGTTATTAGAACATATACGCAATGATGAAACACGGACAGAAACCTGGAATAAGTATTTAATGAACCTGATCATGGGTTATCAGAATTTACTCAGTGATCATATCCAGAAGGACATTGAGTTTCACCCGGAAATCCGTCAGTACAACAAAGGGGATACCATTATCACCGAGGGCGATAGCGATAACGAAGTGTACACACTAATCACCGGTTCAGCTGAAGTTAAGGTTGGCAGCACCATTGTTGGTGCCATCAAACCGGATGAAATATTTGGCGCCATTGCTGCTCTAACAGGCACTTTAAGAACCGCCAGTGTGATGGCAGCCTCTCATTGCACCGTGCTGGTTGTACCCAGCGAACGCTTTCACAACCTGCTCTGTACCCGGCCTGCAACCGCTGAGAAGCTAATAAAAGATATGGCAAGGACCATTGCCTCTAGCAATAAGCAAATCGTAAACCTGTCCAGTAAAGTCTGAGCTGTAAAATTACTGTTTTTTACGCCTGTTCCTGAAAAATGCCTGCAAACTGTCCCGACACTCAGCCTCCATCACACCTGCTGTAACCTCAATTCTGTGATTATGTACATCAGACTGAATCAGCGCCAGGGCACTACCCGCAGCGCCTGTTTTAGGATCATAGGCACCAAAAACCAGCCGCTTGATACGTGCATGAACCATAGCCCCAACACACATGGCACAGGGTTCAAGGGTGACATACAGTGTGGTATCCATTAATCGATAATTGTTTAAAATTTGCCCTGCCGCACGCATGGCCATCATTTCTGCATGGGCGGAAGGATCATTAGACCGGATGGGATGGTTCCAGCCTTCAGCAATAAGCTGATTATCTTTGACGATGACAGCACCCACCGGGACTTCGCCCTCGGCTTCAGCCCTGGCAGCCAGCTCAAGGGCCTGCTGCATCCAGTGTTGGTCGTTATTTTCCATTGTTGATTATTAACACGCCACAGAGTCACGGAGAACCCAGAGAAATTATTAAATTATAAAAACCTCAGTGACCTCTGTGTCTCTGTGGCAAGATTATTTATTCCCACTCGATGGTGCCCGGGGGTTTGCCGGTGATGTCGTACACCACACGGGAAATACCATTGTCATTGTGTTATTGATATATAGTACGTTAATTAGCTATATGACCAAACAACTAAAATTGGAATTTCTTGTTGTCATTGTCCACTCACGACGTTGGCCCTCATCATATCGAGCCGATAACGCCTATCAAATCGATCCCCTTCGGGTAGAGATTCAATCCGCCAGGGTGGAAGTATATAGCATACCGGTATCGAGATTTACAACGCTTGCAAATGCTCGTGTCGGTCTTCCTCCAAGCTCCCTAAGCAATGCTAACATTCATGTAATCATGAGCGGAGGTTCTCTTTTAATAAAGTCCAGGGTTACGACATGATCTGTCCAATGACTGAGTACTTATTGAAAAGGCTATAACCAGGAATCCAGAAAAGTCCAGGACCTTTATCATATGTGCCCGGAAAATTGGGTTTTACCCCGATTCGATAAGAGCGGTAAGAATCAACCGAAACTCCACAAAAACCACCTATGCAGCGTCCGCTTCGGCTGATGCCCACAAGCCATGAGCAAAATCTAAAAGCTCGCCTTATCAGCAAGCGCCTTCAGGTGTGTAGCATCGCCATTGAGGTTATCAAAGGCATAGGGGTTCAGGAATTGGCGCCCCCAGAGAAACCCACGATCGGTAGCGCTGAGCGACGCTTCATCGCAGATCGCATCCCAGTGATCAATGATGCTGGTGAGCTGGCTTTCGATGATATCGATTGCCGCCGCGCGCGGCAAAAGAAACTGTGCCGCCGCCTCCAGGCAAGAGGATATGCAGCTCATTCGGTTGTTACCGGCGATCAGCATGGCCTGCGAGGCTTCATTGCCTGTACGCCCTTGCGGACAGATATCATAAGCTGGGGTCAACGTAAGTATTTCTCCATCCCAGAATGCGGCATGATTGCGAGCATGATCGTCGGTATTGCCGCAGAGGATGTTGAAGACGAGCCTAGAGTAGAGCTCCCGCAGCGTGGCGGGTGCATCAGTAAAGCGGTGACGGATAATTTCAGCGAGGTCTTCATAGCTGGCATAGCGCGCCATCATTTCATCGAGCACGAACATGGTGAGCGCCGAGACCATCATCTTGCGCTGCCACCCGGCCCCGGTATGCACGCGGTCAAAGCGCTCGATCAGTAGAACGTCTTTGTGCAAAGATCTGGTCAGCGACACACTCGCAACGTTAAGCCCGGCCTGTGACGCCAGGCGCATAGCGATGAACTCAGCCTTTACAACGCTATAAAGATCAGTCGTCGAAGAAAACTTCGCGATATACTTCTTGTCACCGTCTTCAAGCTGCGCCTTGGGCCGCGCACCACCGAGCGAAGTACCGTGTTGCAAAGCATGATCGAGCTCCGGACTCAGCGGCAGGCCTTTCTCAATGAACTCGGCGGCTTGCACGAGTTCATCTAGAGAAGCATTCACCGATCCGCGCGGAACATAGTGGGTGGCAGAACGCTGAAAATCCAGAGCCCCGATACGGTCCGAGCCGGACTCCAGCAAATAGGTCAACTCATCAAGCTGGCCTGCATCAGCCTTCGCGCCTTTCAGGCCGAACTTTTTATTGATGATAATACGCCGCCCCCAGGCATCCGGCGAGGCATCGCGGATGCAGGCAGGCATGCTTAGACCCGGAAGCAATGGAATAAGCCCGGCCTGTAAGGGCAACTCGGGATGATAGAGCGCAATGGCATTATCACGAGCCAAATAGCTCTTACCGTAATTGAAGATCAGTTGATCGCCTTCGGCAGCCAGCCTGCCTGCCACGATCGGTTGAGCTTCACCAGGCAACCACACCCAGACAAAGGCCTCGCTGTAGGATCCCTCAGAAATCATCATGCACCGTCTTTCTGCGCTTGCGTACGGCGCTCGGTAACAAGGCCAGTTTGTCACCGGTGCGGGCAAGGTGAGCGGCAAGCGCGGTGCGCTCCTCATCGAACAAGGTCACACCCACCAGGGCCGCCACCTCGAACACAAGCCCGATGGCCACGCTCAGGTCACCCTTTTCGATCTTCTGGAGCGTCGCCCGCGAGATGCCGGCCCGGTCCGCAAGCTCACGCTCGGTCCACTTATGCTGCTTGCGTCCGAGCTGGACCTGCTTGGCCAGCAAGGCCGCAGCCTCACGCGTATATCGCGAATATGTTCTGTCCTTCACCATCTGGCCCACCTGACAATGACCACGAAAACAGTCACTAAATTATTTTATGGCTATATTAATAGCCATTCCTTAAACAAATGTCAAGCGGAATGACCACGAAAACAGTCACAAGGGCTATTTATGACCAATATACTGTCCTTTTTTATGTATAGAAGTATAAATGCTGTATCCAGTCGCGGCTTACCCGCCCAGCACCTTGAGTTCGACAATTGGTAACTCACTTACTTGACGTTTCCTGCTGTTACACCTAATAAAATCCAGGGTTCCAGCACGATTTGTCCTAGGACAAAGTGCCAACTCGTTGACCATTTGATTTAAACTCTCAGTCATAGCATTTTTCATTTAATAAACAATAATTTATTAAAAAACCCTACTCCCATTCGATTGTAAATAAGCCGCAAAAAGCCAGTAGTGGCGCGGGTTTTACGGTGGTCGCAAGTGTCAATACCATGAAAAATACCATTGTCATTGTTCATTCGCGACCTTGGCCCTCTTCACATAAAATCGACCACCCTCAAACCAACCCCCTTCGGGCAGAGATAATCCACCTGGGTGGTGGTGAAGCCAGTCCTCGCCTCAACCCTCACAAATCACATTATGTGTAACAAACTCATGTGTAGTAGTCCCGACTTGACCGGACAGTCGCTTCCGCAAAACCGGTAACGGTCAGGTCAAGTCGGGGCTACTACAATTCAGCTACGTTTTAACTTTCTCATGGCCTGCTCCGGCGTAAGTTCAGCCGCCTGGGTAAGCGCATCTGTGGTACGTTGGCGGAGATTGAGCTTACCACTGCCGTTTTCCCAGCTATTTACCGTCTGCGGACTCACACCAACCAACTTTGCAAACTGAGATGCGTTCATCCCAAATCGCTTACGTAGCCTGGTGACTGCCGTTGCTGTCGGTGTAAATGCTTTTTTCTTCGTCTTTAGGGCAATCTTCTTTTTAACTGTCTTCTTCTTACTTCTCTTCCTGGCCGTTTTTTTGCTGACTGTACTATTTTTGTGACCGGGTTTGACGGACTCTTCCAACTCCACACCAAACACATAGGAAAGATCAGCTACCGCCAGCCGCCGCCGTTTCCCTTTTCTGGATGTTGCTGACTGTATATCCAGCTCCGCTGCAATCAGCGCTTCATGATCAACATTCCGCAGCAGAAAAAGTAGTTCAGGCCGGTGATCCAGCCTGGCACCAACACCGTACAAGACGGCGGCAATATGTTTGCACATTTCGGCCCAGTCGGGACAATCACAGGCGAGTTTTATTTCGTCAGGCCTGGGAAACAGCCCATTGTTTTGATCGGTTACGATCTCCATTACATTATCAGAAAAACGCCCCTGCAACAGTTCCAGCATGGAACCGATTTGTCCGGCACACTGTTTGCGCACGTTTTTCCAATTCTTTATGGACAGAGGGGTGATATTAATGTTGATTCTGTAGAGTTCCGAACCACTGACAATGGCTTCGATTTTTCCCTTTGAAATGGCAAGATGACACACTGAACCGTTACGTACATAGGTTCGACCCCGCGGTAGGCGATTCTCATAATCGCTAAATTTTTCCAGATGATTGCACCAGGCCTCACCCCAGAATGTGCGAGCGATCTTACGTCCCTGAATCTCTATGGGTTCAATCTCCAGGCCCTTCTTGCCCAGCTTTTTCATGCCTTTGGCTGCCCTGGCGCGTCGTTGTGCGACCGACACATATGGAGGCCATCCACCATAATGCATTTTATTTATCCCCCTTCTCTATCAGACTTGTGTCTTCTCAATGTCGAGTGAAACCAGATTAAGTAATGCCTCGTTATCCATCTCTGTCAGCAGTGTATTGGCACCACCTTCCAATAGATCATTGGCGAGAGCCGTTTTCTCATTGATCAAGACGTCTATCTTCTCTTCTACTGTTCCCTGACAGATAAATTTATGCACCAGCACGTTTTTTTTCTGGCCGATGCGAAAGGCTCGGTCTGTGGCCTGGTTTTCCACAGCCGGGTTCCACCAACGATCAAAATGGATTACATGGGATGCCTGTGTCAGGTTAAGGCCGGTTCCTCCCGCCTTGAGGGAGAGAATAAAAAATGGTGGCCCTTCTTCATCCTGGAACTGCTCAACCCGTTTTTGCCGTTGCTTGACCGGAGTACCTCCGTGTAACACCAGGCCTGGCTGGCCAAATTGTTGCGCCAGAAAGCTTGCCAACGGAGCGATTATTTCACGGAACTGGGTAAAGACCAAAAGCTTCTCCTGGCGCTCGGCTATCTCTTCACAAAGCTCGGCCAGACGCCGAAATTTGCCACTCTGTTGCGGATCATACACATCATCACCCAGCAGTTGCGACGGGTGATTACAAATCTGTTTGAAGCGTAACAGGTAGGATAGCACCAGACCGCGCCGTTTCATGCCATCCTGATTTTCAATGGCTTTTGCAAGTTCTGTAACGGCCTGCTGATATTGTGCCGCCTGGACTTTACTCAAACCACAGTATGAGGACACTTCGGTCTTCTCCGGCAGGTCGCTGATGATTGAGCGGTCGGTTTTAAGACGGCGCAGGATATAGGGATTCACCAGATTGCGTAATGGTGCATATTGATCACTCTCCCGCGCAGAGAGTGATTTCACAAACCCTTTGAACCGATTAGCGGTTCCAAGCAAACCGGGGTTCAGAAAGTCAAACAGGGACCAGAGATCCGATAAATGGTTCTCCACTGGCGTACCGGTCAGTGTAATACGGGATGCGGCATTGAGTTTCTTGACCGCTTTGCTCTGCCTGGCGGCCGGATTCTTGATCGCCTGGGCCTCATCCAGTACCAGCAGTCGCCACTGCTGCTCCTGTAGCCAATTTTGACGCATCAGTGTGCCATAAGTGGTCAACACCAGATCGATATTCTTCAGGACGGCACTTTCATCCGCCAACCCATTCATCGTTTTTTTGCTCAGCCGGGAGCTGTGCAAAAACAGGCAGCGCAGTGAGGGGGCAAAACGCTCCAGTTCCACTTGCCAGTTGGCGAGAAGAGATGCAGGAAGCACCAGCAGGGAGGGTTTTCTCGTGTTTTGCTTTTCTATCTTTTTTACAACCAGCAGCAGCGAGATGACCTGCATAGTTTTCCCCAACCCCATATCATCCGCCAGACAGGCACCTAATCCCAACTGAGAGAGTAACCACAGCCAGTTCACACCCTCCTGTTGATAGGGCCGAAGAGTCGCTTTGAGTGCTTTACCCGGATTGACGGTCTTCACTTGAGCCGGTGAGCGCAACACCTCTAGCTGTGAAGCCAGCCATTTCCCCGGTTGAATAAAAGACCACTCTCTGCTCTCTTCCTGGACATCCTCCCGTAGATCGGCGGGTGCTCCGGCCAGCAGGCGCATCCCCTGTGCAAACGTGAGCCCATCACTCGCCATTTCAGACTCCACCTTTTTCCAGTGAGCCATGGCTTCAATCAGTTTCTCCTGATTCACCTCAACCCACTGGCCCTTAATAAAAGCGAGACCATTATCCTCCGCCATCAGTTTCTTGAGCTCGGCTTTGCTGAGGGATTCATCGCCCAGGGCGATACTCATTTTGAAATCCAGCAAAGCATCGGCATTGAAATTCTTTTGCGCACTCCCACCAATAGTGATACTGACACGTGGTCTGCTACGTTTTTTCCACCAATTGGGTAACCGGACGATAACACCACTCTGCTCGTACAGCGGTGTTTCTTTGAGAAACTCATACGCCTCTCCGGGTGTCCAGGCCAACGGATGATAGATGTCGCCGCTATCAACCAGCTCGTTAACCACTGCGCTGGACTCGGCGGCGAGTTGAACAGGCGAAAGCAGGCGGATTAATGCCTTTTTGTTTTTAGCACCCGCATATTCCTGTAAGGCGCGGCTGAGAGGTTGATGGCGAATATGTCCCTGCGCTGAAAGTTCGGGAACATAGGTTGCCATGAAGGCAAAAGGGTAATCCGGATCACTTTTATTTTCCGCCAGATGAAAACAGACCCGTCCCACCTGATGCCATTGCGGCGCTCTCCTGGCTAGGAGAACATCAAGTCCGCCGACAGCCTGTATCTGTTCACAGACCCAGCTATCCAGCAAGGAGCGGATATCCTGCAGCACCGCAGCAGAGAGATACTCGGCTCCGCGCATGGGTGGCACACTCATGAGCAGAGGCATGGTTTCTGCATCTGTGAGCGGCTCGAGAAGATCAGGCCGCTGCGGATCTGCTGATGTCAGCTGGCAGCGTTCACTCAGATATTTGCAGGCAAAATTGCGCCAATATTGCAATGCTGGGGAGAGAGCTGTACCGTTTTTGCTGGCCGCAAGGGTGAACAAACCTTCCCCCACGCTACGTGCAAATGCCTTGCCGATGGTGGCAATATGAGCCTCTTTACCTGCAGCGCCATCCGCTGTTACTGGGAAGCCGTGCAGATGTCCTGAGGGTAGCAGGCCTAAGTCAAAAGAACTCATCCGTTTCCATATAGATTTTCATTTTCTTAAGCCCGGGGATTCTGACAGGATTGATCTCGTTATAAAACAAAACTTTCATCTACAGGTATATATCCGGTTGACTTGTTTTTATCCTCAATAATACAGTGAAGGAGGTTGGGTGGCACTTGCATATAATTCTGCTTTTTAGCCTGTACAGGTCTATTTCCATCAGCACGTGGTCGACGACGGTTCGTTTCTCGACGACATCGAACCCTTTGAAACTCTGCTCGATCGATGCAGGGCTATTTAATTGAAGGCGAATTCAAGAACTTGATTGGTTATGAAAATTTCGAGAAACCTCGCCTTCGGCTTCAGCCCTGGCAGCCAGTTCCAGGGCCTGCTGCATCCAGTGTTGGTCGTTATTTTCCATTGTTGATTATTAACACGCCACAGAGTCACGGAGAACCCAGAGAAATTATTAAATTATAAAAACCTCAGTGACCTCTGTGTCTCTGTGGCAAGATTATTTATTCCCACTCAATCGTGCCCGGGGGTTTGCCGGTGATGTCGTACACCACACGGGAAATTCCGTTCACTTCATTCACAATTCGGCGTGATACATGATCCAGAAAATCGTACGGCAAGTGGGCCCAGCGGGCGGTCATGAAATCGATGGTTTCAACGGCACGCAGGGCTACGACATACTGATAACGGCGACCGTCACCGGTCACGCCCACTGATTTCACAGGCAGGAATACAGTGAAGGCCTGGGAAACCTTATCGTACAGTTCATGCTTGTGCAGCTCTTCTATAAAAACATGGTCGGCCAGACGTAAAATATCGGCGTATTCTTTTTTAACTTCACCAAGAATGCGCACACCCAGACCCGGGCCAGGAAAAGGGTGGCGATACACCATGTCATAAGGCAGGCCCAATTCCACTCCCAGCTTGCGTACTTCATCTTTGAACAATTCTCGTAATGGTTCACAGAGGTTCAGTTTCATGTAATCCGGCAGGCCACCTACATTATGGTGGGACTTGATTAGATGCGCCTTGCCGGTTTTAGCACCGGCAGACTCAATCACATCGGGATAAATCGTACCCTGGGCCAGCCACTTTGCATTGTCCAGTTTACTGGCCTGTTCCTCAAAAATATCAACAAACAGATTGCCAATAATTTTGCGTTTCTTCTCGGGGTCAATTTCACCCTTGAGCGCATCGAGGAATCGTTG
Source organism: uncultured Gammaproteobacteria bacterium (assembly GCA_965368175.1). Lineage (GTDB taxonomy): Bacteria > Pseudomonadota > Gammaproteobacteria > SZUA-229 > SZUA-229 > CBDULX01. The sequence continues at coordinate 8,226 of CBDULX010000001.1, read as the reverse complement.
CTCGGCATCCACCCGAATTACCTTAACACCCATATGCTCGGCGAAGGTCGCCATCACCTGATCACCTTCGCCATAGCGCAATAAGCCATTATCTACAAATACACAGGTCAGTTGATCACCAATGGCCTTGTGCAATAGCGCGGCAACGACCGATGAATCGACGCCTCCGGACAGGCCCAGCAATACTTCTTCTTTACTCACCTGTTTGCGAATAGTTTCGATAGAATCATCGATAATGTTGTCGGCGGTCCACAAATTACCGCAACCACAGATGTCATGAACAAAACGCTGGATAATACGCAAACCCTGTCGAGTATGGGTAACTTCCGGGTGAAACTGCACACCGTAAAAATCTTTTTCCTCATTGGCCATACCCGCGATGGGTGCAGAATCGGTCGATGCCATGAGCTTGAAACCCTCAGGCATATCCACCACACGATCGCCGTGAGACATCCACACATCCAGCAGGCCATAACCGTCTTCGGTGGTGTGGTCTTCGATGTCCTTCAGCAACCGGGTGTGCCCACGAGCGCGCACCTGTGCGTAGCCATATTCATGGTGATCGGCACTCTCTACCTTACCACCCAGCTGTTCGGCCATGGTCTGCATTCCGTAGCAAATACCCAGCACCGGTACTCCCAGCTCAAATACGATAGCCGGCGCAACGGGCGATTCTTCTTCTGTCACCGTCTCCGGGCCACCGGAGAGGATAATGCCTGAAGGTTTAAACGCCTTAAGCACCTCAACATCCATATCCCAGCCATAAAGCTCACAATACACACCCGCTTCACGGATGCGACGCGCAATCAACTGAGTATACTGAGAACCAAAATCCAGAATAAGGATACGATCGGCATGAATGTTTTGAGTAGTCATAGATATGGCTGCAATATTGTTGGATTAATTTGCCACAGAGTCTCAGAGAGTTTATGCCCATTGGGTACACAGAGATCTAAGGAACCTCTGATTAATTCATAATATGTCATCCCGACTTAAATGGATGCTTACACGGATGTAAGTAGTAGGGCAACGCAGGAGCAGTTGCCGAGGGATCTTAAATGCTTGATATTTATACAGCTATCAACAGCAAGATTTCTCGACAATAGCTCCATGATTGTTCTACCTTCGCCCATCCATGGGCTCGTCCCTTTGGTCGAAATGACAAATTAATCAAAGGTTCCCTAAATATTAAAAACTCTGTGTTCTCCGTGACTCTGTGGCAATAATTTATTTAAGTACGGTAATTCGGTGCTTCTTTGGTGATGGTCACATCGTGCACATGTGACTCCTGGATACCGGCACTGGAAATCCGTACAAACTCAGGTTTGGTTCGCATTTCATCCAGGTTGGCACAGCCTACATACCCCATACTGGCACGAATCCCTCCCAGCAGCTGGTAGATAATAGTACTCATTGGCCCCTTGTAAGGCACACGACCTTCGATACCTTCCGGCACCAGCTTTTCCGCCCCGGCATTTTTATCCTGAAAATATCGATCACTGGAGCCTTTTTCCATGGCACCAATAGACCCCATACCGCGATAGGACTTGTATGAACGCCCCTGGAACAGCTCCACTTCACCGGGCGCTTCTTCAGTGCCCGCAAACAGGCCACCAATCATAATGCAATAGGCACCGGCTGCCAGAGCCTTGGCCACATCACCGGAATAACGTACGCCACCATCGGCAATCAGAGGGATACCGGTGCCTTCCAGCGCCTTGGCGACGTTAGCGACTGCCGATATCTGTGGCACACCCACTCCGGCTACAATACGGGTAGTGCAAATAGACCCGGGGCCTATACCCACTTTAACTGCATCGGCGCCAGCCTTGACCAGGTCTTTCGCGGCCTGGGCTGTGGCAATATTACCGCCAATTACCTGAACCTGTGGGAAATGCCTCTTGACCCAGGCCACCCGGTCCAGCACACCCTGTGAATGACCATGAGCGGTATCCACAATGATCACATCAACACCGGCACCCACCAGCGCAGTCACCCGTTCTTCCGCATCGGCACCGGTGCCCACCGCAGCACCCACCCGCAGGCGACCATGTCCATCTTTACAGGCATTAGGAAAATCATCGGATTTCTGAATATCTTTAACAGTAATCATGCCGCGTAACTGAAACTGGTCGTTCACCACCAGCACCTTTTCGATGCGGTGTTTGTGCAGCAAACCCAGCACTTCTTCCCTGTCGGCACCTTCTTTAACCGTCACCAGCTTTTCCTTGGGGGTCATGATTTCGGTTATCGGTTTATCCATACCGGTTTCAAAACGCAGGTCGCGGGCGGTAACTATACCCACCAGATCCTCACCATCCACCACTGGAACACCTGAAATGCTGTTTTCCTGGGTTAATTTGAGCACTTCGCTAACTGTAGTGTTAGAAGGCACAGTAATGGGCTCGCTGATCACCCCGGCTTCGTATTTTTTAACCATAGAGACCTGATGCGCCTGTTCCTCAGCATTCATGTTCTTATGAATAATACCCATACCACCCGCCTGAGCTAAGGCAATGGCCAGTCGGGCCTCGGTCACCGTATCCATGGCCGCCGAAATCAGCGGAATATTCAATCTAATTTCACGAGTAAGCTGAGTACCCAGACTTACCTCGTTAGGCAGGACCGTAGAATGGGCGGGAATCAACAACACATCATCAAAAGTGAGTGCTTCCTGAGATATTCGCATAACGGCTCCTGTTTGGTCTGGTAAATCGTACAATTATATAAGATTCGACTGATCTATGACAAGCTCATAAAATGCGGATTCTAAAGGGAAATCGTGAATCCTGGCCCAGCTCGGTTAATGTCAGAAAGCACTGGTGCTCAGCTCGCTAAAAATCTATCATCATGGCCCATGACTAACAGCACCGATCTGCAACCCCAACGTACCATCCACAGCGTATCTGAGCTAAATTTTACCGTGCGCAGCCTGCTGGAGTCCGAGTTCCCACTGCTCTGGGTAGAAGGTGAATTATCCAACCTGTCGCAACCCTCATCCGGCCATATGTACTTCACCCTGAAAGATGCTAAAGCACAGGTCAGCTGCGCTATGTTCAAAGGGCGTAACCAGTTTTTGCGGTTCAAACCAGAAAATGGCCAGCAGGTACTGCTGCGGGCCAGAGTCAGCCTCTATGAGGCACGAGGCAATTTCCAGTTACTAGTGGAGCACATGGAAGAAGCCGGCAATGGTGCTTTGCAGCGGGAATTCGAACGACTAAAAGCCCAGCTGGCCGAACAGGGTTTATTTGACGAAGACAGAAAAAAACCTCTGCCCAAGCTCCCGAAACGCATAGGTGTCATCACCTCAACCACCGGTGCCGCGATCCGTGATGTATTAAGTGTGCTACAGCGACGCTTTCCCGCCATTCCAGTTTTAATTTACCCGGTAGCCGTACAGGGGGATGCGGCGGCGCCACAAATTGTTGCGCAATTACACCGTGCTTCACAACGCAAAGACTGTGATGTGTTGCTGCTGGTCCGCGGCGGTGGCTCACTGGAGGATCTGTGGCCCTTCAATGAGGAAATGGTGGCCCATGCCATTACTGATTGCGATATCCCCGTAATCTGTGGCGTAGGCCATGAAATTGATTTCACCATTGCCGACTTTGTGGCCGACGTCAGAGCACCCACACCCTCTGCTGCAGCCGAATTGATCAGTCCGGACCAGAACCTTTACCTGCAGAGCTTTTATGCCTGTCGGCAGCGCTTACAGCAACTGATGCTCAATCGTATCAAAGCTCAACTGCAGCAACTTGGCTGGCTGGAAAAACGCTTACAGCAGCAACACCCCACCAGTTACCTGCAGCAGCAGTCTCAAAGGCTGGATGAGCTGGAACAACGACTGAAAACCAGCTGGTTCTATAATATTAAACTCCAGCAGCACCTGCAGCTTCATCAGCTTAATCGATTGATGGCCTGTTCACCGGAGCTCAAAATATATAGAGAACAGCAGATTCTGAACGGGTTGCAAAAACGACTGCTAATAACGCAAAAAACTACTCTTCATAACAAACACCAGTTGCTGGCCAGCCTCTCACGCACCCTGAATGCCGTCAGCCCGCTGGAAACCCTGGGCCGTGGCTATGCCATCGCCAGCAAAAGCAGTGGTGAAACCATCACAGATAGCCGACAGGTTAAACCGGGGGAACAGATTCAGCTGCGGCTGGCTAAGGGCACACTGATTACTCGAGTAGAAAAAAAGCCCAGGGATCCTGACTAATCCTTCTGAAACTACTCCATGGCAGCTTCTAGTGTGCGTAAGATGGTGATTTTAATCGGCAAATGTTCACAGTAAGCCATAAACATCCTGGCCAGACCAAAGATCAAATCATCGTCGCTCACCATCGCCAGGTTATAACCCGGCGAACGATGGGCCAGATAGACCTCCCTATGAACTACAATCTCCCTCAATTCTGCAGCCGTGAAGTTAATATCAGGGACTTGACGAAAATCCCAGACCTCATTCGTGTCTTTTTTTGAAATCGGGGTGGTGAATTAATTCATCAAGTATGTGTTTAACGTCATCAGGAGCAAACCTTCCAGAGGCAGTGTGAATGACAATATTGATATTTGTATCAAGATATTATTTCTAAGGTAATCAGAGAGCCTTCGCAACCAGGCCTGAAAATCAGAACCAGGCTGTATAGCTTCTCTATTTTATTGTTTTTATTATGGTTAATTATAATGTGCTTTTTTTTGTATTTTAAATATAATGTGTTTAATTGCTGATTTCCTTAATTTATTTCACTTTTTTAGACGTTTTTCTTACTGGGAAAAACAACCTTGTTTACTATAATTGGTTGCTAAATGATGCAATTCTTGGTATTAAATCGCGTCGCGAATACAGAGACTACAAATATCGGAGATTTCGATGCCTGATACTTCGGCACAAAAATTACACGGCTTTACCCCTTATATTGAAAAAAAGGGCGAAGAATACATGAATGAACAGCAGGTTGGCCACTTCAGAAGCATCCTTGAAGGCTGGAAAAAAGAGCTGATGCAGGAAGTTGACCGCACTGTGGATCATATGAAAGACGATGCCGCTAATTTCCCCGATCCGGCCGACCGTGCTTCCCAGGAAGAAGAATTCAGCCTGGAATTACGTACCCGCGACCGTGAGCGTAAACTGATCAAGAAAATTGATGAGTCGCTGGATATGCTCGATAGCGGAGATTATGGTTATTGTGAAACCTGTGGTGTGGAAATCGGCATTCGCCGCCTTGAAGCTCGTCCCACAGCCACCCAATGTATCGATTGCAAAAGCCTTGATGAGATCAAGGAAAAACAGATCAAAGGCAAATAAGCTGCCACATTGCTTTAGAACCGGGCTCAGCCCGGTTCGAGTAATTAATGCCTGATCAAAAATCCCTCTATCGGGGACGTTTTGCCCCCTCACCTACCGGTCCATTGCATTTTGGCTCTCTGATTGCTGCACTGGCCAGTTATCTGGAAGCCCAGAACCAGCAGGGGGAATGGCTGGTTCGTATGGAAGATATCGATGAATTGCGCAACGTCAGGCATGCGGATACCGATATCCTCCACACTCTGGAAGCCTATGGCTTTGAATGGCAGGGCGAGGTAATTTATCAGACTCAGCGCAAACAGGCCTATCAGGACGCCCTTGATCAGCTGCAAGAACAGGAATTAATCTATCGCTGCATCTGCAGTCGCAGTCAAATTAAAGAGCAGGCCGAACACGGCCCTTTAGGTATTATTTATCCCGGCACCTGCCAGAATAGCAATCACTCTGAACACCATGACCATGCTGTCCGCCTGCGCACAGCTAACCGCCATATCGAATTTAGCGACGCCATTATGGGCGTTTCTGGCCATAACCCCCACACCAGTCTGGGGGATTTCATTATCCGTCGTCGGGATGGCCTGTTCGCATATCAGCTGGCCGTGGTGGTGGATGATGCCTGGCAAGGCATTACCCACATCGTGCGTGGATATGACTTACTGGAATCGACTCCGCGCCAGATTTACCTGCAACAGTGCCTGGGTTACCCGAGCACCCAATATGCCCATCTGCCGTTAGCGGTAAATCCTCAGGGTGACAAGCTAAGCAAACAGACTCACGCACCAGCGGTCGATACCGGCCACACGGTAAACACACTGCTGAAAGCAATGAAATTCCTTAATCAGCAGCCACCTGAGGAACTTGAGCAGGCCAGTCTTAATGAATTCTGGCAATGGGCCAAAAATAACTGGTCACTCAGCAGGATTCCATCCCAGGCAACGATTCTTGACGACAGCTAAGGAACCTCTGATTAAGTGTCGTTTTGTCATCCCGACTGATAGGGAGGGATCTTAAATGCTTGATATTTATGCAGTTATTAAAAGAAAGATTTCTCCCTCTGGTCGAAATGACAAGTTAACAAGAGGTCCCTAACCATATTGCGTCACTCTCAAGCAGCCGGTATGCTTGGGTCTTTAGAACAATCAAGAGTTATCGGAGAGGGGCATGTCGAGCAATAATATTGAATCCGGTTTAATAGAAGATCGTTTGTTTGAGCCATCCACTGAATTCAGCAGCAAGGCGCGCATTAAGAAAGCCGACTTTGATGCCCTTCACCATCAGGCGTCAACGGACTACACCGGATTCTGGGCAGAACAGTCCCGCGCTATGCTTGACTGGCATACACCGTTTACCGAAACACTTGACGATAGCCGCGCACCTCATTTCAAATGGTTTACCGATGGCACACTGAATGTTTCCCATAATTGCCTTGATCGACATCTGGCCACCAGGGCCGATAAAACCGCCATTATATTTGAAGGCGAACAGGGTGATACCCGTCATATCAGTTATCAGCAGCTGACCGATGATGTCAGCCAGTTTGCCAATGCTCTGAAAGCTCAGGGAATTGAAAAGGGTGATCGGGTGGTAATCTACATGCCGATGATCCCTGAAGCCCTGATAGCCATGCAGGCCTGCGCCCGTATCGGTGCTATTCACTCCGTTGTATTTGGAGGCTTCTCTGCTGAATCTCTGCGCGATCGCATCAATGATGCCGGCGCCAAAATGGTCATTACCGCTGATGGCGGCCATCGCGGTGGTAAAGTAGTAGAACTCAAAGCCGCTACCGACAAAGCGCTGGATCATGGCTGCCCCAGCATCGAACATGTGATTGTCTGTCAGCGCTCCAAACACAATATTAAAATGACCGAAGGCCGTGATATCTGGTGGCACGATGCTGTCAAAGGCCAGTCCACAGATTGCCCACCGGTGTGGGTTGAATCTGAACACCCCCTGTTCCTGCTCTACACCTCTGGCTCCACCGGCAAACCCAAAGGCATACAACACGCCAGTGCTGGCTTTTTACTGGGTGCCGTCATGACCAATCTCTGGGTATTCGACCTGCAGGACAATGACATCTTCTGGTGTACTGCCGATGTGGGCTGGATTACCGGTCATACCTATGTGGCCTATGGCCCACTGGCTGCGGGTGGCACCATCGTCATGTATGAAGGTGCGCCTTCAGTACCGGACTTTGGTCGTTTCTGGAAAATCTGCCAGGACCACAAGGTCAGCATTTTCTACACAGCCCCCACGGCTATTCGTGCACTGATGAAAATGGGTGATGAATTCCCTAATAAATATGATCTGTCCTCTATCCGTCTGCTGGGCACAGTAGGTGAACCTATCAACCCGGAAGCCTGGATCTGGTATCACGAAGTCATTGGTAAAACCCGTTGCCCAATTGTTGATACCTGGTGGCAGACTGAAACCGGCGCCAATATGATTGCGCCTATTCCGGCAGTGGTCGCGACCAAGCCCGGTTCCTGCACCATTCCCCTCCCCGGCATTGACGCCGATGTGGTGGACGAGGAAGGTAATAGCATCACCGAAGCCAATAAAGGTGGCTTTCTGGTCATCAAAAAACCCTTTCCCTCCATGCTGCGCACCATCTGGGGTGATGACCAGCGCTACCTGGACACCTACTGGCCAAAATTTGGCGGCAAGTATTACCTGGCCGGTGACAGCGCCCGTAGAGATGCCGATGGATATTTCTGGATCATGGGTCGCATCGATGACGTATTAAACGTGTCCGGCCACCGCCTCGGCACCATGGAAGTGGAATCAGCCCTGGTGGCTCACGAACGGGTGGCAGAAGCCGCCGTAGTGGGACGCCCTGATGACATCAAGGGTGAAGCTATTTTTGCCTATGTGGTACTCAAAGGACCGCGCCCGGAAAGCGGCATAGATGTTGAACTGAC